>NZ_LGHK01000072.1 GCF_001908235.1 Bradyrhizobium sp. NAS96.2
TCTTCCAGTCGAAGACGACCCCTCCTTGAAATCACTGGTGGGCCCGGCAGGATTCGAACCTGCAACCAGACCGTTATGAGCGGCCGGCTCTAACCATTGAGCTACAGGCCCCGCCGCCTTCCGGGCCGCGTGGCGCGGCCGGCAACGGTGGCGGGCACCGTTTACAGGGTGCGCGGGGCTTCGGCAATCTCCGACCCACGGTTCAGCAACGCGGCATCACGATTTCACAAATCCTCGTTGGTAATTCGAACACCAGGCCGCGGAAGCGTCTTCCGCCAAATCGACAGTTGATGCCGCCTCCAAGTTCGCATGCCGTTTGGACCCCGCTGGCGTAAGCGGCGCCGAAACAATAGCCCTTCCTGTTTAGGGATGTCGAAAATTGCCTCCTCAATGTTCGCTATCCCCCTCCGAGAGCGCGCTTCTCTATGATGACCGCCTGCACGCTAGCGCCGTCTTTCCCAGCGCGCTGGTCACCCCTGGAGGTTCAAATGCCCAATACGATGGGCGGCCTATCCCCGCGCTTCCTGCGTACACCGGAGGCCGCGCGTTATCTTGGCCTTTCCGGCCGTACGCTCGAGAAGCATCGCACGTACGGCACAGGGCCCACGTATCGAAAGATCGGTGGTCGTGTTGTCTACGCGCAGGATGATCTGAAAGCCTGGGCCGATCTCGGCGCCAAGACGTCGACGTCGGATCCCGGCAAAGGGACGGTGCTACCAGCCAAGAAGTTCGCAATACTGCGCCCTTACGCGGGCCAGGAACGTCGCTGACCGGGCGCGCAGACAACGGCATGTGGCGCGAGATGGGCTCGATGCGACGCGAAACCCGTGCGCGCGGGCTGTAACGCAAGTGAAGCGATTCAACCTCAAAGATAAGAATCCGCAGGCCTAGTCGTAAGTGACAGGAAGGCAAAGAGTAGGTCACAGTCACAGGCGAGGTGGCCGGTAGGCGGAGCGCGCGGTGCGTTCGGAAATGCGCCGATCGCAATCGAAGCGCTCGAACAAATCGCCACGCTCTACGTGATCAAAACGACGGTCGACGAGCTGAAGTGCGGGCCAGTCCCCGGTCCGCAAAGGAACCAGCGCCCGGGTGGCGTTGCTTACGGGCTAGCGGCTCGACGAGCGGTTTGCGCATCTTCGCGAGAGCAAAGATCGCCAAAGGAGTGAGCCGGCTTCCCGCTTCCTGAATGCGCTCGATTACATCTTCCGGATCAATGTATACACGTACTTCATCAGAATTATCAATACCACCACAAAAATTACCAGTTTCAGCGCGTATTATCCTCATTTTGCTACATACTTTCGTCAAATGTATACTATGAGTATCCAGGGAGAGTAAGGGAGGGAGCGAGCGAATGGGTCACTGTTTTCCGATGAATGCTTGGTACGCCGCCGCTTGGGACGCCGACGTGAAACAGGCGCTATTGCCGCGCACGATTTGCGGCAAGCACATTGTGATGTATCGCCGCAGGAACGGGGAGGTGGCCGCGCTGGAGGATGCCTGTTGGCATCGACTGGTGCCGCTTTCAAAAGGTCGGCTTGAGGGCGACACTGTCGTCTGCGGCTATCATGGACTGAAGTTCAACGCGCAGGGCCGCTGCACCTTCATGCCCTCGCAAGAGACGATCAACCCTTCCGCCTGCGTGCGTGCCTATCCTGTCGTCGAGCGCCATCGCTTCATCTGGCTGTGGGTGGGCGATCCGGCGCTGGCTGACCCAGCGCTGGTGCCCGACATGCACTGGAACGACGATCCCGCTTGGGCTGGCGACGGCAAGACCCTTCACCTCAAATGCGACTACCGTTTGGTCGTAGACAATCTCATGGACCTGACGCACGAAACCTTCGTGCACGGCGCCAGCATCGGCAATGCCGCCATCGCTGAAGCGCCATTCGACGTCACTCATGGCGAGGTGACCGTCACCGTGACACGCTGGATGAAGGGGATTGCTCCGCCGCCATTCTGGGCGAAGCAACTGCAAAAGGCGGGCCCGGTGGACCGCTGGCAAATCATTCGTTTCGCGGCGCCGTGCACCATCAATATCGACGTCGGTGTCGCGCCGGCCGGCACCGGCGCGCCCGAAGGCGATCGCTCGGCAGGCGTCAACGGGATTGTTCTCAACACCATCACGCCCGAGACGGATACAAGCTGCCACTATTTCTGGGCATTCGTGCGCAATTATCGGTTGGGCAAACAGCGCCTGACCACCGAACTCCGCGAAGGCGTTTCCAGCATCTTCCGCGAGGACGAGCTCATTCTCGAGGCGCAGCAGCGCGCGATCGACGAAAATCCCGATCGGATCTTCTACAACCTCAATATCGATGCGGGAGCGATGTGGGCACGCCGCCTGATCGATCGCATGATCGAGGCGGAGAATCCGCCGCAACAACGGCAGGCTGCGGAGTAGGGCATGGCCGAGCGAGATAGTGATCGCTGCGTCTCACAGACCGTGCGCGCGCAGCTCCGCCTGCGCGATCTGATCCTATCGGGCGATTTGCGGCCTGGCGAACGGATTTCCGAATTGCAGGCGGTGGAGACGACCGGCGCCTCGCGCACCCCCGTGCGAATGGCGCTGGTTCGGCTGGAGGAGGAAGGGCTTCTGGAAGCGATCCCTTCCGGCGGCTTCACGGTGAAGGCGTTCTCCGAGCGAGATGTCCTGGACTCGATCGAACTGCGCGGCACGCTGGAGGGATTGGCCGCGCGCTTTGCCGCCGAGCGCGGGGTCTCTTCGCGCGATCTCGAGCCACTGAAAGGATGTCGCGAGGAAATCGACGGCCTGGTGCAGCAGGATCGGATCTCGATCGAGGCCTTCTCCTCCTACGTCACGCTGAATGCGCGCTTTCATGCGCTGTTGACCGAATTGTCGCGCAGCCCGCCCCTGATCCGGCAGGTCGATCGCGCGTCCGCGCTGCCGTTTGCCTCGCCAAGCGGCTTTGTGATGACCCAATCAGAACTGCCGCAGGCGCACGAGACGCTCTTGATTGCGCAAGATCAACACCGTGTCGTGATCGACGCTATCGAAAACCGCGAGGGTACGCGGGCTGAGGCGATCATGCGCGAGCACGCGCGGCTGGCGTCGCGCAATTTGCGGCTGGTGCTCAAGAATAAAACGCATTCTGACCTGCTGCCGGGGCTGGCACTCATCAGGACTGCAGGCGATTAAAGGAGGAGCGCATGCGTTTCATCGAGACCTGGACTCCCGCAACCCTGATTGCGACCCGCGATCTGACGTCCTCGATCCGCGAGTTCCTGATCAGGCCGGAAATTTTCGACGGTGCGGCCTACCCGGTCGGCAGTCATATTGATGTCGCCGTCACCGTCGGTGGCCGCCCCGAGACGCGGTCCTACTCGCTGATCGGCGAAGGCGACCGCGCCGGCTACCGTATCGCGGTGCGACGCGCGGAGGATTCCCGCGGCGGCTCGCGCTATATGTGGTCGCTCGCGCCCGGGGCGCGGCTGACCATCACGTTGCCGACCTCGCTGCTACCGATCGACTGGTCGCGCCGGCATTATTGCCTGATCGCCGGCGGCATCGGCATTACGCCGTTGATTGGGGCAGCACAGGCGCTCGACCGCCGCAAAGCCGAATTCACGTTGCATTACGCGATGCGTTCGCGCGAAGATGCTGTCTATCTGGATGTTCTGGCCACCTTGCTGAACGAGCGCCTCGTCGTCCATGCAGGCAATGAAGGGCGCCGGCTCGATTTCGACACCTTGTTCGCCTCGCTGCCGCCCGATGCCATGACCCTGTTTTGCGGCCCGATGCGAATGCTCGATGCTGCGCGTCGGGCCTGGACCAGCGCGGGGCGTGCGTTGCCCGACCTGCGCTACGAGACCTTCGGTTCGAGCGGCTTGCTGCCGACCGAAGATTTCCGGGTGCGCCTCGCGGACCGCGGCATTGAGATCGAGATTCCGCGCGATCGCTCGATGCTGGATGCGCTCAATGCGGCTGGTTATGAGGTCATTTCGGATTGCCGGCGCGGCGAGTGTGGCGTCTGTGCCGTCGACCTCGTCCATATCGACGGTGAGGTTGACCATCGTGACGTCTTCTTCAGCGAGAATCAGAAGCGTGCTAACGAGAAGATCTGCGCATGTGTCTCGCGCGCCCGCGGCACCATCACGGTCGATATGCTGCATCGCCCGGACGCGGTCTAGGCTCGTCACAATGCTTTCCACGACAATAGTCGTGGGTTCGTCTGGGCCGCCGCGGCCTGAAGCAGAGCGGGGCTTATGCTTCTGGCGGTGCTCGCCTCGCAGTCGCCTGGCCTACTCCTGGCTATTGCTCTCGTTCAGGGTGTGCTGCAGCCTGTCGAGGAAGCGTGCATACTCCTGGGCGCCCGGCTTATCAGTGAAGATCTGCCAGGCGGCCACCACCTCCACCTCGCCGTCGCGCCAGTCCGCGACTGCCTCGGGCAGACGCCGCGCCGGAGCGGCGCTTCTCGAGGCCGCATTCTACAATTCTGCCTAGCTTCGACGTCGATTGGTCAGGATCAACCGAGCAAGGCTCATTGTGGACTCCTCAACAGGTGAGGTGTGCGGCGTCTTCAACTGCAGCATCTTATTTCAGCAATCGGCGTGCCGCACGTGAAAGCGTTGCAGGCCGAGCCGAACGATTGAAAAGACAACCCTTCGCCCCGCGGCGGCGGAATGATGTTGGTTGGTGCGGTTTCGCACATCGGCGTTTTAAATCAGACACGAATGGCAGGGGGGGTGGACGGTCGATGGCGCCGCTTATCTCTCGTACGCCTTGAACATCTGCTCGAGCATGACGTGCCTTCCCGCGAGCTCGCGACCGAGTGCCCGCCATGGGTGCATTACCGGGCATTCGTGCGTTTTGTGGCATCGATCCTTCGTACAGGCGTTGGCGCAGGCGGCGAGCGCTGTCATCCGGATGCGAGGTCGAACGGCTTGCCGGCTCACGCTCGGCTCAGCAATCTCAACTTGGCAGAGGAACGCCTTCCATCTGTCAGACGGCCAGTGCGATTGGCCTGCTTCTTGCTATCCGAACATCAGCAATTTGTCATAGCCGTCAACTGATCACAGATCACTGGAGGGGCGATGGTCGCGGCACGCGAAACGTTCTACGATGTGATCAAACGTCAGGGCATCACGCGTCGCAGTTTCCTCAAATTCTGCAGTTTGACGGCCGTGAGCCTTGGGCTTGGCCCGCTCGCGGCAAACGATATTGCCAACGCGCTCGAGACCAAGCCGCGTATGCCCGTGATCTGGATGCATGGGCTCGAATGCACCTGCTGCTCTGAAAGCTTTATCCGCTCGGCCCATCCGCTTGTCAAAGACGCGGTCCTGTCGATGATTTCGCTCGATTATGACGATACCATCATGGCGGCGGCAGGACACCAAGCCGAAGCTATTCTTGAGGAGACCCGCGTCAAGTACAAGGGCCAGTATGTGCTTGCCGTCGAGGGTAATGCACCGCTGAACGAAGGCGGAATGTTCTGCATTGATGGCGGCAAGCCGTTCGTCGAAAAGCTCAACTCGATGGCGGACGATTGCATGGCGATCATCGCTTGGGGCACTTGTGCGTCATGGGGCTGCGTGCAGGCGGCCAAGCCCAACCCGACGAGGGCTGTGCCAATCGATAAGGTGATAACGAACAAGCCGATTATCAAAGTGCCCGGCTGTCCGCCGATCGCTGAAGTCATGACCGGCGTTGTGACCTTCATCACCACGTTCGGAAAACTTCCCGAGCTCGACCGCCAGGGGCGGCCGAAGATGTTCTATTCCCAGCGCATCCACGACAAGTGCTATCGGCGTCCCCATTTCGATGCTGGCCAATTTGTCGAGGAGTGGGACGACGAGGGTGCGCGCAAGGGTTATTGCCTCTACAAGATGGGTTGCAAGGGACCGACCAGCTACAACGCCTGCTCGACCGTCCGCTGGAACGGCGGCATTTCCTTCCCGATCCAGTCCGGTCACGGCTGCTTTGCCTGCACCGAAGACGGCTTTTGGGACAGGGGCTCGACTTATGACCACCTCACGACCATCAAGCAATTCGGCATCGAGAAGAACGCCGATCAAATCGGGATGGCGGCTGCCGGCGTTGCCGGTCTTACCCTTGCCGCGCATGCGGCGGTCACGGCCGCGAAGCGGCTCACCCGTAAAGGGGATGGCGCAGCTCAGGACAATCATCGGGGCTAGGGGGACAGGTGGGCGTGAAGACCCCCAATGGGTTCAAGCTCGATGGGGCCGGCAAGCGCGTTGTCGTCGATCCGCTAACTCGGATCGAGGGTCATCTGCGTGTCGAGGTCAACCTCGATTCGGACAATGTGATCCGCAATGCCGTCTCGAGCGGAACGATGTGGCGTGGCATCGAAACCATCCTGCGCGGGCGCGATCCGCGCGACGCTTGGGCGTTTACCGAGCGGATTTGCGGCGTCTGCACCGGCACCCATGCGCTGACTTCCGTGCGCGCGGTTGAGAATGCGCTCGGCATCGCGATTCCGGAGAATGCCAACTCGATACGCAACATCATGCAGCTCTGCCTGCAGGTTCATGATCATCTCGTACATTTCTATCACCTGCACGCGCTGGATTGGGTCGACGTGGTCTCCGCACTCAAGGCCGATCCCAAGGCGACCTCGAGATTGGCGCAGTCGGTCTCGTCCTGGCCGCTTTCATCACCGGGCTATTTCAAGGATCTGCAGATCAGGCTCACAAAGTTCTTCGATTCAGGGCAGCTCGGCCCGTTCAAGAATGCCTATTGGGGGCATCCGGCCTACAAGCTTACGCCGGAAGCGAACCTCATGGCTGTGGCGCATTATCTGGAAGCGCTCGATTTCCAGAAGGAAATCGTCAAGATCCACGCCGTCTATGGGGGCAAGAACCCACATCCGAACTGGCTGGTAGGCGGCGTGCCCTGCGCGATCAATGTCGATGGCACCGGCGCGGTGGGTGCGATCAACATGGAGCGGCTCAACCTGGTGTCCTCGATCATCGACCGTTCGATCGAGTTCGTCGAAAAGGTATATCTGCCCGATGTCGCGGCGATCGGCGCAGTCTACAAAGACTGGCTCTATGGCGGCGGTTTGTCGGCCAAGAGCGTGATGTCCTATGGCGACATCCCCGAAAACGCCAACGATTATTCCGCGACAAGTCTCAAGCTGCCGCGCGGCGTCATCCTTGATGGCAACCTCAAGGAGGTCTTGCCGATCGATCACGGTGATCCCGAGCAGATCCAGGAATTCGTCGCGCACTCCTGGTACAAATACGCCGACGAGTCCAGCGGGCTGCACCCCTGGGATGGCGTCACCGAGCCGAATTTCCAGCTTGGACCCAATTTCAAAGGCACAAGGACCGACATCAGGGAGCTCGACGAGGGCGGCAAGTATTCCTGGATCAAGGCGCCGCGCTGGCGCGGCAACGCCGTCGAGGTAGGACCGCTGGCGCGATGCATCATAGGCTATGCGCAAGGCAAAGCGGAATTCAGGGATCCGACCGACAGACTGCTCAAGACACTCGATCTTCCCGTGACGGCGCTTTTCTCGACGCTCGGCCGCACCGCAGCGCGTGCGCTCGAATGCCAGTGGGCGGCGCATCAGCTGCGCTATTTTCAGGACAAGCTGGTGGCTCACATCAAGGCGGGGGACACCTCAACGGCCAATACCAGCAAGTGGAACCCGGAAAGCTGGCCGAGGGTGGCCAAGGGATACGGCTTCACCGAGGCGCCGCGTGGCGCGCTCGGTCATTGGATCAAGATCAAGGACGCCAGGATCGAGAACTACCAGTGCGTCGTGCCGACGACGTGGAACGGCTCGCCGCGCGATCCCAAGGGTAATATCGGCGCATTTGAAGCCGCACTGATCGATACGCCGATGGCCGATCCAGAGCAGCCGCTGGAGATTTTGCGCACGATCCATTCCTTTGATCCGTGCCTGGCATGCTCGACCCACGTGATGAGCCCCAACGGCCAGGAAATGGCTTCGGTCAGGGTTCGATAAGGAGGTCGCCGTGCTGGACAAGATGCCGCGAGCCGTTACCACCCGTATTGGCAACGATGCGGCAAGGCGTGATCGCAGTGTCGAGCGTGACGTCGTCTACCTCTATGAAGAGCCGCTGCGGCTGTGGCATTGGGTCAATGCGGCAGCCATTCTGGTCTTGGGCATAACGGGCTACGTCATCGGAACCGGGATACCGTCAATGCCGGGAGAGGCAAACGACAATTTCCTGTTCGGCTATCTCCGCTTTGCGCATTTTTTTGCAGGCTATGTGCTCGCAATCGGCTTCCTGCTGCGCATCTATTTGGCCTTGGTGGGAAACTCCCATGCGAGGCAGATCTTCTACGTGCCGATTTGGCGCAGGTGCTTTTGGAGCGCGCTCTGGCACGCGGTGCGCTGGTACGCTTTCCTCGCGGCCGAGCCGAAGAAACATGTCGGGCACAATCCGCTAGCTCAGCTCGCGATGTTCTTCATGTTTACGCTGACGACAACGTTCATGATCGTCACAGGCTTTGCACTTTATGCGCAGGGCTCTGGCAACGACAGCTGGCAGGATGAGCTGTTCGGCTGGGTGTTTGCGATCTGGCCGAACAGTCAGGACGTTCATACCTGGCACCGTCTTGGCATGTGGGTCATCGTGTGCTTTGCGCTCCTCCACATCTACGCGGCGGTCTGGGAGGATATCATGTCGCGCCGGAGCATCATCTCTTCAATCATTTCGGGCGAGCGCGAATTCCGCGATTGATTGAGCATGCCGATGCTGTCCCCCAAAAAACCAAAACGTATCCTGGTGCTTGGCATCGGCAACATCCTGTGGGCCGACGAGGCATTCGGCGTGCGGGCGGTGGAAGAGTTCCACCGCCGCTACGCCGTCTCTGACAACGTCACCGTCCTCGATGGCGGTACGCAAGGGCTCTATTTGGTCAATTTTCTCGAGGAAGCCGATTGCCTGATCGTGTTCGATGCCATCGACTATGGACTTGCGCCCGGCCAGTTGAAGCTCATGCGGGACGACGAGGTGCCGAGGTTCACCGCCGCCAAGAAAATGAGCCTGCATCAGACCGGCTTTCAGGACGTCTTAAGTGCGGCCGACCTGCTTGGCCGCTGCCCGCGAGAGCTTGCTCTCATTGGCTGTCAGCCGATGGATCTGGAGAATTGGGGTGGTCCGCTGACCGCTCCGGTGCGCACCCAGATTGCGCCCGCGATCGAATTGGCTTGCGAACTTTTGATGCAGTGGGGGGCGCCGGCAAGACTTCGGACCGCGCCGTTCCCTCCCTCGGAAGGTTTGCTAGCGAACGATATCGACCATGCAAACTATGAGATGAGGGCGCGGCCGATCTAGCGGCTCGCAGGTTACGATGTGTTGGCTACGATGTGCCTTGGCCTGCCAATGACGATTATTGAGACCGACGGTATCTCGGCGCTGTGCGAGTATGGCAATGAAAAACGGTTCGTCTCGGTCATGCTGCTCTCCAAGCCGCCGGTCGGCGCCAAGGTGCTGGTCCATATCGATACCGCGGTGCGGCTCCTGGAGGACGATGAGGCTCGGCTGATCGCTGAGGCCCTCGACGGCCTCGATGCGGCCATCAATGGCCACGACTACGACCGGTTCTTTGCGGATTTGATCGGTCGCGAGCCGCAGCTGCCCGGGCACCTCCGCTAGCAGGCGTCGCTTGCCGTCCCGCTTACTTGCCATTGTTCAACTCGCCGTTGTTCATGGATAACGAGTCTCGCGCCGAAACAAGCTCCACGCCGAGGATGCCACGCGGGGCCTTGCACTGCTGATCGGAGCGGAATGCATAACTGCGACAAAACGGTGATTGGCACACACCTTGCTAACACCCATCCCGTGAACCGCGACGATAGAAAGGAGCTGATGAGCTTTCAGTCGGGAAAGCATGATTTGACACGGCGCGGTCCGTCCGAGGCCGTGACCGCGAGCAACGACGCACGGGCCGGGATATGGAGAATTTGACCGACCACATGTTCAGACTCATTGATCACCTGCGCGCCGGAGCGTCTGTCGTCAAGAATGTCACTTCTCAGCCCGCACGAGCGAACGTCGCGTCATGAAAGCAGGCATTTCCTTTGCGCAAGGCGCCGAGCATCGGCTGAGCGTGTTTCCGACCGGCGCGGAAAGCCTCGAGGCAGGCCATAGCGGGCCGACGGCTGCTGCCGCGCTCGCCAAGCTCGCTTCGCTCGATGGCGTCGAGCTGGCAAGGAATTGTCCGAATGCCGTGGCACTGTTGTCAAACCTCGCCGCTGCCGTTGCCGGCCAGAAGAGCGCTGCACAAACGCAGCTGTTCAAGCTTGCGACTCTCAGCGATCTTGAGCGCAAGCTGATTGCCGACGTACTTGGGACGGGCGAAATCGCCGGCGTCGCTGCGCTGCCGGATGGCTCTGTGGCACGGATCGAAGAAACGTTGCTTGCAGGAATTTGGCGCGTGTGCATCGGCAGCGACCAGGCACAAGAATATATCGAAGTCGGCGCAATACCGCAGATCGTGCGGCGCGCGGCAACCGACCTGACGTCGACTAATCTTACGATCTATGCGGCGCCGGAAGGCGCGATGAACGTGCTACCGGTGCTCGCGGAAATTCGAGAACGGGCGCTGGGTTGGCGGCCCGGCATGAGCGCGCATATCATCAACTTCACGCTCCTGCCGATGAGCCCGGTCGACCAGGCGTTTCTGCAGCAAAGCGTCGGCAACGGGCCGATCCTGCTCACCTCGCGCGGCTACGGCACGTGCCGCGTGCAGGCGACCGGCATCCGGAACGTCTGGTCGGTGCAGTTCTTCAATTCCACAGATAGCATCATCCTGGATACGCTTGAGGTTGGCGGCGTCCCGACGGTTGCGCTGGCAACCGACGAGGATTTTGAGGATTCCGCCGAACGCATGCAGGAAATCATCGAGGCCTACTTCGAATGACGAGCTTCGAGACTGTTGCCGTCCGGGAGAATCTCGCAGACGACGCGCGCATGGGGTGCGGCATCTGCCGGATCGCCTACGATCTCGCAGAGGGCACGAGGGCGTGCGCATGAGCCACGCCGTTAGTAACGGAATAGAGGTCACCGTATCGCTTGCTGGCGACAAGATTGCCACGGTCGAAATCCTGCCGCCCGTCCGGCCGCCACTGGCGCGGCTATTCGCCGGAAGACCAGCCAGTTCGTTGCTCAATGCGCTGCCTCGGCTGTTTTCGTTGTGTGCTGCCGCGCATCAGGTGGCATTCCAGTCCGCGATCGAGGCGGCGCGCGGCGTAGGCATCAGCCTTGCGACGAGGCAGCATCGTACGACCCGGGTCGTTGCCGAGCGGCTGGCGGAACTGCTCCGGGGCCTGTTTGTCGCCCATTTCGCGAAGGATGCCACCAGTGCCGGCGCGATCCGCGTCCTGATGCAGGACGTCTCGGCGCTTGTCGGCAGCGTAGAGGCCGGCTGCGGTCCCGTTCCACGCGAGGCAACGGCGCGTGTCCCGGCCGCGCTGACGGCTCTCGGCATATCAAATGAAGGTGGCGCGCCGACGTCCGGCAGCCCGCTCGCGCTTCGCATCGCCGCGCTTGACGAAGCCGTATTGAAGCCTGTGCCGATGCAGCACTCGTTCCTGTCCGCTGCCGACGACCACGACATCATTGAACGGCTGCTCTCGAACGACGTGCGGGTTTGCCATTGCTCCGACCTAGGACGCGGTATTCCCGAGACGGGGCCATGGGCGCGCCAAATGTTGCGTGGCCGGCTTTCGCCAGGCCGGTCGGCCCCGGCTGAGCGGCTGAAGGCGAGAATCGCCGAAATCGTCGGGCTCTGCGCTTGGCTCAAAGCCGGGGCTCATATCGAGACAGCGAAGGATGGGATCGCCGAAAGCTACGGGCTGGGACCGCGCCGTGGTGCGGCCGCGATCGAATGCGCCAGGGGACGTCTTTATCACGCGGTCGAGCTCGATCGTCATGGGCAGATATCGCGCTTCGAATGTCTTACGCCGACCGAATGGAATTTCCACGCGCGCGGACCGCTGGTCCGCAGTTTGCAGGGCGCGGTGCTGATGGCCAGGCCGCAGGCACGAGCTGCAATTCGCGCGATGATTGAATCGTTCGACCCTTGCGCCGCCTTCACCCTCAACTTTCGCGAACCCTGCGATGCATGAAATGGCGCTTTGCGAGGGCATCATCCAGATTGTCGAGGAGGAGGCGCGCCGGCGATCGTTTTCAAAGGTGAAGACCGTGTGTCTGGAGGTCGGAGCGCTGAGTTATGTCGCTCTGGAAGCGATGAAGCTCAGCTTTGCGGTCGTTGCTGCGCGGACCATCGCCGACGGCGCGGTTCTTAAGATCGTCGAGCAGCCTGGCCTCGCCTGGTGCTTGGCCTGTTCGACAAGCGTCGAGATTTCCCGGCGCTGCGAGCCATGCCCCCGCTGCGGCAGCTACCAGCTGCAGGTGACTGCGGGTGAAGAGATGCGGGTCAAAGAGTTGAAGATCGACTGATGTGTAGCATATGCGGCTGTAGCGAAGGAGTGCCCTCCACCGAACGCACCCACGCGCAAGGTGCGCATGCCAATGGTCATCGCCATGCACATGGTCACGACCTTGATCATGTGCATACCGGCCAGGGCGTGCATCATTCTCACCGCCCTCATCGTCGCCGCCATCATGATCACAACCATCAGCGGGCTCATGGCGGACGGGCGCTTTTGGATTGCGCGGCTGACCCGGCCGGCTTGACGGTTGCGGGCATGAGCAGCGAGCGGGTCATTCAGATCGGGCGCGACATCCTCGGCAGGAACGACAGGATCGCGGCCGACAACCGCGCCCGATTCCTGGCCGATGACATGCTTGTGTTCAATCTTGTTTCAAGTCCTGGCGCGGGAAAAACCTCGCTCCTCGTCCGCGCCGTCAGCGAGCTCAAGCGGAGCTGGCAGCTTGGGGTCATCGAGGGCGACCAGCAGACCTCAAACGATGCCGAGCGCATTCGCGCGACCGGCGTGCCTGCAATTCAGATCAATACTGGCAAGGGCTGCCATCTCGATGCTACGATGGTCAGCGAGGCTTATCGCCGCTTGCCGCCACTCAACCACGGCATTCTCTTCATCGAGAATGTCGGCAATCTGGTTTGTCCCGCGGCGTTCGATCTCGGCGAAGCCTGCAAGATCGTCGTGCTCTCGACCACCGAGGGTGAAGACAAGCCACTTAAATATCCAGAAATGTTTGCCGCATCGTCACTCATGCTGATCAACAAGATTGATCTGGCGCGCCTGGTCGATTTCGATTTGGACCAGACCGTCGAGTATGCGAGACGCGTCAGTCCAGGGATCGAAGTGCTGACGGTTTCAGCGCGTACCGGCGAGGGCTTTGCCGCGCTCTACGCCTGGATTGGGAAGCAAGTGGCAGGTCAGACCCATCCCGTCGGGGGCACGGCGCGATGAGCGAGGTAATCGCCGGCTCGGGAACGCGTCTGCGCCTACGCATCAGCGGCGCCGTTCAAGGCGTCGGCTTTCGTCCGTATGTATATCGTCTCGCTGCTCGTTATGGGCTCGCCGGGTTTGTCGCCAACGATCCCGACGGCGTCATCATCGAGGTCGAGGGTGAGGGTACGTCCGAGTTCGTGGCCGCCTTGCCGCTCGAAAGGCCGATATTGGCGCGCATCGACCAAATCTCGGTTCAGGAGATCGGCGCGCTTGGGGCCAAAGACTTTTCGATCCGCCGCAGCGAACAGGGCAGGTCGTCGACGCGGATCGTCGCAGATGCCGCGACATGCCAGCAATGTCTGAATGAGTTGTTCGACCCAACAAGCCGCTATTACCTCTATCCCTTCATCAACTGCTCCCATTGCGGCCCGCGCTACACCATTGCCGGACAGCTCCCGTATGATCGCCGCAACACTGCGATGAAGGCCTTCGCGATGTGTGCCGCCTGTGCGGCCGAATATGCCGATCCTTTGAGCCGTCGTTTTCACGCCGAGGCAATCGCGTGCCCGATATGCGGCCCTCAGCTCAGCCATGGGATCGATAATATTGCCGCGGCGATCGCCGGCGGCCGGATCGTGGCGATCAAGGGGCTTGGAGGGTATCAGCTGCTTTGCGATGCAGCCAATCATGACGCGGTGCGGCGTTTGCGTAAGCGGAAGCAGCGCGACCAGAAGCCGTTCGCGGTCATGATCGGCTCCATAGAGCAGGCCAACGAGATTGCGGAGACCAACGCCGCCGAGCTCGCATTGCTGGAAACCGTAGCTCGCCCGATCGTTTTGCTGCGCTCGCGCAACCGGCTTGCGCCCGCGATAGCCCCCGGCCTGTCGCGCCTCGGCGTCATGCTGCCCGTGGCCCCGCTGCATCACCTTATCTTCCATGCGCTCGGCTCGATTGGCGCAATGCGGAGGGATGGCGGTCCGGCCGTTGAGAGTGGTGGTCCGGTCATCGTCGCAACCAGCGCCAATCTCGGAGGCGAACCGCTACCGATCGACAACGGCCAGGCGTTGCGGAGGCTTGCCGACATCGCCGATCTTATTGTGACTCATGATCGCGATATCCTTACGCGTGCTGATGATTCCGTGGTGTCGGTCGTGGCCGGACGGCGCCAATTCATTCGCCGCGCCCGCGGCTATGTTCCCGAACCGATCCGGCTTGCGAGGTCCGTGCCGCCCCTGCTCGCCGTCGGCGGCGCGCTGAAATCAACTGTCACCGTTACGCGGGGTAACGAAGCATTTGTCTCCCAGCACATCGGCGATCTCGATACGGCTGAAGGTATTCGCGTTTTCGGGGAGACGGTCCGCCATCTCATCTCGACCCTCGACGTCAGGCCTGTCGTCATGGCCCATGATCTGCATCCCGACATGGCATCTACCCGCTTTGCCGAAGCAAGCGGCTGCGTTCTGATCGCTGTCCAGCACCATCACGCGCACGCCGCTGCCGTCATCGCAGAGCATAGTCTCACCGCGCCTACGCTCGCCCTTCTGCTCGACGGCCATGGCTATGGCTGCGACGGCGGCAACTGGGGTGGCGAGCTCTTGTTGTGCGACGGCGCCCGGTTTCGACGCATCGGACATCTCGCACCCTTGCAAATGCCTGGCGGGGATCGTGCAGCCCGCGAGCCCTGGCGAATGGCGAGCGCGATACTTCAGAGTTTGGGACGGGGACATGAAATTGCGCGTCGCTTTGCCTCGCAGCCGCAGGCTGAGCATCTGCGGGCATTGCTCGATCGGCCTTGCGGGGCCACCACGACCAGCGCGGGCCGGCTGTTCGATGCAGCAGCGGCGCTGCTCGGGGTTGCGACCCTGCAGAGCTATGAGGGGGAAGCCGCGATGAAGCTCGAGGCGCGGGTGCGGCAGACTGCGGTGCAAGAAGCGGGTTGGATGATCAATGATGGCGTTCTGTCATTTCGTCCACTGTTTGCGCGCTTGGTTGCAAACGATATCGGCGCCACTGAGGGAGCCGAGCTGTTTCATGGCACGTTCGCCGCCGGCTGCGTTGATTGGGTCGCAACCTCTGCGCAGACAACTGGTATCACAACCGTCGTTCTGAGCGGTGGTTGCTTCCTGAACGCGGTGCTCGCAGACGAAATCCAGGGCGGCTGCATTGCGGCGGGCCTCACTGCGCTGTTGCCACGGCAGGTTCCACCTAACGACGGCGGCTTGAGCCTCGGCCAAGCGTGGATCGCCGCTCTTCAGACTGCTGAGCAGCCGCAAGCTCCGGAAGGAACAGCCTGATATGTGTCTATCGGTACCGGCTGAGGTCGCCGAACTCCTTCCCGGTGACATGGCCATTGTGTCCATCGATGGCGTCAGCCTGGAAATATCGATTGCGCTGATCGATGATCTCGCCGTGGGGGATTACGTCCTTGTCCATGTCGGCTACGCCCTGGCCAAAATCGACCCTGCGGAAGCCGAGCGTACGCTGGAGCTCCTGCAGGAACTCGGTAACGTCGAGCAGGAGCTCGGGTCATGAAATATGCCGACGAATTTCGCGACAAGATCATTGCCCAGCGTCTCGCGCAGACGATCGGCACTGAGGCCAATCCACAACGGGCCTACCGGTTCATGGAGTTTTGCGGCGGCCACACGCATGCGATCGCCCGCTATGGCTTGGAGGACTTGCTCCCGGCGAATGTCCGCTTGATCCACGGCCCGGGCTGTCCGGTCTGCGTTCTGCCCACCAGCCGGATCGACATGGCGATCCGGTTAGTCGCCCGGCCGCAGGTCACTCTCTGTGTCTACGGCGACCTGATGCGAGTGCCCGGCACGCAAGGACAATCCCTGTTACGAGCCAGGGCGCTCGGCGCTGACATTCGAATGGTCTATTCGACGCTCGATGCGATCCGGATCGCCGAGCACACGCCGGATCAGCAGGTGGTCTTTTTTGCCATTGGATTTGAGACCACGGCGCCTGCGACGGCAGTGATGATCCGGCTTGCCAAGAAGAAGCGGCTGAAGAATCTCAGCGTGTTCTGCAACCACGTGCTGACTCCCCCGGCGATGCAAAGCATTCTCGATAGTCCCGATATCCAGACTATTGGCCAGGCCGAAATCGACGGCTTTATCGGGCCTGCGCATGTCAGCACTATCATCGGTACGGAGCCTTACGGGCGCTTGGCCGACGAATTCGGCGAGCCGATCGTGATCGCGGGATTTGAGCCACTCGACGTGATGCAGGCCATCCTGATGCTGGTGCGGCAGGTGAATGACGGCCGATCCGAGGTGCAGAACCAATATAGCCGTGCGGTGAAGCGTGAAGGCAACCACCGCGCCGTCGAAGAGATGTCTAACGTTTTCGAGCTCCGCGACCAGTTCGAATGGCGTGGGCTCGGGCTCATACCCGATAGTGGGCTGAAGCTGAAGCGAGCTTACGCCAAATTCGACGCCGAGGCACGTTTCGTGATGCACGAACAGCCCGTTGCCGACAATCCGGCGTGCGAGTGCGGGGCCATCCTGCGCGGCATGAAGAGGCCTGTCAACTGCAAGCTATTCGGAACGGTCTGTACACCGGAAACCCCCATAGGATCCTGCATGGTCTCATCGGAAGGCGCCTGTGCCGCGCACTGGACGTATGGCCGGGGCCGCGGCCATCAGCTGCGGCGGGCGTGATGCGAGTGAAGTCCTATCAGCGCAAGCTCGATATCAAGAACGGATGCATCGACCTTTCCCACGGTTCCGGGGGGCGCGCCACGACGGAGCTGGTCCTCGGCCTGTTTCACGAAGCGTTCGGCAATGAATGGCTCGCCCGTTGCAACGATCAGTCGGCCTTCGGTGTCCGCTCGGGCAGGATGGTGATGACGACTGACAGCTATGTGGTTTCACCGCTGTTCTTTCCCGGCGGCAATATTGGGTCACTCGCGGTGCACGGCACAATCAACGATGTCGCGATGGCCGGTGCGCGTCCACTCTATCTGGCGGCAAGTTTCATCCTTGAAGAGGGGTTCCGACTCTCGGATCTGAAGGCGATTGCGGATTCGATGGGCGCAGCGGCGCGTGCCGCCGGCGTTCACATCATCACGGGTGACACCAAGGTCGTCGAGCGGGGCAAGGCGGATGGTCTGTTTATCTCGACGACGGGGGTTGGCGTTCTGGCCAACGGGCTCGAGCTGTCCGCGGAGAACGCACGGATCGGTGACCGGGTGCTGGTTTCCGGCTGCCTCGGCAACCATGGGGTTGCGATCATGTCGCGACGTCATAACCTGGCTTTCCAGGTCGACATTGTCTCGGATTCCGCAGCTCTGCATGATCTCGTCGCCGTGATGGTTGCGGCCGGCGGCGCCAGCATCCGGGTGATGCGCGATCCCACGCGCGGCGGTCTTGCTGCAACGCTCAACGAGATTGCGCACCAATCGAGCCTCGGATTCCGCCTGCAGGAAGAGGCTATCCCGGTAAAGCCGGTCGTTACGGCTGCCTGCGAACTCCTTGGGCTTGATCCGCTCCATGTTGCCAACGAGGGCAAACTCGTTGCAATCGTGGCGGCAGATATGGCGGATGCCGTGCTTGCCGCCATGAAGGCCCATCCGCTCGGGTGCGATGCAGCTGATATCGGCGAAGCGGTCGCCGATCATCATCATTTGGTGCAGATGTCGACCAGCTTTGGCGGCGGACGAATTGTCGACTGGTTGTCGGGCGAACAACTGCCCCGGATTTGTTGAAGGCGCCAGCGCCGGCACGAAGGACTGGTTCGACTTCCGGGAAGTCTCAATTGTTCCCGCCTCTGGAGCAGGCGTGTCATCTTGAAATACCTAGTGTGCACGCCGCATCGCGCGACTTCGACCTGGCAACTGCGGCATGGTCCTTGTCCGCTTTGCGACATGGCCGACCAGCGTTGTTGTGCCTGCGACAGTCATGAAATGATGTGCAAACGCAGCATGGTCAATTGGGCCGCACGGACCGATCCGACATGCAAGCGGCAATGCGCTATCGAGGCTTCAGCACCGCTCTGAGGCTCACACCACGGGACGTCGCGCGTCATCTTTGGCATCACACTTGCTACGAGTGGAACGTTCAGCCCGACGTATGATCGTCTAGCCGCGCATCGCTCGTAGGCGAGTGCCCAAAGGCGGTCGGCGCCACGCTTGCGGGCTATTTTTTCGCCGGAGTGCCCTGTGTTATCGTCTACCGATCGGCCAGCCGGCTTGCTCGCGACCCGATTAGCATTTTTCGTAGCCGGATTCGGCTTTGCCTCATGGGCACCTCTTGTGCCGCTCGCCAAGGAGCGGCTTGCGATCGATGATGGCGTGCTTGGCCTGGTGTTGCTCTGGCTTGGCGTTGGATCCGCCGTTGCTATGCTCGTCACCGGCGCGGCGAATGCGCGTTACGGCAGCCAGACCATCATTCTTGGTGGCGGTCTTGGCCTTGCGCTCATCCTGCCGTGGCTTGTTGTGGCCAGCACACCTCTTTGCCTCGGCGCCGTGCTGTTTGCCTTCGGGGTTTCGCTTGGCTCGATCGACATAGCCATGAACGTTCACGGAACCGAAGTAGAGCGCGCCGCCGGCCGTCCGTTGATGTCCGGCTTCCACGCGCACTTCTGCATTGGCGAAGTTGCCGGCTGCGCTATTATGACTACCTCCCTCTCGCTCGGCACTGACGCGCTTGCTCCAACATTGATCTGTTCGGCGTTGATGACGATCGCGCTTGGATTGGCATGGCCGCGGTTTCTCGCAACGGGTCGGACCGAGCAACGGCTAGGGTTCGTCCTGCCCGATCGCGGCGTGTTGCTCATAGCAACGCTTGCGGCCATGACCTTTCTTGTCGAAGGCGCAATGCTCGACTGGAGCGCCTTGTTTCTCGTTGATCAAGGTCTTGTCTCGAAGGCGCATGGCGGCTTCGGTTACATGTTGTTTTCCATTGCCATGACAGCAGGCCGCCTCGGCGGAGATGCCGTCGTGACGCGGTTCGGCGATCGCGCCACATTAATGTTCGGAACTCTGCCGATCATGGCAGGTTTTGCGGCGCTGCTAGCGGCGCCTGTTGGGGCAATTGCCATGGCGGGGTGTCTGCTTATCGGATTGGGTGCTGCGAATATTGTGCCGGTGCTGTGCCGCCGGGCCGGCAAACAGAAGACAATGCCGGTTTGCCTTGCAATCGCAGTCATCACGTCGGCCGGCTACACGGGTATGCTCGTCGGTCCTGCTATCGTCGGCCTTATCTCAAACATGGCCGGCCTTCCATGGGCATTCGCAATGCTGGGCGTGCTCCTGTGCGCCGTCACGCTCGTGGCGCCGATCGTGATGGCGGACTGGCACTGAGTTGTGGTGTGGCTGCCCTTGCAAATTCGATTTTTGATAGGTTCATCCGCCGTCTGCGCAAGCTGCCATCTTTCCAAGAGGCGACATTCCACAAGGCCGCGGCGTGACTGGCCGTTCAGGCGGCATGGGGACGGTCTGCCGCCGCAGGTTCGAATATGCGTCCGGCTTGCCGACAATCACTCATCCTGCCTTTCGCTCCGGTTCGACGCCATTCTCCAGCAGCTGGATGTCCAAACTTGAGATCTCCGGCATGGCCTTGCCCGCGATGGCTTGAAGATCTCCGACCATCCCGACCGTCGAGTCGACGACGGCCAAAATTTGCGTTTCCCGCTTGGCCCACTGCCGCCCCATGAATTTTCGTTCCTTGTCGAGGTCATCACGCATGTCGTTGAACTTCTCAACTACCGCTTCCACCCGCTGCCGGAATTTAGTCCCCGTCAGGTAATGGTAGACCTGCTCCATCTTCGTTTGCTGGCCTTGCTGCACAAGGCGCGAGCCGGTGACGTCAATAAGTGCCTGACGGAGGGCCACCGCAACCGGCAGAGCACATCGGGGGTGCGTCACCCATATCCCGTCAATCAGATCGAAATGTTCGACATGTTTTGGAAGCGCCTGTGATACGATGAGCGCAACATCGGCTCCGCAGCGGCGCTGATCATCCCGGAGCTTGCCAAGCCACCCGTCGCTCCAAGCCTTGGTGCGCTTGGATTCCCAGAGGATAATGCCCGCGGCCTGCCCGATAGAGCCATTGACCTGCTGCACGACGTCTGCGCCAAGTTCGCCTTTGCCCACCGGCTCAATCAGGTCAGTTGGAAAGCGGCCGCGAAGAACGCCTTCCAGCTCAAGCTCCAGGACCTCGCCCTGCGATTGTTGTGACCCTTGCTCAGCCTTACGCTTCAGCTCCTCGATTGTGCGGGCCATCGACTCGATTGTCTGGTCTTTTTCCGCGACTCGCAGTCGAGCGGCTTCGTCAGCTTCCTGCCTTGCCTTTGCCTGGATCTGTTCAGCTGAAGCCTGGACACGTTTCTCAACGGTCAGATCAAGTTCGCGCTTCTCGTCATCGAGTGCTCGTTGCTTGCGGATAAGCGCGGCCTGGGCCTGCTGCGCCTCCGCCAGCTTGGTGTTGTTCGCCTCGAGAATCTGCCGGAGCTCGGCCAATTCGGTTGTACGTGCCTCCAGTTCGGCTGCGGCCGCATCACGCGCTTTCTTGGCCTCCATCGCGACAAGTTGGTTGCGCTCGGCCGCCAAGCGTCGCGCCACCTGGTCTTCGATCAGCTCGCGATCCTTTTGCAGCTGTTCGCGCTCCTGCCGGAGTGCTTCGGTCTTGCGCGCGAGCTCCGCGTCCTTCCTCGCGAGCTGTTCTTGGAAGCGCTGGCGGGTTTCCGCGAGGAGCGGGGCGGCGAGCGATTCAGTCAGCCGGATCTCGTGGTTGCAATTCGGACAATGAAGGGTGGGCTCGGGGGCGCTGGTGGCCGCGGTCGCACTAAATGTCATGAACCCTCCCGGTCTGCGGCTAGGGCGGGATAAAGCTGATCGCCCGGCTTCAGGTATGGCTTTATCGCTATTTCAACGTTCCGGTCGAATGCCGTAATCCCTCGCAGCGGCTTTTCCACTAAAACCAGCTTGAAATGCCAACGAAACAGGCTTGGATGGGCCGGGTCGCTTCATGCCGACCAGCCCAGCGGGTTCAATCTGGTCTTCTTCTCCGCCATCAGCCGCTTCACTTCATTTGAGCAAGCGACAGCGACTTTGAGATGGTCCGCTGGCATCATTCGGCACACCGAGGTCAGCGAGAATTTTGCCGAACTCCCAAGATAAGGGTTGGCAAGGTCCTCTTTGCGCTCACAGGACTAAACCGCTCGCGCGGTAGGGCGCTGCTGCGGTCAGCGTAGCCAAGACGATAGCGCAACGGGGCGTCCTGTCTTGAGATGAGGGGTTCGCAACCTTCACTCAAAACAGGA
>NZ_LGHK01000073.1 GCF_001908235.1 Bradyrhizobium sp. NAS96.2
GGGCCGCGGGGGGCAAACTGGCGGGGTGATTCGCCGCCGCGCCCGCCGCCGAAATTGCCCCTGCCGAAGCCGCCGCCGTAACCGCCACGGCCGCCCTCCGGGGCGAAATTGCGTTGCAGCCGCTCCTGCAGGTCCTGCCGGTAATAGCGGCGCACCACCTCGTCGCGGATGCCATTGGTCAGCTCGCCGATCCGCGCCTCCAGCGCGGCACGGCGCTCGGGGGTGTCGAAATTGCCGCCCTCGATCTCGCGCGACCAGATCATGTCGGCGAGCGGACGCGCCGCAGAGATCACGTCCTCGATCGCAGCGCGGCCGCCGGAGCGGGCGAGATCGTCGGGATCCTGCCCCTCTGGCAGCAGCGCGATGCGCAGGCTCTTCCCCGGCTTGAGCTGCGGCAAAGCGATATCCGCAGCCCTATAGGCGGCCTTCTGGCCGGCGCGGTCGCCGTCGAAGCAGAGGATCGGCTCGTCGACCATCTTCCAGAGCAGCGCGAGCTGGTTTTCGGTCAGCGCGGTGCCGAGCGGCGCGACGGCGCCGGGAAAACCGGACGTCACCATCGCGATGACGTCGACATAGCCCTCGACGACGATCAGCTGCGCGCCGTCATGCGCAGCCTGCCGCGCCGTGAACAGATTGTAGAGATTGTCGCCCTTGTGAAACAGCGGGGTTTCCGGCGAGTTCAGGTACTTTGCCGGAACGTCCTTCTCCAGCGCGCGGCCGCCGAACGCGATGACGCGGCCGCGGGCATCCGTGATCGGGAACATGACGCGGTCGCGGAAGCGATCGAACGGCACCGGCTTGTCCTCGCCGGACACCAGCAGCCCGGCCTCCACCATGTCCTCGGTCGAGATGCCCTGCGCGCCCAGATGCTCCTTCAGCGCGAAACGATCCGGCGGCGCGTAGCCCATCCGGAACTGGAGCTGGGTCGCCGGCGAGATGCCGCGGTCGGCGAGGTAGCCGCGCGCCTTGGCGCCATTGCGCGAGGCCAGCGTGTCGGCGAAGAATTTGGTCGTGAGTTCCATCACGTCGTGCAGGGTGCGGCGGCGCTGCTCGTGCCGCGCCGCATCCGGGCTCGCCGCCGGGATCGCCATGCCGGCCATCGACGCCAGCCGCTCGACCGCCTCCGGAAAGGTGACGCCCTCGGTCTGCATCACGAAGTCGAAGATGTTGCCGTGCTGGCCGGAGGAGAAGTCGTGGTAAAACCCCTTCTGGTCGTTGACCGTGAAGGACGGGGTCTTCTCCTGCTGGAACGGCGACAGCCCCTTCCACTCCCGCCCGGCCTTCTTGAGCTTGACGCGCTTGCCCACGACTTCCGAAACAGGAAGCCGGGCGCGCAGCTCTTCGAGGAATTGGGGCGTGAAACGCATGTGGGTGATTCTGAGCTCGGGCGACGAATCGCGGACAACCGGTTAGCCATATAGCGGCACGACCGGGCATGCCGAACAATGTGGGGCTTTTCCGGGCTATTCACAGGCCTCGTCTGTCACGGCTCCGTCGAGCGGGCTACCCCCGAATCCACGGTGGAGGGCCTGCACGGCAAGCTTGCCCCCTCCCCGCTTCCGGGATTGGATAGGCCATGTTCACGACATTCAGAGGCGGGCAGAGCGGCGGCTGGCAGGTCACGTCCATCACGCGGGTGAAGGGCGAGACGCTGCCGAAGGTCGCGGCGCTGTCGATCGTTGCGAGCGACGCGATCGCGCTGCCGCTGCTGCCGGCGCAGACCTCCTGGCGGCTCGCCGGCGTCGCCAGCCATCTGCGCTACACCGAGAAGGAAGAGCGCGAGAAGCTCGCCGCCGTGCAGGCCGGGCTCGGCCGCAGCGAGGCCACGCATGCGGCGCTGATCCCGATCAGGAAATCCGCCGCGTGGTGGGACCTCACCCAGGAGGAGCGCCGCCAGATCTTCGAGGACAAGTCGCACCACATCGCAGGGACGCTGAAATACCTGCCCGCGATCGCCCGCCAGCTGTTTCACGCCCGCGACCTTGGCATGCCCTTCGACTTCCTGACCTGGTTCGAGTTCGCGCCCGAACACGCGAGCCTGTTCGACGAGTTGGTCGCCATGCTGCGCGCGACCGAGGAATGGAGCTTCGTCGAGCGCGAGGTCGACATTCGCGTCGAGCGGGAAGTGTGAAGCCGCTAGTGCTCGAGGAATTTTCCTGAGGCGATCCGCGGCAGCTCGGTAACCGGCCAATTGTAGAGATAGGTCCACGCCTTGCTCACGCTGCCGTCGGCGCGCGTGACCTCGAGCATCTCGCGGAGATATTCGGTCGGTTGGGGAAAGCCTTCGCCGCAGGCCTCGTACATGTCGAATTCGCGCAGCATGGCCTCGCGCTCGCGCAGGCGGAACAACTCGCCGTGCACGATGTCGGCGGGATCATCCGACACGACGAGGCCCGGATAATGCTTCACGAGGTAGAGCCGGCCGCGGCACTGCGCCGGCCCGAGGAATTCGGCATTGCCCGCGAGCAGCTTCGCCATCGGGTGGTCGAAACCGCGCATCAGCGTGCCGTAGACGAAGAGGAGGTCGGAGGTCATGGCCCTCTATGTCATTGCGAGCGAAGCGAAGCAATCCATTGCGCAGCGTGCGGAGACATGGATTGCTTCCGCCTTCGCCGAAGGCTTCGGCGGACAAGTCGTCGCTTCTCGCGATGACGGGAAGCCATTATCAAGCCGCCGCCACCTCGTCGGTCACGACAACAAACTTCGTCAGCGTCATGCGGCCGAAGCTTGTGGTGAGCGCGACGTCGGCGGCGTCGCGGCCGGTCGCCATCAGGATGCGGCCGATCCGCGGCACATTGTGGCGAGCATCGAAGGTGTACCACTGGCCGGACAGATAGACCTCGAACCAGCCAGAAAAGTCCATCGGCGCGGGATCCGGCGGCACCCCGATGTCGCCGAGATAGCCGGTGCAGTAGCGCGCCGGAATACCCATGCAGCGACAGAACGTCAGCGCCAGATGCGCGAAGTCGCGGCAGACGCCGGCGCGGCTTTCATAGACGTCGTGCGCCGACTTCATGTGATGGGCGTGCTGGTAGCCGAACGTCACGTGGTGGTGCACGAAATCGGTGATCGCCTGCACCCGCGCCCAGCCCGGCTGTGTGCTGCCGAACAGCGACCAGGCGATGTCGGTCAGCTTGTCGGTCTCGCAATAGCGGCTCGGCATCAGATAGAGCAGCAAATCGTCGGGCAGTTGCTCGACCGGCAGCTGCTGCGCCGCCGGATTGACGATGTCAGGCAGCCCGGAATCGCGCACCAGCGCGCTGCCACGGAAGGTGACGCCACCGGCCGGAGCAACCAGGCGCCCGCAGACATTGCCAAAGCCGTCGCGATAGTGGCCGATCGGCACATCCGGCTCGGTCGCAATGCGCTCGGTGCCGACGATGTCGGCGTAACGCGACGGATGGATCGACAACATGATCACCATCGGGGTCGGCTGCGCCGCCGTGTAGGTGATCTCGAAGCCGACCCTGATCTGCATCGTCAGGCCGTCTCCCGCTCCGCCATGGCCTCGCCGACCGAGACGACCTTGATGTCGACGTCCATGCCGAGAAAGGCATCCGCGGCGCCAAGATAGACGCCATGCAGCGGGATCGCCTGCCGCGGATCGCGCGCCACCGCGACGCGGATCAGATCGCGCGTGCCGACGATGCCGTTGGTCGGATCGAACTCGATCCAGCCCGCGCTCGGCAGATAGACCTGCACCCAGGCATGGGTCGAGCCGCCGCCGACATAGCCATGCGCGCTGCCGGGAGGCATCGCGAGATAGCCGGAGACGAAGCGCGCGGCGATGCCGAGCCGGCGCAGCGCCTCGATCATGAACAGCGCATAGTCGCGGCAGGTGCCGGACTTCGTCCGCAGCGTATCGAGCGGATGCTGGGTGCCCTGCTCGTAACGCTTGCGGTAGCTGAACGTCTCGCGGATGCCATGCGTCATGTCGCTGAGGATCTTGAAAGTCAGCGTCGGCGCCTCGACATCGAGGAAACGCCGCGCCCAGGCCGACAGCTCGCCGTTCGGGTCGCCATATTGCGGCGTGATGAACTGCTGCAAATCGGGGAATTCCTCATCGTCGTAGAGGAACGGATAGAAGTAGGCGGCGTCGTCCGGCGTCAGCGCGAACCTGTCGGCCGGATTGTGCTCCACCGTCGCGGTCGAGACAAAGGACAGCGTGTCGGTGCGCTCGTCGAACGCCGCGATCGCGACGCTGTTGCCGAACACGTCATGGATCCAGCGCAGCGACATCGGCTGCGGATCGATCACAAGCGCACTGTCGAGCACGCGCAGATCATGGCCATCGCGCGGGCGCAGCATGATGCGGTGCTCGCCGAACGCCACCGGGCGCGCGTAGCGATAAACGGTCTTGTGATGAATAGTCAGCAGCGGCATCTTCAAACAATCATCGTGATTTCGGACCGCTTAATCTATAGAGAAAGTTGCTCGATTCCAGACCAGATGCCGCTCGAATAGGCAAAGTTGAGGAAAAAGGCCCTTGAATTACGGCGGCAGTCCATCCCTCCTGCTTGCAAGCACCGATCTTTCGCCGGTTCTTGAACACAATCCTGCCGGCCGCTCGCCGTTCCTGCTCACCTGCGATCACTACGGCAGGCTGATTCCCTCCCCGCTCGGCGATCTCGGCCTGCCCGAAAGCGAGCTGGTGCGGCACATCGCCTGGGACATCGGCATCGCCGGTGTCGCAACGAAGCTCTCCGACCTGCTCGGCGCGCATCTGATCGCGCAGCCCTACTCACGGCTGGTGATCGACTGCAACCGTCCGCCGCATGTCGCAAGCTCGGTCCCGCTGATCAGCGAAGCCACCACCATTCCCGGCAATGAAGGCCTGTCGCGCGAAGCCGCCGAGCTGCGCCGCACGCAGATCTTCGATCCCTACCACAGGCGCATCGACGACATCATCGACGAACGTGCGCGTCAGGGCATGCCGACGGTGCTGGTGTCGCTGCACAGCTTCACGCCGGTTTATGCCGGCATCGCGCGGCCCTGGCACATCGGCACGCTGTATCACCACGACAAGGCGCTGCCGCCGCTGCTGCTGAAGCATCTGCGCGCCGAGGGCGATCTCGTAGTCGGCGACAACGAGCCCTATGCGGTCAGCGACGAGACCGACTACACCATCCCCGTGCATGGCGAGCAGCGCGGCCTGATGAATTCGGGCATCGAGATCCGCCAGGACCTGATCTCCGACCAGGCCGGCGAGACCGCATGGGCCGAGCGGCTGGCGTGCATCCTCGGCGAGATCGAGACGACGCTGCGCGCGGAAGCGCTGATCTAGGACATCGTTCGATCAATTCGGCCGGCGTCGCCAGACGAACAGCAGGTAGAGCAGCACGGGCAGGCCGAGCGCCGCCCATGAGACGGCATCCCACCAACCGTCGCCGACCAGCGCGCTGACCAAGCCCACCGTGCTCACGATCGCGATGACGAGCGGGGCGGCGAAGATCTGGCTCAATGAGCGATGTGCGACCATGGCGATGTCACGATGTGAGCGCGGGGTTGTCGATCGCGGCGGCGTTGGCGATGGCGCGCTCCTGGCTCACGCCCGCTTTGCGCCGGCGCATCCACAGATACACGCCGGTCACCAGAATGAAGATGGTCAGGATGTCGAGCAGCGCCCAGGCGATCTTGAGCGGCATGCCGCCATAGTCGCCGAAATGCAGCGGCTGCGAGATGTACAGCGTCGACACATACCAGGGCATATCGCGGCTGTCGGTGAGCGTCCCGGTTTCGGCATCGATCAGCGCGGGCTTCAAGAGCCGCGAGGTCAGCGGCGTATCGCCGTGCAGGAACACCGCGTAATGGCTCTTGCTGCTGAACAGCGTTCCCGGGAAGGCGACGAAGCTCGGCGTCATGCCGGGCACCGCGTGCCTCGCCACCTCAACCGCGCCGTTCAGCGAGGTCAGCTTCGACGGCACCGGCCGGTCCTTGTACTGCGCGGTCATCTCGGCGAGCTGGCCGAACTGCCACATCTTGAGCACGAGATCGGCCCAGGTGTTGATGACGCCGGTGAAGCCCACCACCAGCGTCCAGGCAACCAGCAGGATGCCGGCGAGATTGTGCACATCGAGCCAGCGCACGACACGGGTCCGCTGCGCACGGTAGGCGCCGAAGCGCAGTTTTCGCATCGACGGCGCGTAGACGACGATGCCGGAGATGATCGCGACGCAGAACAGGATCCCCATCAATCCGAGGAACAGCTTGCCGGGCAGCCCTGCGAACATGTCGGTGTGCAGCTTCAGCATGATGTAGGTGAAGCGGCCGGTCACATCGGGGGAATCGAGATAGGCGCCGGTAAGGGTATCCATCCGGATCAGCAGGTTGTTGACCGGATTGGCGTCGATCGTCGGACCGACGCTGACCCATATCGCGCCGGGCTCGTCGCGGTCCCAGATCAGGAAGTGCGGCACCTTGCCCGGCGCCTGCGCCAGCGCATTGGCGAGCAGATGGTCCAGGTTGGCCGGCGGCGTGCCTGCCGGCGCCTCGGCCGGCTTGACCGAACTGTGCAAGAGATCATCGATCTCATCGTGGAAGATCAGCGGCAGGCCGGTGGTGCACAACAGCAGCATGAACAATGTGCAGATCAGGCTGGTCCATTTGTGGACGGCGCTCCATCGCCGCAGGGATTTGGTCGTCGCAGTCAACGTCGTTACCTGAATTCCAGAGTCTCCATTGTTGCCGTCACTAACACGATGAAGGATGCGCGCGGCCGTGTGACGATTAGAACCCGTCCAGTGTTGGACATATCGTTGGCCGTGTTGCGAACTCGCAACGAGCGCGTCAGCGAACTGCGACCAAGCGTCTCGCCTTTTGGCGCAGCTCTTAGGATGGTTCTAAACTGAATCATCGGCGGCGCCACAGAGCGCCGCCGATGTCGAAACAGCCTCAGACCTCGGTGACATGCTCCGGATCGGCAGATGCGAGCGCTGCGGCACGCTCGGCGCGCGGCGGATAGATCCAAACCGTGTTGATCTCCCGCTTGGTCCTCTTGGCAACGTCGCCGACCAGCTCGACCTTGCGCTCCCAGCCGCGGGTGAACAGCGCGCCGGCCTCGCCGAGGTCGAGGCAGGTGACATAGACCTTCTGGTGATACGGCCGGGTCGGGACGCCGAGCAGCTCGGCGGCGGCATTGTTGCCGGCAAAGGCGCCCATCCGCGTCGCGTGCTGGCACGACATCAGCGCATAGTTGCCGACGTCGTCGCATGCGGCCCGCGCCGCGTCGCCGGTGGCGAACACGCCCGCGACCGACGGCACGCGCAGATCGCGGTCGACCAGCAGCCGGCCGAAATTGTCGCGCTCGGCCGGGATCTGCTGGGTCAGCGGCGCGGCGCGAAGGCCGGCCGACCACACCACGGTCGCGGCCTCGATATGCTCGCCATCGGAGAGCGTGACGCCGGACTTGCTCACCTCGGCGACGCCGGCGCCGAACCGGCCCTCAACGCCGAGCTTGCGCATCGCATCCTCGATGATTGGGCGTGCATCCGCACTCATGTCATGCGCGATCGCGGCGCCGCGATCGACGATGACGACGCGGGGCTTCGCGTCCTTGCCGAGGATGTCCCGCAGGCGCCCCGGCATCTCGGTCGCCGCCTCGATGCCGGTGAAGCCGCCGCCGGCAACGACCACGGTGTCGCGCGCCACTGATGCCGGCTGCCTGGCGAGGCCGTGCAGATGCTGGTCGAGCGCGATCGCGTCCTCGAGACTGGCGACGCTGAAGCCGTGCTCGGCAAGGCCGGGCACGTTCGGACGAAACAGCCGGCTGCCGGTCGCCACTACCAGCCGGTCGTAGGGCAGCGTCTTGCGCGCATCCCCGGCGGTGACGATCTGCACGGTGCGCGCCGCGGTGTCGATCGCCTCGGCGCTGCCCTGCACATAGACGACGTCGATCGCGTTGAAGAGGTCGAGCAGCGGCGCGGTCAGCGTTTCCGGCTTCGGCTCGTAGAGCCGCGGGCGGACCACGAGGGTCGGCTGCGGCGCGACCAGTGCGATCTCGAGCTCCTCGGGCGATACGCCCTGGATGTCGCGCAGGCGGGCTGCAGAGAGTGCGGCATACATGCCGGCAAAGCCGGCGCCGATGATGACCAGTCGCATGTAATATCTCCTTGGGGTTGGCAGTCTCTGATGTCCGCGCGTCGCCGCCGCAGATGGATCTTGCGGCGATCACGGCGTGAATCGGTGAAGCAAATGCGGCGACCGCCTATCGGCGCTCGGCGCAGCCCGACACGAACGGCGTCCGCACGGCCGTCTCGCAAGCCGGACGACACGCGCGGGAGGCGAGCGACCCGCCGCGGCGGAAGGCGATCGGTTGGACCGCGGCCGCGAGCCAGTCCCCGTCGACGATCGGGGCGCTGTCGTTGATCATGACCGAGGTGATGGGATTGGCACCCTGAAACGCCTGTGCCGAAGCATCCGCGTCTGCACTCGTTGTCGACGTAAAGCGAACGGTCAGCGTCAGTCCGTACATGAGCGCAGTCGCTACAATCCGCCGTCGGCGCGTGATTGCAAGAGAACTGCCGAAATCCTTCCAAACCATCGCTTGTCTCCGTTGTTGGTATGGGCGCCACGGTGATCTAGCGAATAGGGGTTAGGAGTGCCCCAGAGCGATTGCCCGACCTGAAGAGCGATTGCGGCTACCGCCGCCGCCGCCGCCAATCGCTCGGGGTTTCGCCGGTCAGCTTGCGGAACGCGGCGGCAAATGCGGTCTGCGAGCCGTAACCGAGCGCCGCGGCGACCGAGACGACGGATGCATCGGTGTCGCGCAGCATGTTCATGGCCTGCTCGAGCCGGTGCTGGCGCAACCAGGCATGCGGCGAGAGCCCGGTGCTTTCCTTGAACGCACGGCAGAAGTGAAAGCGCGATAGGCCGACATCTGTTGCCAATGCCGCGAGCGAGACGTCGGCCTCGCTGTCCGAGCGCAACCGCTCGATGGCACGGCGCAGCGCCTGCGGCGCCAGCCCGCCACCAACCGGCCGGACCGGCGCCGGCGCGCCGGTGTGCGCCGCCAGCAGCCGCGTGGCTAGAAGATCCGTCAGTTGCTGCCTGAACAGTGCATCGAGGGCCTCGTTGCCCTGCAGCACATCCGCCGCACTCAACAGCAACCGGGACGTAATGGGGTCCGGATGCGCCGTCCGCTCCAGCAGATCAGTCGACGGGGCGTCGGCTTCATCGGCGACGCGCGCGAGCGTTGTCCGTGGAAGATAGAGCTGAATGACGTCGACAGGCTTCGGAATATCCCATCGGGAGCTTGATCCCTCGGGAATGATGATCACGACCCCGGGACGAAACGTGCCGATCGCGACCGACCGTCCCGACCGGCGCTCCATGCGCTGCATCGTACCGTTGTAGGCCATGATCACATGGTGGCTCATCGGCTCAACGACGTCGTGCAGCGGCTCGTGCTTCCAGTGGGCGATCCCGCCGCCGGCGGCATCCAAAGCCATGCGAAACGGAGTGGTGCCGAGCACGCGCGCCATCTCCACATCGGCGGCACGATGCTCCGTACTCGGCTGGTTGGCCTGACGCGCCTCGGACGAGGGCGACAAACTCTCTGGGGCATCACGCAACAGCGGCTCGGTCATGATATCGGGCTCGTTTTCGGAGCAGGAAACGTTCGATCGAAGCGACTGCCACGTCCGTCAAACGGTCGATATCGTGCGCGAGGATAGGTTGCCTGTACCGAGGGCTAGGTCGACTGGACCGCGCACGCCGAAGCAATGCCGACGCATACGCCGGAATGCGTCGTCGCTTCAGCAACTTAGGGCGGCATCGACGCATCGCTGTCATCACGGTGTCGTGGATCCGCATAACTCGGACAAATACTATCCGCGTATTGCATGGGACAACTCGGACTGCTATGGTCCGCGTTATGGCACACGTCACCGTGAGCGTCGAATACGGCATCCATTGCCTGCTGTGGCTGGTCGGCTCCGGCGACAAGCCGTTGAGCAGCCGTGACCTCGCCGAGTTGCAGGGCATTTCGCCGAGCTTTGTCGCCAAGATATTTCCGAAGCTGGAGAAGGCCGGCATCGTGCAGGCATCCGAAGGCGCCAGAGGCGGATACGTGCTTGCGAGGGCGCCGAAGCAGATCAGCTTCCTCGACATCGTCGATGCCATCGAGGGCGATAAGCCGCTGTTCGATTGCCAGGATGTCCGCTTGCGATGTCAGTTGTTCGGCGCAAGACCGCCGACATGGGCCGCGAAGGGAACGTGCGCCGTTCACGCTGTAATGCTTCGCGCGGAGAAGGCCATGCGCGACGCCCTGGCCGAACAGACCCTCGCCGACGTTGCGCAGCGTTTCGGGCGTGTCGCACCCGCAGCGTTCTTCGGGGACGTCCAGGACTGGATCAGCGACCGCGTCAGGGATCGCCCCCGAAGATCCGACCCGACCGACGACCCCAACAAGTCGCCGAAGCGACGACCGCGCAGGTCGAAGCGGGAGGGCGGCCCATGACAGGCACGTCGCGTTTCGCTGAGGACTTCGGCTTCGCCCTGTCGGGCTGCGGTGTCGGACTGCTGCTGGCTGGGTCGATGCTTGGGCTGAGCGGCCTCTGGGCTGCCGTCGCGGCGTGCTGCTGCCTTCTCGTCGGCATCTGCTGCATCTGGTCCGGGCGCCGGCGGGCGGCGAAGCGCACAGACAAGGCCGAGCAGGCACTGCGCATCATCGAAAGCATGCCGGCGCTCGCATGGTCGACCGATGCCCACGGCAAGTTTCTCTATATGAGCCGCCGTATCAGGACCCTCACGGGGCTCTCCAAGAAAGACCTGTCGCCGCTTGGACGCGATGCCTTCGGCGTCAGAAGCCTCGTTCATCCCGATGACTATGATCGGCTCGTGGCAGCGTGGCAGCACAGCCTCGCGACCGGCGATTACTATGATCTGGAGCATCGCATTGCGCTGTCTGACGGCGTCTATCGCTGGTTCCGCAATTTCGCATCGCCCGAACGCGACCAGGACGGGCGGATCGCCGCCTGGTACGGCACCACCATCGATGTCGACGACGAGAAGCAGGCCGAAGCAGCCTTGCTCGAACGCGAACAACAACTTTCCCGACTGGTCGATTCCGTACCCGGCCTCATCTGGAGTCTGGCTCCGGATGGCGAACCCACTTACTTCAACAAGCGAATGGTGCAATTCACGGGGCTGTCGATTGACCAATTGAGTCATCTCGACGCTGGACGGCTCGCCGCGACGATCAAGATCATCGTGCATCCGGATGACGCCGTCGTCGTCACCGACGCGGTTCGCAGTTCGATGGTGACCGGCGAGCCGTTCTCGTTGAAGCATCGGCTTCGTCGTTCGGACGGCGTGCATCGCTGGGTGGAGGCACGCGCTGCGCCGATGCGCAATGCTGAAGGTGTCGTGGTGCAATGGTACGGTGTCTGTCTCGATATCGAAGATCAAGTCCAGGCGCAGGATGAGCTGCGGCGAACCCGGGACACCCTGGGACGCGCAAGCCAGGCGGCAAGCCTGGCGGAGCTCTCCGCTTCGATCGCCCACGAGGTCAACCAGCCCCTCGCCGCCATCGTCGCCAATTCGCATGCATGCCAACGGTGGCTGGCCGCGGATGCGCCGAATGTCGAACGCGCGCAAGTGATCGTTACGCGCATCATTCGCGACGCCAATGCAGCGGCGGACGTGGTCAGCCGCATTCGCGCGCTGTTCAAACAATCGACGCAAGAGAAGAGACGCGCGACGATCGGCGAAATCATCGCGGAAGCGCGCGATCTGATGATCGACGCCGCACGGCAGAACCGCGTCAGCGTCGCGATGCAGATCGAGGCCGGCCTGCCCGCCGTGGTCTGCGACCGGATCCAGATCCAGCAGGTTTTGATCAATCTCATACGCAATGCGATCGAGGCCATGGAGGGTCTCGCAGACGCCAAGTCGCTTGCCATCCGCGCGCGCAGATCCGGCGGCAGCGTGCGGATCGAGATTAGCGATCGCGGTCCCGGGGTGGAATCGCCGGACCGGATATTCGAGCCGTTCGTAACGACGAAGACGGACGGCATGGGAATGGGGCTCGCAATCTGCCGCTCCATTGTCGAAACCCATGGCGGCCGGCTGTGGACGGAGACCGGCCCGGCCGGCGAGACAACGTTCACGTTCACGTTGCCGGTGGAGGCCGACGAGGCCGTGGCAGTGTGATGACCGCGCATCGAACGTCGATTATCGCCGTCGTTGGTGACGACCCAAAGATGCTGGAGCGGATGCTGGAGCAACTGTTCGAGTCGGTGAACTGGCGCGTGGCGCAAGTTCGATGAGGAGGAAAATATGACGCATGAACTCGAGACGTCGCAGAACCCCGCTTCGGGTTGGATGCGGCCAAAGGATGAAGCCGAGCAGCCTCTTGTCATCATCGTGGACGACGATCCGGCGGTTCGCGAAGCCGTGCAGGAACTGATGTTGTCGACCGGCATGGAGTGCGCCTGCTTTGCCTCGCCTCAAGAACTGTTCGCGGCAAGCGTATGGGAGAGGCCCGGATGCCTGATTCTCGACGTTCGGATGCCGGGATCGAGCGGTCTCGATCTGCAACATCATCTCGCGGCAAGCGGCAAGCGCAAGCCGATCGTGTTCCTGACCGGCCACGGCGACATCCCGATGACGGTACAGGCCATGAAGGCCGGCGCCATCGACTTTCTGACCAAGCCGGTGCGCGATCAGACCCTGCTGGATGCGGTAACCGCCGGGATCAGGAAGGATCTCGCGCAACGCGCCGATGAGAGGATCGTCGAACGCAATGTCCGACGGCTGGAATCGCTTTCTCCGCGCGAACGCCGGGTCCTCTACGAGGTTGCGCGCGGCCGTGTGAACAAGCAGATCGCCTTTGATCTCGGCATCAGCGAAGTGACAGTAAAGCTGCACCGCGCCAACGTGATGCGCAAGATGCAGGCGAGCTCGATCGGCGATCTGGTTCGCACCTGGGAATCCCTGCCGGCCCCGATGCGAGAGACCTGCGCGGCCTAGCCAGGATCGGGTCCGCGTTCAACCGGCTGCCGCGGCTTGAACGGCGTGCTTGGCGCGCCATTTGGGGCCCGGCCCGCGCATGTAGTGGAGCTCGGGGCGGTAGGGATCGCGAATTCGCGCGATCAGATTCTGCCAGCCGGTCGCGATCGCATTCAGGCTGCGGCAAAGAGGCAGCAATGACGGCATGGCTGCCTCTCAGTGCGGTTTGCCGAGAACGAAGGCGAAGGGCAGGATCACGATCTCCTCGCCGGCCTCGTCGCTGACATGCACGGCCCAATCGCGCCAATCTTCCAGACTGACCGTCGCGACCAGCGATCGGATCATGCGCGTCGCCGCCTCGCAGGCCTCGGAGAGGCTAGTCACCGAGGTGCCGCGGCGATCCATCAACACCCCGCGTGTGTTCGAGCAATGGAAATAAACCTGCGTCATGCCTTGGGCCATGTGCGTATCCTCGCGAGCTCCGGGGCGAACAGGTTTGCCCCTGCATGACGAAGCTTTACGCAGCCGGGACGCGACCTTCCGTGACGCGCCTCACACAGGCGCAAGGCGGCCCGGCAGGCCGCCTCACCAAATCGCGATTTGACAATTCTCCTTCATTTGTCAAATTCGTCAAATGGGACCGAAGACCCGCATCCTCGATGCCACCATGCTGGTATTCCGCCGGCACGGCTTTCGCCGCTCCTCGATCGAGCAGGTCGCCGAGGCGGCCGGCCTGACGCGGCAGGCGCTCTATCATCATTTCGAATCCAAGGAAGCGCTGTTCCGCGCCGTGATCGAGCGCATCCATGAATCCGCGATCGCAGCCGAGGAAGCAGCCGTGGCCGAAGCCGAGACGGCAGGCGGCAATCTCGGCGACATCCTTGCCGCGGGCATGACCGCGCGGATGTCGACCATGATCGCCTCGCTCGACGGCTCACCGCATCTCGAGGAACTGTATTCCGAACACCTCGTGCACGCCCGCGACCTCTACCAGACCTATGCGGCGCGTTATGCGGAGCGCATGGTCGCGACCATCGCGCGGACCGTGCGCCGGCAGCAGCTTGCGCTGCCGCAGGACCTGTCGCCGGCCGAATTCGCGCGCCTGGTCGAAATGTCGATCTACGCCGCGAAGTCGCAATACCCGGCGATGCAGCCGGCGGACGCATTCCTGAAGGACATGGCGATCATGGTGCGGACGCTCTGCGCCGGCGCCAAGCCGAAATCCGAGAAGCCGCCCATCAAGAAGGCGGCGCCCGCAAAGAAGCCGACACGCAGGACAACTGGAGGACAGTCATGACCACGACGACCGTCAACGGCCGCGTCGAATCCCTACCCGATGATCCCGACGCGCTCCTGATCGACATCGTGCGCGACCAGCTCAAGCTCACCGGCACCAAGCTCGTCTGCGGCGCCGGCGTCTGCGGCGCCTGCACGGTGCTGGTCGACGGCGCGCCGGTCGCAAGCTGCCTGATGCCGGCGCAGGCCGCGGCCGGCAAGGCGGTGACGACGGTGGAAGGCATCGGTGCTGCCAGGCTGCATCCGGTGCAGAAGGCATTCATGGCGCACGATGCCCTGCAATGCGGCTTCTGCACGCCGGGCTTCATCGTGGAAGCGACCGCGTTCTGCGACCAATGGCGCGCGACCAGGGGGACGGCGGTGCCGTCGCGCGAGGAGATCGGCGCGGCGCTGTCGGGCCATCTCTGCCGCTGCGGCGCCTATGACGGGATTTTTCGCGCGGTGGCGGATGCCTGCGCCGGCCGTTTCGACGGCGACCATGTCGCAGCGCCCCGCATCGAGGCGCGCGACAAGGTGACAGGCGCGGCGAAATACACCGTCGACATAAACCATGACGGCCAGCTCGAAGGCCTGATCCTGCGCTCGCGCGAGGCGCATGCGCGCATCACCGCGCTCGATCTCGCGCCGGCACGCGCGCTCGCGGGCGTCGCGGCGGTGTCGCTGCTCGGCGACGACCGCATCGTGCGCTTTGTCGGCGAGCCGATCGCGGCGGTCGCAGCAAGCGACCGCAAGTCGGCGCTAGCCGCGCTAGCCGCGATCAAGCTGGCCTATGAAAAGCTGCCGGCGGTGGTCGGGCTCGACGCCGGCCGCAAGGACGGCGCACCCGTGGTATTCGACAAAGCGAGCCGCAAGCGGGCTGGCAACGTCTCGGAAGCGGCCGGCGGGCCGGCGCCGTGGAAGCAGAACATCCGCGGTCCGACGGCGGTGTTCTCGACCCGCGCCAAGAAGGCGCGCAGCTGGGTGGACGAAGCGCGCCAGGCGAACAACAAGCTGCTTGTCGAAGCAACCTTCCGTACCGCCACGCAGCAGCATGCCTGCCTCGAGCCGCACGCCGCGGTGGCGCGCTTCGACGGCGACCGGCTGACGCTGCACGCCTCGACCCAGCAGGTGTTTCATTTGAAGGAGCAGATCGCAAAGCGCTACAAGCTCGATCACGACAAGGTCCGCGTGATCGCCGATCATGTCGGCGGCGGCTTCGGATCGAAGGCGAGCCTGGGTACCGAGACGATCGCCGCCATCGAGCTCGCGCGCGAGGCGAAAGCACCGGTGCGCGTCGCCTACGATCGGCAGGAGGAGCTCTCGGTCGCCGGCTACCGGCCGGCTGCGGAACTGAAGGTCGCGCTGCTCCCCTCCGAGCAGGGCGCCCTGAAAGCGCTCTCCGTCACGGCCCATGCCGATACGGGGGCCGCGACCAATTCGACGATCGCGGGCCTGGCGCGGCTGATCTATCCGGCCGAGGCCAAGGACCTGTCGGATTTCGACGTGATCAGCAATTTGCCGCCCGGCGCGGCCTTTCGCGGCCCCGGCGGACCGCCGATGGCGTTTGCAGTCGAGCAATCGATCGACGAGGCCGCGCTGCGGCTCAAGGTCGATCCGATCGCCTTGCGCAAGCGCTGGGATCCCGATCCCAACCGTCAGCGCCTCTACGACTGGGCCTCCGGGCTCGACATCTGGCGCAATCGCAAACCACAACAGACCGGGCGCTATCGCCGCGGCATCGGCGTCGCGACCGGCTACTGGCTCTATCTCTGGCAACCCAATGTGAAGGTCGAGGTCGCGGTCAAGGGCGGCCGCATCGTCGCCAGCACCGCGACGCAGGACATCGGCACCGGCACCCGCAGCGTGCTTGCCGACACGATCGCGCGCGAGTTCGACCTCGAACCGTCTGACATCGATGTGCGGATCGGCGATTCATCGCTGCCCGAAGGACCCGGCTCCGGTGGCAGCCGCGTCACCGCCTCGGTGATGCCGCCGACCTTGCAGGCGGTCCGGAAACTGAAGGCTCAAATCCTCGAACAGGCGACGCGAAAACCTGCGCCCGGCTCGAACGCGCCCTGGCGCGAGCTGATCGCGCGCTCGCCCGACATCGCGGTCGTGGAGACGCGCGGCGAGGACGGCAAGAACACCGCGCCCGGCATCCGCTCGCCGCTGCGCGAAGTCGGCCTGATGGGCATGGTGTTCGGCTGGATGATGCGCCGCTTCTCCAACATCGCGGTCGGCGCCGGCGTGCCGAGCTCGGTGCAGGTGATCGAGGTCGAAGTCGACACCTGGCTCGGCCATGTCCGTGTGCTCAACGTCCATACCGGCATCGCGGTCGGCAAGATCGCTTCTCCCGCGCTGGCGCACAGCCAGGCCTGCGGCGCTGTGATCCAGGGCCTCGGCTACGCGCTCTATGAGGCGCGCGAGCTTGATCCGAAGACCGGCGACGTTCTGACAGCGGGGATGGAGGACTATCGCATCCCGGGGATCGCCGACACGCCGGAGATCGATGTGCATTTCGACGAGGCCGGCTTCGATCATGTGCTCGGCAATAGTGTCGGCATCGGCGAGGCATCGACGGTGCCGACCTCTGCCGCGGTCGCCAATGCGATCCACGACGCGATCGGCGTCCGCCTCACCGAAATTCCGATCCGGCCCGACCGCATCGTCGCCGCGCTGAAAGGGAGGGACGCCGCATGAGCGCCGCAACTGCAATGGCAATGTCCGGACCCGAATTCCGTGCCGCCGGCACCGATTTGTCGGAGCGTCGCCGCAGCGGCCTGTCATGCGGAGAGGTCATCGATCTCACCGCCAGTCCCGATATGATTGGAATTGCGTGGGGCACGGATGGCGCGGCGCGGATCGGCGCCCTGACCGCGATCGCGGCGATCGCATCCGACGCGCGGCTCGCGCAAGCCTATCCCGGCATCACTGCTGCCGCGCAGGGCCTCGCCACACCGCAGATCCGGCATATGGCGACGCTCGGCGGCAACCTCGCGCAGCGCTCGCGTTGCTGGTACTTCCGCAATCCGCAGATCGCCTGCCTCAAGAAGGGCGGCTCCGACTGCCCGGCGCGAACCGGCAACCATCTCTATCACGTCGCGTTCGATCTCGGCCCGTGCGTCGCGCCGCATCCGTCGACGATGGCGATGACGCTGCTCGCCTATGATGCGAAGGTCACCACGGACCGGCGCAGCGGATTGTCGATTACCGACCTGCTCGGCGACGGCAGCAATGGCGCAGCCGACAATCTGCTCGCACCGGGCGAGCGGATCGAGCGGATCGAGCTCCCTGCCCCGCTGGCCGGCGAGCGCGCACTCTACAAGCGCGCCATCAGCCGCTCATATGCGGAATGGCCGCTGGTCGAGATCTGCGTGCGGGCTGTGATATCAGGCGGCGTGTTTCAGCAGGTCCACATCACCGCCGGCGGCATCGCTCCGGTGCCGCTGCGTCTTGTGGCAAGTGAAGCGGCGCTGCAGGGGAAGCCGGCCGATGCGGCGACCATCGCGCAAGCCGCTGCGCTGACAACAGCGGGAGCAAAGCCGCTGCCGATGACGGGTTACAAGCTCGAGCTGCTGACCGGCCTGGTGCGCGACGTCGTCGAGCGGATTGCCGTGTAGCGCAGGCGACCGTTTCGGCGCCGGGCTCACCGCGCCCGGGTCAGCGCCAGCCAGATGCCGCCGCCGATCATGAAGCCGCCGGAGATGCGCGACATCAGCCGCGTCCGCTCCTTGGAGAAGAATTTGCGGGCGCGGCCGGCCGCCAGCGCGTAGGCGGCGTCGGTCAGCACCGCGGTCGCCATGAAGGTGACGCCGAGCAGCGCCACCTGCGGCAGGTGCGGCTTGTCCATGTCCATGAACTGCGGAATGAAGGCGCCGAAGAACACCAGCACCTTCGGGTTCGAGAGCAGCACCAGAAAGCCCTGCAGGAAAAACCCGCCGCGCGGCGGCGGCGGCTTGTCGTCGGTGCCGACGCCCTCGACGGGCGAGCGGATCAGCTTGATGCCGAGCCAGACCAGATAGGCGGCGCCGGCAAAGCGCACCCAGTTGAACCAATAGCCCATCGTGGCCATCAGCGAGGTGAGGCCGACCGCGACGATGCCGATCACGATCGCCAGCCCAACCTGCGCGCCCAGCACATTGGTGAGCGCGGCGCGCGTGCCGTAGCGCAGCCCGTTGGCGATCACCATCGTGACGATCGGACCGGGCAACAGCGCCAGCGCAATGCAGGCGGCGACGAAAGCGAAATAGGCTTGCAGGGACATGGGGGGCTCTTTGCTCGTTTGCGCCATTATGCATGCCGGTGAAGGTGGATGAAAGCGGCACCGCCGCTCCCTCTCCCCGTCCTTCACGGGGAGAGGGTTGGGGTGAGGGGCCCCCTCCGTCAGGCGGTGCCAACAGATAGACCTGTACCCCCTCACCCGGATCGCATCGTGCGATGCGATCCGACCTCTCCCCGCAGGCGGGGCGAGGTGAAGAGTGCCAAGCTCAACGGCCTTCCATCGCCGCCGCCATCCACCTTCTGATCTCTCGCCCCTCCAGAAACTTCAACGTCGCACGTTGGATCTGCACTGCATCTCCACTGCCCTGCGCAGCCACTGCCATGAGATCGCAGTGGTGCGAGACCGCGATGCCGATCGCCGTGCGGCTTCCGTCGAGACGATAGACCCTGATCCGTCCCGGCATATCGGCGACATCAACAGCGTCGCCCGCCCTCAGCGGCACGAAGCGCGGGCTGATCATGTCGACATCGGCAACGCGGTCGACCTCGTCGTCATCGGCGACGCCGCTGTCGCAATTGCAGAAGCCGAGTTTCGGCCTGAGATAGACCTCGACCTCAGCGCCGCATTCCACGATGCCGCAGCGGAAAGCTCGGCCGGCGGGCCAGCCGTCGCGCGGGAACGGCCAGGCGATTTCGCGCCAAGCGGCGGCGCCATCTCGTAACCGGCCACGGCCGACAGGCCGCCGAGCGCCAGGAACATCGCCGCGATGACCGGCCATGAGCGCATCATGAAACTCTCACGGCAGGCCGGCGATGGCGCGTGCGGCGCCGGTCAATTCGAGGATGTGCAGGCCGGTATTGGCGCGATCGACTGCGTAGATGTAGCCGCGATCATCGGTCTCGACATTGTTGGTCTGGATCGCGACCTTGCAGCGGTCCTTCCCGTCGACGGTGACGCAGCGCTTGTCGGTCGCCGCCGTGATAGAGGGAATGAAGTAGCCGACCTCCCTGGGGTGATAGGGATCGCGGATATCGAGCGCGCGGACGCCGGCGTTGAAGAAGGCGATGAAGGCCAGCTTCTTGTAGTACACCGGGGCCATGCTCTCGTTCGATGAATGCGAGCCGAACCGGCCGCCGCGCTCGCAGAACGCGCCGGAGGCTTCGGGCACGGTGTAGCTCGAGATCATCATAGGCCGTGCTTCTGTCGTCACGTCGGCAAACCACACCATCTGCCGTGCCTCGCCGCATTCGTTCTGGATCGCCTCGTCGACGATCATCACGATGTCGCGGGCCCTGCCGTCCTTGTCACGGGCGAATTCCGCGATCGGCATGCCCGGCATCGGAAACACCGTGTGTGCGCCGTTCATCGCCGACAGCGGCATCCGCGCGATCTCCGGGAATGTCAGATTGTCCGGCGTCGGTTCTTTCGGTCCGCTCAGCAGCTTGTCGCGATCGACGATCTGCAGGAAGCCGCCCTTGTTGGTGCCGTAACCGAAATAGACGCGGTTGCCCTTCGGCCCGGTCGAGATCGGCCCGTGCAGTTCGGTCGGCACCGCGCCGGTCGCGCCCGGCTCCTGCCCGGGCAGGCCGAAGTCCCTGATCTTCACGGGATGCGCGGGATCGGAGAGATCGTAGATTTGCGTCATGCGCCGCGTCCGCCAGTCCGGCGCGCCCGACACCAGGTAGGCGATGCCGGTGTTGCACTCCCAGAAATTCTTGTGCGTGTCCTTCAACCCGCCGATCCGGGTGACCAGCACGGGATTGGCGGGATCGGCCACGTTCCAGATCTCATGCGCCTCGCTGCCGAAAGTGCGCAGCATGTAGACCGCGTTGCGATCGCCCTTCGGCAGATCCTTGCCGTCGCAGACACGCACCATCTGCGCACCGCCGGCTTCATATCTGCCCTCCTGGCCCGGAATGTGCCGGAGATACTTTGGATGCGCGGGATCGGTGACGTCGACGATCGAGGTGCCGTTTGGTTCAGGCTTGCCGGTCATCGGATTGACCGGATCGGGGATGTCGTCGGTGCCGCCGTGGTGGCCGATATAGGCGATCCAGCGGTCGCCCTGATGATGAATGGTCGGCTGATAGGCGCTGCGCGCCTGCAAATCGTTGGTCCCAACCAGCCTCATGTTGGAGGCTTCGGGCGGATCGCCGATCATCTGCTGGGCGCTCGCACCATGTGCGAGCAGGGCGAGAAAGAACGTGCAGCAAACCGCCGTAACGCGACCACCCATGCGCACCACCCCGAGTTCCCTGCCAATCTGTGTTGGCTGCGCGGAACGCTAGCACGGCGATACCGCCGCCTAAACACACGCTCTTGACATGCAACCATTTGGTTGCCTATTATCCACCCCATGGATGAAGTCTTCAAAGCTCTCGCGGATGCCTCACGGCGCACGCTGCTTGACCGGCTTCACGAACAGAACGGGCAGACGCTCGGCGAGCTCTGCGACGGGCTCGACATGACGCGTCAGGCCGTCACCAAGCACCTTGTGATTCTCGAGGAGGCCAACCTCGTCACCACGATCAAGCATGGCCGCGAGAAGCTGCATTACCTCAACCCGGTTCCGATCCATCAGATCGGCGAACGGTGGATCAAGAAGTTCGAGCGCGGGAAACTCGCCGCGCTCAGCGAATTAAAACGACAATTGGAGAAGCGTGATGAGTAAACCCGACTACGTCTACGTCACCTATATCGAGACCACGGCCGAGAAGCTGTGGCATGCGCTGACATCAAGCGAGTTCACCGAACGCTTCTGGTTCGGTTATCGCGCCAGCTCCGACTGGAAGGTCGGCTCGCCCCACCATCTCAGCAAAGACGGCCGCCGCGCCGTGCAGGGCGAGGTGCTGATCGCCGATCCGCCCAAGAGGCTCGCTTACAGCTGGGACGTGGTGAAGGAAGGCGTCGAGCGCGAGCAGGTCTCGCGCGTGACCTTCGACATCGAGCCGCACGGTGGGATCGTCAAGCTGACCATGACCCATGACAATTTGGGCCCGAAGACGCTGCGCGACATCTCCGGCGGCTGGCCGATGGTCATCGCGAGCCTGAAGAGCTTCCTGGAGACCGGGCGCGAACTGCCGGCCGAACTGCTCGCAAGCGGCGCCAGGGAGCCCTACCATGCCTAAGCCCGAATTCGTCTACGTCACCTACATCGAGACCACGCCGGAAAGACTCTGGGATGCACTGACATCAAGCGCATTCACTCGGCAATACTGGTTCGACACCGAGCTGCAATCGGACTGGAAGGTCGGCTCGCCGCTCGCGCTGGTGATGAGCGGCAAGACCACCGACACCGGCGAGATCCTCGAGGCCGACCGGCCGCGGCGCCTCGCCTACACGTTCAAGCACGAGGCCGATCCCGAACTGCGCAAGGAGCCGGCAACCAAGGTCGTGTTCACGCTCGAGCCGTTCGGCAAGATCGTGAAGCTGACCGTGACCCATGAGGGCTTCGGCGTCGGCAGCAAGCTGCTCGACGGCATTTCCAAGGGCTGGCCCGCGATCCTGTCCGGCCTCAAGAGCCTGCTCGAGACCGGCAAGGTGGTCGCGATCCCACCTGCCGCGCTCGGGATCGAAGGCTTCGAATGACAATGAAGATCTATCGAAGGGCGCGTGCGGACATGAACATCGAGACATTCAAGCCGGCCATCGTCTACGCGATCTACATTGCCGCCACGCCCGAGAAGGTGTGGCAGGCATTGACCAACGCCGAGCTCAGCCGGAAATACTTTTCCGGCAACGCGGTCGAGGTCGATCTCCGGGTCGGCGGCGCCTATATCGTGCGCACGCCCGATGGCGCGCTGCACATCTCCGGCGAGGTGATCGCGTGCGATCCCTTGAAGCGGCTCACGGTCACCTTCAACGTCAACTGGCCGCAGCTGGTCGAAAAGCTCGGGCCAACGCTCGTCACCTGGGAGATCGAGCCGGCCGGCGACGGCGTGAAGCTGACCTTGCTGCAATCGCATGATCGCCCGATCAGTGACGACATCCTGTCCGGCGGCCGCGCCGGCTGGCCGGCGATCCTCTCCAGCCTGAAGAGCCTGCTCGAGACCGGCAAGGCCATGGTGATCCCGATGCCTCCGCCAGCGCGCATGCTGGCGGCGCTGAAGGAACTGGGGATACCGATGCCGACGTGAGTTCACTCCCTGCGCAGGATCGGATCGGCAAGGGAGCCGACCGGGACCACGATGCGGCGGTAGAGATGCCAGGTGGTGTGTCCCAGCACGGGTATCGTCACGAGGAGTCCCAGGAAATACGGGATGACCGAGACGATCAGCAGCACGACGATGACCGCTGCCCATCCGATCATGGGCAGCGGGCTCGTCACCACCGCACGCACGCTCGTGATCATCGCGGTAACGAAATCGACCTCGCGATCCAGCAGCAACGGGAACGAAATCACCGTCAGCGAGAACAGGATCAGCGACAGCGCCGCCCCCTCGGCGTTGCCGATGGCGAGGAATAGCAGGCCTTCGTTGGTGGTCAGCACCACCGTCAGGAACTCGCGAAGGCTGGCAAAGGAGGCGTTGAGGCCGATGATCAGGGCGATCAACAGCCTGACCTGGTACATCCATATGATGAACACGAACAGCGTAACGAACGCCATCCAGCCGATCTCGCTGCGCGACCGCAGCTTCGACCAGATCTGGCCGAGCGAGATCGGCTCGCCCGCCTCGCGGCGCCTGCTGATCTCGTAGAGTCCGATCGCGACGAACGGGCCGATCAGGGCGAAACCCGCTGCCAGCGGATAGGCGAGATACACCATGCCGAGCGCAGTCAGGCACAGCAGGATCGCGTTGCCGCCGAGCATGTAGATCGCGCCGAACATCAAACCGTAGAGCGGGACTGCCTGGAAGTCGCGCAGTCCCTGCCCCAGCGCTTCCGCAATATCAGCCACGCGGATCCTGCGCACCACCGGATCGAATTTGCCAGAGACGGACATCAACCCCGCCGCGAATAATTGAATGCGCATCGATGCAGGTGATCGCGTTAGCCGCATTGACGCGGATCAATACTGTGCTGCGGAGCTAGCCCAGCGCCCTTAGCTCCCGCCGCAGCACCTTGCCGGTCGCCGTCATTGGCAGGCTGTCGGCGAACTGCACGAAGCGCGGATATTCGTGGGCGGCGAGCTGCACCTTGACGAACTCCTGGATCTCGCGCGCCAACGTATCGCTCGCAGCGAAGCCCGGCCGCAGCACGATCCAGGCCTTGATCGATTCTGTGCGGATCGGATCGGGAATGCCGACCACGGCCGACATCGCGACCGCCGGATGCTTCATCAGCGTGTGCTCGATCTCGGACGGGCCGACGCGATAGCCCGCCGTGGTGATGACGTCGTCCTCGCGGCTGACATACCAGAAATAGCCATCCTCATCCTGCACGCCGAGATCGCCGGTCAGCAGGAATTCGCCGGCATATTTCTTCGCGGTCGCCTCCGGATTGCGCCAATACTCGATCATGGTGCAGGGGCACGGCTGGCGCACGCCGATGATGCCACGCTGCCCCCGCGGCAACTCTTCACCCTTGTCGTTGACGATGCGAACGTCAAAGCCCGGCGTGGCGCGGCCCATCGAGCCCGGCCGGATCGGAAACAAATTGGAATTGCTGCCGATCACGAGATTGCATTCGGTCTGGCCGAACACTTCGTGCGCATCGATGCCGAAGGTCTTGCGCACCCAACCCAGCAATTCGCCGCCGAGCGACTCGCCGCCGGTGAAGATGCTGCGCAGCTTCACCCCCGAATTCTTCACATCGGCCTGCCGCATCAACTTCAGCGCGGTCGGTGGCAGGAAGACGTTGCGGATGCCGAGCTCGGCCATCATCTGCATCGCGGCCTGCGGCTCGAACTTGCGGGCGCGGTGACCGACCATCGGAATGCCGTGGTACCAGAACGCGAACAGGCCGTTGATCAGCCCGCCGATCCAGGCCCAATCGGCCGGCGTCCACATCAGGTCACCCGGCTTGGGCAGGAAGTTGTGACACATCTCGACATTGGGCAGATGGCCGAGCACGACGCGGTGCGCATGCAGCGCCCCCTTTGGATTGCCCGTTGTGCCTGACGTATAGATGATCAGCGCGGGATCGTCGGCCGAGGTGTCGACGGTGGCAAATTCCGACGACGCCGATTTGATCGCACTCCAGAACGGTTTTGTCCCCGCCGGCGTTTTGTCGCCAACAATATAGACGCTCTTCAGCTCGGGCAGACGATCGCGGATTTTTGCAACCTTCTCCCAGCCGGCCTGATCGGTGACGATGGCTTTCGCCGCCGAGTTCGACAGGCGGAATTCGAGTGCATCCTCGCCGAAAAGCGCGAACAGCGGGATCGAAATCAGCGCCGCGCGGAATGCCGCAAGATGCGCGACCGGCAATTCCAGCGATTGCGACAGGAACACCGCGACGCGGTCGCCGCGCGCCAGGCCGTCGGCGGTCAGCACATTAGCGAAGCGGCGCGACGCATCCGCGACCTCGTCAAACGAGGTGCGCGTGGTGCCGCCATCCTCGTCGACATAGACCAGCGCAAGCCGGCCGGTGCCGTCGGCATAACGATCGCAGCACGCGGTCGCCATGTTGAAGCGCGCGGGAACGTCCCAGCGGAAGTTGCGATAGAGCTCGTCGTAGGTCTTGGCTTCCTGAAGCATGGCGGCAGAGTAGAGTCTTTTCTGTTCCGATGGAATCGGAACAGGGCTCTCAATTCTTCTTTTTGACGCGTTTTCTTCACGCGAACCGGTATCCACTTCGCTCGAAAACGCTCTTGAGCCGCCGGACCACAAACCCCTCCTTGAGGGGGAAAGCCGTCAGGCCGCCCGCTCCATTGCGGCCTCGACCTTGAGGCTATCGAGGTCGCGATAGATCGAGGCGACCGCAAGCACGCGCCCGCCCCGCTTGTAGCGCAGCACGCAATCCCTGCCGGCAATGCTGCCCTCCACCGCGATCTCGTCCCACTGCTCGGCGTGGCCGACATAGTTGATCGGCACGTCGTAATGCTGGCTCCAGAAGAACGGCACCGCATCGAACGCCTCGCGCTGCCCCAGCATATTCCGCGCGGCGGTCTGACCCTGGCGCTCGGCCACCACCCAGTGCTCGACCCGGATCATCTCGCCGCTGTGCGGATCGGGCCAGCGCGCGATATCGCCGGCCGCGTAGACACCGGGAGCGCTGGTCTCGAGATAGGCGTCCACTGTCACGCCGCGATCGATCGCGAGCCCGGCGGCTTCCGCCAGCGCCAGCCGCGGCTTCACGCCGACCCCGACCACGACGAGATCGGCGTCGAGCACGGGTCCGCTCTTCAGTTGCGCGCGCTTGCCCTCGATCGCGGTCACGGTGTCACCTAGATGGAAGACGACGCCATGCTCCTCGTGCAGCGCGCGGACGAAATCGCCCATCTCAGGCCCGAGCACGCGCTCCATCGGCCGCGCTTCCAGCCCGACCACGTGAACCTCGATCTCCCGCGCGCGCAATGAGGCCGCAACCTCGAGCCCGATGAAGCTTGCCCCGATCACCACCGCGCGGCGCGCGCCGCTGGCCGAGGCGATGATCGCCCGGCAATCATCGAGCGTGCGCAACACATGAACGTGGGGCTGGTCCGCGCCCGGGATCGGCAACCGTATCGGCTCCGCGCCGGTCGCCAGCAGCAGCCGGTCGTACGCGAGCACCTCGCCGCCGGCGAGCACGACGTTGCGGCGGCCGGTGTCGATCGACTTGACCTCGGTCGCAAGTTTCAGATCGATCGCCGCGTCAGCATAGAAATCGTCCGGCTTTAGCGGCAGCCAGTCTTCCGGCGCGCTGCCGGCGAGGAAGTCCTTTGACAGGTTCGGCCGGTCCACCGGCGACCCGGCCTCGCCGCTGATCATGACGATGCTGCCGCGATAGTCCTGCCGCCGCAGCATCTCGGCGGCGGCAAAGCCTGCTGCGCCTCCGCCGACGATCACGATCCTGCCGGGCGCATCGAGTGCGCCCTTGACGCGGGGTTTCGGCTGCGCACGCTTTTCGCGCACGAAGATGCGATCGCCCTCTCGTTCGACCTTCCAGACCGCGAGCGCGTTGAAGGCGGGCGCGGCGGTCGCCTCGCCGGTGCGAATGTCGAAACAGGCGTGATGCCAGGGGCAATGGACGGTCTCGCCTTCCACCAGGCCGTCGGCGAGCGGGCCATGGTAATGGCTGCAATGCGCGTCGATGGCGAAGATATCTGCGCCCGAGCGCACCAGCAGCACGTCGTCCTCGCCGACATGACCGAGCAGCATCGCGCCCGGGAAGTCGGAGAGGGCTACGCCTTGCGTCAGATCCGGACCGGAAGGAGCCTGCTGATCGGCCATGGCCTGTTCTCCAGTTTATCCAGAACTTCACCCCGCCGCTTTTCACGGGGCCTTGTCGCTATCAGCTTCCCTGCATGTAGCGAACCGGGTTCTCCCGATCCGCCTTGAAGATATCGGCGGCCTCGGCGAACAGCGCCGCAACGGCGGGAGCCTTCAGATCAACAAACGCTTCGAAGCTGAAATTGTTGCCGCCGGCGCGCAATTCGCCGAGCTTGCCGGCGTAGCAGGACACCAGCGGCTTGCCGCCGCGGGTTACCGCGACATAGACGCTGATGTAGTTCTTCTGCAGCGCCACCCCGATCACCGGCCAGGCGGCCGTCTTGCCGGACTTGATCGCGTAGCGAAACTCGCCGTAGCCGATCATGTTCATGCGCATGCCGGCCTCACCGGCCGGCGTGCCCGCATGAAAATGCCGCTTGAGCGAAGGCGCCGCCTTGCGCATCGCCGCATGCAGCTGCTCGAGATCCGCGGTCCGGCCGGGATCAAAGGCGAGATAGGCTTCCAGACTGTCCGCGGCGACACGAAACATTGGAAACCTCCGCGACTGTCCGACCCGGCACCGTGCGGGTCTTGCGTAGCCCGGATGAAGCGAAGGTAATCCGGGGCCTCACCGATCGCATAGACTTACCCGGATTTCGCTTCGCTTCATCGGGCTACGAAATCAGGACGACAGCGCCGCCTTCACCAGGCCGCTGGCCTTGCCGAAATCCATCTGGCCGGCGTATTTCGCCTTCAGCGCACCGATCACCTTGCCCATGTCCTTGATCCCGGCGGCACCGGTCTCGGCGATGATCGCCGAGATCGCGGCCTTCACGTCGTCGTCGGACATCTGCTTCGGCAGGTAGGCCGAGATCACGGCGATCTCCGCACGCTCCTGGTCGGCGAGCTCGGCGCGGCCGCCCTTGTCGTACAGCTCGACCGACTCCTGGCGCTGCTTGATCATCTTCTGCAAGAGGCCGAGCAGATCGGCATCGGAGAGTGGCGGCTTGCCCTGCCCGCGCGCGTCGATGTCGGCATTCTTGATGGTCGAATTAACCATGCGCAGGGTGGAGAGCTTGCGCTCGTCCTTCGCCTTCATGGCTTCCTTGACCGCATTGTTAATATCGTCGCGCAGCATCCTGGTGTCCTCTCGTGTGGCAAGATGCTGATCTAAGCCCTCCGCGACGCCAGAACAACAGTTGAGCCCCGGTTCTGGCGACCCCAGAACCGGGGCTGACCAGGCCAGCCTCGGGCATTGGCGCCCGCCCGCGGTCCGCCGGCGAGCCGGGCAATTCACTGCATGAGACGCCTGGCCAGCGCAGCGAACGCCGGCAGCGTGGTCGGGTCGTTGTGGGCGTTGGCGGCCAGCGGATGCGAGCCGAAGCGGGCAATGACCATCTCGGCCTTGGGATCGATATAGATCGCCTGTCCATTGACGCCGCGCGCCATGAACGCACCGTCCTCGTTGTTGGTGACCCACCACATGTCGCGATAGCTCCAGCCGGGAAGCGTCGCATAGCCGGCCTTCTCGAAATCGGACGTCCTGCCGCCCCGGCGGATGTCGTCGACGACGGCTTTCGGCACGATCTGTTGGCCGTTGTAGGTTCCACCGAGCCGCATCATCTCGCCGAACCGCGCCAGGTCCCGCACGGCCGCATTCAGCCCGCCACCGGCAAATTCCGTTCCCTCGCTGTCGATCAGCAGGTAGGCGTCCTGCTCCATGCCGAGCTTCTGCCAGATCCGCTCGGAGAGCAGCTCGCCGACAGTCTTTCCGGACGCGCGACGGATCAGCCAGCCGAGCACATCGCTGTTGACGGTCTTGTAGGCGAACGCCTCGCCGTGCTGGCCTTCCTTCTTCAATGTCTTGAGGAAGCCGTAGAAGCTCGTCGGTCCGGCATAGCCGGGCGGGCGCGGCACGAGGCCGCCTGCCCTGACGTGATCAAAGATCTCCGCCTTGGGATCGGCGTAGTTCTCGGAATATTTGACGCCGACCGTCATATCCAGAACCTGCCGCACGGTGGCGTCGCCATAGGCCGTGTCCGTGAGCTCCGGAATATACTTCGAAACCGGAGCCTTTTCGTCGAGCTTGCCTTCGGCAACCAGTGTGGCGCCGAGCGTGCCGAAGAAGGACTTGGTCACCGACATCGCGATGTGCGCGGCGTGCGGGTTCATCACACCGAAATAGCGCTCATAGACGATCTTGCCCTTGTGCAGGACGACGATTGCATCCGTGTAGTTCGCCGCGAGCGATTCCGCCCATGTCATGGTTCCGGATTGGCCGAGGGGCTGAAACGTGATGGCGTCGATGTCGTTTCGTTCGGCGCGCGGCAGCGGTGATGCAGCGTTGTCGCCCCGCCAGACGTTGCTGGTCGGCAGGAAGCGGCGGAAATTCGCGAACGACCAGCGCGTCTGCGGGAAAGCAAAGTGCGAGCCGTTGGAGAACTGGATCAGCTTGTCCGCGGGCGGCGGCGAGCCGACCATCCATCCCAGCTTCACGGGATCGGAGTCCGCGGCACTCAACGGCACCTGCGCCGGCGCGGCTTCCGTGCCGAGCCCAATCGTCGCAGCCATCACAACACCGACCATCGTCGAGCGTCCGGTCATCGAAACTTCCCTCCCTGGATGAGTAGGTTTCGGCCGCAGTAGCTCTCCGCCTCGATATATGTCAAATTCATAATATTACTCATCATATGAGTGCATTTCATCATGCCATCGCTTCGACAAATCCAGATGGTTCGCGCCCTGGCCGAACACAGGCATTTCACGCGCGCGGCGAACGCGCTCGGCGTTACGCAGTCCGCCCTTACGAAAAGCGTGCAGGCGCTCGAGGACGAACTGGGCGTGCGCCTGTTCGACAGGGGCGCCGGCACGCTGGAGCCCACCATGTTCGGCACGATCATGCTGACTCATGGTCGGACAATCCTGCGCGACGTGTCCGAGCTTGTCAGGGAGGTCGACCTGGCGAAGGGACTGGAGACGGGCGGAATCACAGTCAGCGCGAGCGTGTTTCCGGGGGAGCTGTGGGCGCCGCAAGCGTTGGGGCGCCTGGCGGTCGCTCACCCCAAGCTCAAATGCGTGCTGCGAACGGTCGACAGCAGGCAGGCGGTGGACGACGTGCTGGAAGGCATTTCCGACATCGCCATCGCCGATGCGACCGAGGCCGAGGGACGCGATAACCTGGACAGCGAAATTCTGGCGACGACAAGCATGTCGCTATTTTGCCGGAGCTCGCACCCGCTCGCACGGCGCAGCAGCATCCGGCCGCAGGACTTTGTCGGCTATCCTTTCGCCGGACCGCCGCTCTCCAGAGCGCTTGCCCGTCGCAATCTCGGAACGTTCGGCAAGATCGCGCTCAACGTCTCGCCGGGCGAACAGCTTGTGCCGCGCATCTCGGTCGGCAGCTTCTCGGCAATGGTGCAGGCCGTGCTTCACAGCGATGCGCTCGGTTGGGCGCCGGATTCACTGCTCGCAAGCCACGTCAGAGGCAGCGGGCTCACGCCGCTGAAAATCCGGGAGCTGACACTGAGCGCGACCTTCGCGTTCTTTGTGCGACGCCATCGAACGCTGTCGCCTGCGACCGTCGAATTCATCAAGTTCGTGCGAGCCATGCAGCCGCCGGACGCAGCCGCGCCAACCGCAAGGCTGCCGGCTTGAGGCGGAGATCGCCAATATCCGCTTCGAGCGGATGCCTCAGTTCCGCAACCAATCGACCAGCGCGTCGGCGCAGGCCTGCGGCTGCTCCAGCTGCAGCAGGTGACCGCAATTGGCGAGCACGACGAGCTTGGCCCCGGGGATGCCATTCGCCATCTCGTCCGACAATGAATTCGGCACGGTGTTGTCGGTATCCGACGTCAGCACCAGGGTCGGGCACTTGATCCAGGCCATGCTCGGCCGCGAATCCGGCCGGCTGAGCACCGCGTTTTGCTGGCGGATGAAGGCCTCGGCGCCGACGTCCTCGCTCATCTCATCAACAACCTGACGCAGGCCAGCATCGTCCTGCCGCGATGGATGCACGAAGCCTGGAAACAGCTCATCGACCACGCTCTTGAACTGACCGCTTTTGGCACGCTCGATCATGCCGCGGCGGCGCGCGGTCGCCTCCGGCGTGTCGGCCCGCGCCTGGGTGCTCATCAGCGCCAGCTTCGCCACCCGTTCGGGCGCCTGCCGCATGATCTCGAAGGCGATGTAGCCGCCCATCGAATGCCCGGCGAGGGCAAAGCGCGGCGGCGCCTCGGCCAGGATCCGGCGGGCGATCGCGCCCATATTGTCGTCCCTGACGTGGTTGGCGACCGTGACCGGGCCGCACCGCCACAGCGCCGGGATGACCGGGGCAAAGATCCGCGGCGAGCAGATGAGGCCCGGGACGAGCAGGATCGGCATCGTGTTGTCCATAGGGGGCTCCGGACCGGGTCATTTTCGGCAAGCAAACAGCCGCTTCGAGGAACTTTAGATTAAAAGGCCGTTCCGGCCTGTCAAATCGGCCGGGATTGCCGTGTGAATCCGCGCCCTTTCGCTTTGACGCCGCAGCGTGCGGTCTCTATTTAAAGGGCTCATGACAACATCCGAAAACGCTCCCGCCTGGCCGGACCACAAACCGACCGCGCTCCTTGTGCTCGCCGATGGTACCGTGCTGGAAGGCTTCGGTCTCGGCGCGGAAGGCCACGCCGTCGGCGAGGTCTGCTTCAACACCGCGATGACCGGCTATGAGGAGATCCTCACCGATCCGTCCTATGCCGGCCAGATCATCACCTTCACCTTCCCCCATATCGGCAATGTCGGTACCAACGAGGAAGACATCGAGACGGTGAACATGGCCGCGACACCCGGTGCGCGCGGCGTGATCCTGCGTTCGGCGATCACGGATCCCTCGAATTTCCGCGCCACCCGCCACCTCGACCAGTGGTTGAAGGCGCGCGGCATCATCGGCTTGTCCGGCATCGATACCCGCGCGCTGACCGCGCTGATCCGCTCCAAGGGCATGCCCAATGCGGTGATCGCGCGTTCGAAGACCGGCGAATTCGACCTGCACGCCCTGAAGGAAGAGGCCCGCGAATGGCCCGGCCTCGAGGGCATGGATCTGGTGCCGATGGTCACCTCCGGCCAGCGCTTCACCTGGGACGAGACGCCCTGGGTGTGGGGCAAGGGTTTCGGCCAGCAGACCGCGCCGGAATTCAACGTGGTCGCGATCGACTACGGCATCAAGCGCAACATCCTGCGCTTGCTCGCCGGCGTCGGCGCCAAGGTGACCGTGGTGCCGGCGACGACGGCGGCCGAGGACATCCTGGCGATGAAGCCGGACGGCGTGTTCCTGTCGAACGGCCCCGGCGATCCCGCCGCGACCGGCAAATATGCCGTGCCCGTGATCCAGAAGGTGATCGCCTCGGGGACGCCGACCTTCGGCATCTGCCTCGGCCACCAGATGCTCGGGCTCGCCGTCGGCGCCAGGACCATGAAGATGCATCAGGGCCATCACGGCGCCAACCATCCGGTCAAGGACGAGACCACCGGCAAGGTCGAGATCACCTCGATGAACCACGGTTTTGCCGTGGACCAGGCGACGCTGCCGAAAGGCGCGACCCAGACCCATATCTCGCTGTTCGACGGCTCCAATTGCGGCATCGCGCTCGAGGGCAAGCCGGTGTTCTCGGTGCAGTACCACCCCGAGGCCTCACCCGGCCCGCGCGACTCGCACTATCTGTTCCAGCGTTTTGCCGACCTGATGCGGCAGAAGAAGCAGGCCGCCTAACAACATCCGTCATTGCGAGGCGCCCAGCGACGGCTTGCCCGCCGCAGCCTTGGCGAAGGCGGAAGCAATCCATCTATCCCCGCATGGAGCGATGGATTGCTTCGCTCCGCTCGCAATGACGGAGATCCTTCCCATGAACGACAGCCCGCCCCCGAAGCCCACCTACGGCGTCTCGTCGATGGAGGTGATGGCATCGATGCCGGGGCTCGACTTCGTGCGCGGCATCTTCGCCCGCACCCTGCCGGAACCGCCGATCATGGAGAATGTCGAGCCGTTCGACTGCACCGCCGAGACCGGCCATGTCGTGATCCACAGCATCCCCGGCCTGCGCCACTACAACCCGATCGGCTCGGTGCATGGCGGCTACGCCGCGATCCTCTTGGATTCCGCGATGGGGCTCGCGGTGCAGACCACGCTGCCGAAGGGTTTTGGCTACACCACGCTGGAGTTCAAGATCTCCTTCGTCCGCGGCATGAGCCAGGACACCGGCACGATCCGCACCGAAGGCCAGGTCCTCAACGCGGGCCGCCGGGTTGCCACCGCCGAAGCGCGGATCACCGACGGCAAGGGCAAGCTGATCGCGCATGCCACCACGACCTGCCTGGTGTTTGAGCTGCCCAAGACCTGAAGGCAATCGCGTCTTGGTGCAAGGTCCTGGCGCATTGGAGGCATGACAAAGCGCGCTGGATTGCAGCCTGCGCTCTGTGATTGAGTTTCCCTTGTCCGAGATCAGGCAAACATGATCCGGCCCGGAATAAGGAAACGCCCGATGACTTCAGCCAGTTCAGACATGACCATCCGCGACATCCGCGTGACGATGCTGCGGCTCCCCTGGGCCGACGATCCCTGGCTGAAGGGCGCAGCGCTCGGCGTCACGCGCGACATCCTGATCTGCGACGTCGAGACATCAGGCGGCGTCACCGGCATGGGCTATCTGTTCGTGTTCCGCCCGGCGATGCAGTCGCTCGCGGCCTGTCTCGACGAATGCATCATCCCGCGCGTCATCGGCAAGGACGCCAGCGCGATCGAGGCGATCTGGCGCGATCTCTGGACCGCGACGATGACCTATGGCCGCGGCGGCATCGCCGCGATGGCGATGTCGGCGCTCGACATCGCGCTGTGGGATGCGCTCGGAAAACGCGCCGGTCTGCCGCTGCATCGGCTGTGGGGGCACTATCGCTCGGAGATCCCGGTCTACGGTTCCGGCTGCTTCCGTGGCGCCGGCGGCGACGGGATGATCGAGAAGGCGCTGCATTTCGTCAAACAAGGCTACAAGGCGATCAAGATGCAGGTCGCGCATGTTCACACGCCGGCGCAGGACCTCGACAATGTGCGCCGCATGCGCGAGGCGCTCGGCCCCGACATCGACATCATGATCGACGTCAACATGGGCTGGAGCGCCGATGTCGCGATCGAGATGGGACGCAAGTTCGAGAAGTACGATATCTACTGGCTCGAGGAGCCGGTGCCGGCCGATGATTTCGCCGGCTATCAGCGCATCGCCGCGGCGCTCGACATGCGCGTCGTCGGCGGCGAGACGCATTTCACGCGCTACGATCTGCGGCCGTTCTTTCTCAATCCCTGCCTGCCGATCCTGCAACCCGACCCGATGCGCGGCGGCATGACCGACCTGCGCAAGATCGCGACGCTGGCGGACACGTTCGGCATCACGATCGCACCGCATCTGTTCCCTGAGCTCAACGTGCACCTTCTGGCTTCGATCCCGAACGGCATCTGGTGCGAGAACATGGCGCTGATCGACGACCTCTGGGTCGATCCGCCAGAGATCGCCAACGGCATGATCACGGCGCCGGAGCGGCCGGGGCACGGGCTCAGATTCAGGGACGAGGTGTTGAAGTTCAAGATCTAGCTGGAACGGTTTCCGGACCGGCCGCTTGGTCTGTCGTGACATCACCGCCGCTCGCAACGCTGGAGAATAGCCATGCCCGTCGTGAGTCCCGATGCCGAGCCCCAGACCTTCGTCTTCCAGGACGACGGCCTGGTGCCGAACAATCCGATGCCGTTCCTGGTTTACAGGGCCGCCATCGACGTCGGCAGCAATCCGGAGGCAACGATCGAGCAGCTGTTCGGCAGCAATGGCTGGGGCGCGATGTGGCGGAACGGCGTCTATGACTTTGCGCATTACCACGCCACCGTGCACGAGGTGCTGGGCGTCGCGCGCGGCAGCGCACGGGTGCAGTTCGGCGGCGAGCATGGCCGTGCGCTGGAGATCGCAGCCGGCGATGTCGCGATCCTGCCGGCCGGCACCGGGCATCAATGCCTGTCGGCGAGCGGCGATTTCAGCGTGGTCGGCGCCTATCCGCCGGGCCCGCCGATGGACCTGCAACGGCCGACGCCGGAGAACCACGCGCGGGCGCTGAAGACGATCCCGCTGGTCACGATCCCCGCGACCGATCCGGTGCTCGGCAAGGACGGGCCGCTGCTGCGGCTGTGGCGGCGTTAGGGATTGGCGCCGGTGCCCCTTCCCTTCTCCCCTTGTGGGAGAAGGTGGCTCGCATCGACAGATGCGAGCCGGATGAGGGGTCTGCATCCGCGGAGACAAACCCCTCACCCGGCCTCGATGCTTCCGCATCGAAGCCACCCTCTCCCACAAGGGGAGAGGGTGAAGACTAAGCCGCGTTGCTGCCTTCCTGGCGGCTTGCCTCGAACAGGAACCAGGTGCGACGCTCGGTTTCGTCGATGAAGGTTTCCAGCAGACCGGCGGTGCCGGAGTCCTCGTGGTCGTCGGCGAGCTTGTGCGCCTTGCGCATCGCAGCCGCGATGTGCTTGTTGTCCTCCATCAGCTCGCGCAGCATTTCGCGCGGCGGGACATAGTCCTCGTCATTGTCCTTGATGGTCTGATGCCTGGCGATGTCGCCGATCGAGCGCAGCGTCGCGCCACCGAGCTTGCGCACCCGCTCGGCGAGCTGGTCGGTGGTCGCGAAGATCGCGTCCGACTGCTCGTCCAGCAACAAATGGTAATCATGGAAATGCCGGCCGCTGACATGCCAGTGAAAATTCTTGGTCTTCAAATAGAGCGCAAAGGCATCAGCCAGAAGCGTGTTGAGCGAGGTCGAGATCGTATCCACCGCAGCCTGCGGCAGATCGCTCGGCGTGTCGAGGTCGGGCGAGATCTTGTCAGTCTTGTTGGCGTCAATCTTGGCTTTGCTCACGTTGAACCTTCCTGTTAGGAACCCGTATTTCGGCGCATTGAACATTGGCCGCCGGACCGCTAACGCATCGTCAGCCCACCCGTTCCTGGAAGTCAGGAACCCATTCTGCCGGATACCAAACGCGATGGATGAATGGATCGACTATTACGATTCCACGCATACGATTTATGCGAGCCGACTGCACCGCGACCTGCATTTCCAGGTCATCGCAAACGACATTATCGGATACATCACTTCGCCCGACGCCGTGGTGCTGGATTACGCCTGCGGTGAGGCGCTCTCGGCTGCGAAGGTCGCCAATGCCTGCGCCCAGCTCTATTTGGCGGAGCCTGCGCCCGGCGTGCGCGGCCGTCTGGTTGCGCGCTTTGCGTACGACACCCGGATCCGCGTCCGCTCGCTCGATGAGCTGAAGAACATGCAGGCCGACTCGATCGACCTCGTGGTGATGAACTCGGTGGCGCAATACATGACGCCGCAGGAGCTCGATTCCGCGTTCGACGTGATCCATCGCCTGCTGAAGCCGACCGGCCGTTTCGTGCTCGGCGATATCCTGCGGCCCGAAGTTGGCATGGCCAAGGACGTCGTCGCGCTGCTGCGCTTTGCGGCGGTCCACGGCTTCCTGCGCGACGCGCTGGTCGGGCTGGCCTCAACCGCACTGTCCGATTACCGGCAGCTGCGCACCAGGATCGGGCTGCAACGCTACCGCGAGGATGAGATGATCAAAAAGCTCGCCGCCGCCGGCTTCAGCGCCACGCGCGCGCCGCGCAACATCGGGCACAATCCGTGGCGGATGACGTTCGTGGCGCACCACTGATCAAAGGTTGCAGAAAAAATTAGGGTTAACCAAAAGTAAACGTAGCGGCCGCTGAAATAATCAGCAATGATCCACTCGGCCCGGTGGCGGAAGCTTCGACGCGGCAGTGGTGCAACACTGTTTATCCTGGTTCAAATCCAGGCCGGGCCTCCAGCCTTCGCTGCTCTCGCAGCTTCGGCTCGGCAAGCCCGCGCGTAGCGAAGGCTGCCGCGGCGTAGCCCGCAGGGCGAAGCCGGGCCCCATCCCCCGCCTCAGCTCCTCCAACCGGGCATAGGTCGAATGAGGAATTCCCCCCAGAATCGCGGTTGATTGGGCGCTTTTGGGGGTTTCGCGGGTGCGGAAACTGGTCTAAAGACCACCCGCGCGCGAGGGTTCGCGCTTCCGGCGCTACAAAATGTAGCGCATGGCTCGAGGGACGCGCGGGAAGCGCGCCCTTTTTTTGTGCCTAAATTCCAGTCCGCGAGAGCTGATGCCCAAAAGAACCGACATCTCCACCATCCTGATCATCGGCGCCGGTCCCATCGTGATCGGCCAGGCCTGCGAATTCGACTATTCCGGCACGCAGGCCTGCAAGACGCTGAAGGAAGAGGGCTATCGGATCGTCCTGGTCAATTCCAACCCGGCCACGATCATGACCGACCCGGAGCTGGCGGACGCGACCTATATCGAGCCGATCACGCCCGAAATCGTCGCCAAGATCATCGAAAAGGAACGCTACGTCCTGCCCGGCGGCTTCGCGCTGTTGCCGACCATGGGCGGCCAGACCGCGCTGAACTGCGCGCTGTCGCTGCGCAAGCAGGGCACGCTGGAGAAGTTCGACGTCGAAATGATCGGCGCCACGGCGGACGCGATTGACAAGGCGGAAGACCGCCAGCTGTTCCGCGACGCCATGGAGAAGATCGGGCTGCAGACGCCACGGTCGCGGCTAGCCAACGCCTCCGCGCTGAAGAAGTCCGACCGCGACAAGTACCTCGCCGATCAGGCCAAGCTGTCCGGCACCGAGCTCGAAGCCTTCGAACGCAAGTGGGAAGCCGGCGAGAACGAGCGGCGCAAGCGCTACCAACAGCAGGCCCTGGCCGAAGCGCTGATGGCGCTGTCCGACATCGGCCTGCCCGCGATCATCCGCCCCTCCTTCACGCTCGGCGGCACCGGCGGCGGCATCGCCTACAACAAGGAAGAATATCTCGACATCATCGAGCGCGGCCTCGATGCCTCGCCGACCAACGAGGTGCTGATCGAGGAATCCGTTCTCGGCTGGAAAGAGTTCGAGATGGAGGTGGTGCGCGACAAGAAGGACAATTGCATCATCATCTGCTCGATCGAGAACGTCGATCCGATGGGCGTACACACCGGCGATTCCATCACGGTGGCTCCGGCGCTGACGCTGACCGACAAGGAATACCAGATCATGCGCGACGCATCGATTGCGGTGCTGCGCGAGATCGGCGTGGAGACCGGCGGCTCCAACGTGCAGTTCGGCATCAATCCGGACGACGGCCGCATGGTCGTGATCGAGATGAACCCGCGGGTTTCTCGTTCTTCAGCGTTGGCGTCGAAGGCCACCGGCTTCCCGATCGCCAAGGTCGCAGCCAAGCTCGCGATCGGCTACACGCTCGACGAGATCGCCAACGACATCACCGGCGGCGCCACGCCGGCTTCATTCGAGCCGACGATCGACTACGTCGTCACCAAGATTCCGCGCTTCGCGTTCGAGAAATTCCCCGGCGCCTCCTCCACGCTGACGACCTCGATGAAGTCGGTCGGCGAGGTGATGGCGATCGGCCGCACCTTCCAGGAGAGCCTGCAGAAAGCCCTGCGCGGGCTCGAGACCGGGCTGACCGGCCTCGACGAGATCGACATCGAAGGCCTCGGCCGCAGCGACGACAAGAACGCGATCCGCGCCGCCCTCGGCACGCCGACGCCGAACCGCCTGCTGCAGGTCGCGCAGGCGATGCGGCTCGGCTGGTCGAACGAGGAGATCTTCAACTCCTGCAAGATCGATCCCTGGTTCCTCGCCGAACTGCGCAGCATCGTCGAGATGGAAGACAAGGTCCGCAGCAGCGGCCTGCCGTCGAATGCATTCTCGATGCGCATGCTGAAGGCGATGGGCTTCTCGGATGCGCGGCTCGCCGTGCTGACGGAGACTACCGAAGCCGACGTCACCGCCAGGCGCCATGCGCTCGGGGTGCGTCCGGTGTTCAAGCGCATCGACACCTGCGCGGCGGAGTTCGCCTCGCCCACCGCCTATATGTATTCGACCTATGAGCGGCCGTTCGCGGGCGAGTTTGCCGACGAGAGCGCGCCGTCGGACCGCAAGAAGGTGATCATCCTCGGCGGCGGACCGAACCGCATCGGCCAGGGCATCGAGTTCGACTATTGCTGCTGCCACGCCTGCTTCGCGCTGGAGGACGCCGGCTACGAGACCATCATGGTCAACTGCAATCCGGAGACGGTGTCGACCGACTACGACACCGCCGACCGGCTGTATTTCGAGCCACTCACCGCCGAGGACGTGCTCGAGATCATCGCGACCGAGCGCACCAACGGCACGCTGCACGGCGTGATCGTGCAGTTCGGCGGCCAGACCCCGCTGAAGCTCGCCCGCGCGCTCGAAGCCGCCGAAGTGCCGATCCTCGGCACCTCGCCTGAGGCGATCGACCTCGCCGAGGACCGCGACCGCTTCAAGCGCGTGCTCGACAAGCTCCGTCTCAAGCAGCCGAAGAACGGCATCGCCTATTCGGTCGAGCAGGCCCGCCTGGTCGCCGCCGATCTCGATCTGCCGCTGGTGGTGCGTCCGTCCTACGTGCTCGGCGGCCGCGCGATGCAGATCATCCGCGAGGAAACCCAGCTCAACGACTACCTGCTGGGAACGCTGCCCGAGCTGGTGCCCGCCGACGTCAAGGCGCGCTATCCGAACGACAAGACCGGGCAGATCAACACCGTGCTCGGCAAGAATCCGCTGCTGTTCGATCGATATCTGTCGGATGCGACCGAAGTCGACGTCGACTGCCTCTGCGACGGCAAGGATACCTTCATCGTCGGAATCATGGAGCACATCGAGGAAGCCGGCATCCACTCCGGCGACTCCGCCTGCTCGCTGCCGCCGCACTCGCTCGACGCCAAGACCATCGAGGAGTTGGAGCGGCAGACCCGCGAGCTCGCGCTCGGCCTCGACGTGGTCGGCCTGATGAACGTGCAATACGCCATCAAGGACGGCGAGATTTACGTGCTCGAGGTCAACCCGCGCGCATCCCGCACCGTGCCGTTCGTCGCCAAGGTGATCGGCACGCCGGTCGCCAAGATCGCGGCGCGGATCATGGCCGGCGAGAAGCTCGCCGACTTCAAGCTGAAGAAGAAGAAGCTCGGCCATGTCGGCGTGAAGGAATCGGTGTTCCCGTTCGCACGCTTCCCCGGCGTCGACACCGTACTCGGACCGGAGATGCGTTCGACCGGCGAAGTGATGGGCATCGATCGCTCGTTCGAGGTCGCGTTCGCGAAGAGCCAGCTCGGCGGCGGCACGCGCGTGCCGCGGCAGGGCACGGTGTTCGTCTCGGTGCGCGGCGACGACAAGATGCGCATCGCGGATGCGGTGCGGCTGCTGCACTCGCTCGGCTTCAAGGTGATGGCGACCTCGGGCACGCAGCGTTATCTCAGCGACAACGGCGTGCCGACGGAGAAGGTCAACAAGGTGCTCGAAGGCCGTCCGCACATCGTGGACGCCATCACCAATGGCGACGTCCAGCTGGTCTTCAATACCACCGAAGGTCCGCAGGCGCTGGCCGACAGCCGCTCGCTGCGGCGGGCTGCCCTCTTGCATAAAGTGCCATATTACACCACTCTTTCAGGCGCGGTGGCGGCCGCACGGGGGATCCGGGCCTATCGGGACGGGGACCTTGAGGTCCGCACGCTTCAGAGTTACTTTTCCGAAAGCTGACCGCTGTCCGGGCTGCAGGCCCGCAGCGGTCAATTAGCCGAATGGCTGGAACTCACCGCGCGATTGGATGTTGTCACGGCCCTTAGCGGGGCCGAAAATCACTGGGCTTCCGGGCGCGCGTGCGTCCTGATTCCTGCGTTAGCTGAACTGGATATTCCTGCACGGCCGCCGGGCGCGCAGGGTGAAGGACGAAGATGATGGATAAGGTTCCGATGACCGCGGGCGGATACGCCGCGCTGACGGACGAGTTGAAGCGACGCCAGTCGGAGGATCGTCCGCGCATCATCGAACACATTGCGGAAGCGCGCTCGCATGGCGACCTCTCGGAGAACGCCGAGTATCACGCCGCCAAGGAAGAGCAGTCGCACAACGAGGGCCGCATCGCCGAGCTCGAAGACAAGCTCGCGCGCGCCGACATCATCGACATCTCGAAACTGTCCGGCGACACCATCAAGTTCGGCGCGACCGTGACGCTGATCGACGAGGACACCGAGAAGAAGGCGGTGTGGCAGATCGTCGGCGAGGTCGAAGCCGACGCCAAGAAGGGCCGCATCTCGATCACCTCGCCGCTTGCGCGCGCGCTGATCGGCAAGAAGAAGGGCACCACCGTCGAAGTGATGGCGCCCGGCGGCGCCAAGGCCTACGAGATCACCAAGGTCGAGTGGCGGTAGTTACCTCGATGTGACTGGTGCAAAAAGGCCGCGTCCTGCACGCGGCTTTTTTGCTGCGCGGGTTGTGCGACATCTCTCCACAGCCGCTGACACGATTGTGACTTGGCAAGGCTGATTAACTTGTTAATGAATCCGCCCCGGAATGGTTATAAAGCATAACTATCTGGGAACCAGCAACATGATCAGCACTTTGGCTGCGCGATATTCGCCAAGCCTTCTCAGCATCCTTCGTATCTACATCGGGCTCAGCCTGCTGCAGCACGGCACCGCGAAGATTCTCCACTTTCCGACCGTTCCGACGTTCGCCAACGTCGAAATCGGGTCGCTGATGGGCGTCGGCGGATTGATCGAGCTTATCGGCGGTGCGCTGTTCATCCTCGGCCTGTTTACGCGTCCGGTTGCGTTCCTCCTCTCGGGCTTCACGGCGGTCGCCTATTTCATGGCGCATGCGGGCAAGAGCTTCTATCCGATCCTGAATGGCGGCGAGCTCGCCGCGGTCTACTGCTTCGTCTTCCTCTATTTCGTGTTCGCCGGCCCCGGCCCGTTGAGCCTGGACACGATCCGCGAAGGCAAGACCGCATAGCGCTCCCAATGAATTGCACGCGGAGGGCGTGACAGCGCCGCCTCGTTCTCCATAATGCGCGCCGGCAACGGCGCGCATTATTGCATTATGGAGGGTAGCGTGGACCTGGACCGCCTCAGTTCAACTGCTCAGCCTTATCTGCTGAGCCTTCTCCGTTTCATCACCGGGCTGCTGCTCTTCCAGTTCGGTGTCGCCAAGCTGTTCAAGTTTCCGCATGTCGAGATCTTCGCGGAGGTGACGCCGTTCTCGCTATGGGGCGTTGCGGGCATGTTCGAACTGGTGCTCGGCGGGATGCTGATGCTGGGCCTGTTCACCCGGATCGTTGCCTTCATCCTCTCCGGCGAGATGGCATTCGCCTATTTCATCGAGCACGCGCCTGTCAGCTTCTTTCCGCTGCTTAGCGACGGCACGCTTGCGATACTGTTCTGCTTCGTCTGCCTCTACCTCGCCGCGGCAGGCGGCGGGCCGCTCGGCCTCGAGGCATTGCGAAAGCGCAGGCCATAGCGCGCTGGCGGCAGAAGCATGCTGATATGATGGACCTGCGGCAAATTCCAGAAGCGCGAGTTCCATTCCACCGGGGCGTAACGAAGAGGGCGTAAGATGCGCCCCACGCATGTATCAACGAAATTGTGTATCCACGAAATTGTGAGGAGGTTGCGGTCTCGCGATCCCGCAACCTCTTGAACCAAACAGCTCCGCCATTGTTGACGCTGGGGATCAATGGTGGAGAGCGCAATGAATGTGGATCGACCTGCGGCGAGCTTTCAGCCGTATCTCTTGAGCCTGTTCCGGTTCATCACCGGCCTGCTTCTGTTCCAGTACGGCGTTGCAAAAATCTTCAAGTTTCCGGAGCTGGCGTACTTCGCCAACATCCCGCCGTTGATCCAGGCTGCGGGCTGGCTTGAACTGGTGCTCGGCGCGCTCTTGATGATCGGGATGCTCTCGCGGATGTCTGCCTTCATCCTGTCCGGTGAAATGGCCTTTGCCTACTTCCTCGGCCACGTGTTGAAGACGGGCGAGCCGGTGCTTCTGCCGCTCAACAACGGTGGAACAGCTGCAATCCTGTTCTGCTTTGCCTGTCTCTACCTCGCGGTGGCGGGCGGTGGGCCGACGAGCGTAGACACGGCGATCGGAAGGCAGCGCGCTTCGCGCGACGAGGAGCCGCAATTCAGACAAGCTGCGGAATAGCGCAAACCTCAGCTCGCCGCCTTCACGCCCAGCGGCACCGCGGCTTCATACTTCGAATTGTGCAGCACCAGCGACGTCCTGACGTTGCGCACATGCGGCGCGGCGGTCAGATGGGTGACGAAATCCTGGAACGTCGCCATGTCGGGGGCGACGCATTTGAGGATGAAATCGACTTCGCCCGACAGCATCCAGCATTCGCGCACCAGCGGCTCGGCCCGCACGAAATTCTCGAAGGCGCGCAGATCGGCGTCGGCCTGGCTCGACAGATGCACCGAGGCGAACACCGTGACGTCGTAGCCGAGGCGGCGCGGATCGAGCAGGCCACGATATCCCTGGATGTAGCCTTCCTCTTCCAGCGCCCGGACCCTGCGCAGGCAGGGTGGCGGCGAGATCCCGACGCGTTTGGCGAGTTCCACATTGGTGATTCGGCCATCGGCCTGGATCTCGGCGAGGATTTTGAGGTCGATCTCGTCAAGGTTCTTCGACACGCGACTACGGTTCCCTGGGGTTTGGAAGTTTGGCAGGTCTGCCGGCAACTCTCATAGCGCAGCCAGCCAGCATTGCGCAATTTTATTGCGCGTGCAGCGCATGATTTCGCGAATGTGACTTCAGTTCCGGGGAAAAATCGCTGCCATGGATTGCAAATCTTGCATAGCTTCCCAGATATCCTAGACTTGGATTTGACACTTTTGGCGCCGCCGTGACGCGTTTCCGGGGCGCTTCCCGCACAAGTCCTTGATCAAAATCCCCAAAAGAGAGGGATCTCAAAATGCCCGCGCCTACCCATGCCAAGGTCGTCATCATCGGGTCCGGCCCCGCCGGTTACACCGCAGCGATCTACGCGGCGCGCGCGATGCTCGAACCGATCCTGATCCAGGGCATTCAGCCGGGCGGGCAGCTCACCATCACCACCGACGTCGAGAACTATCCCGGCTTCGCCGACGTGATCCAGGGCCCCTGGCTGATGGAGCAGATGGAGAAGCAGGCGGCTCATGTCGGCACCAAGATCGTCACCGACCTCGTCAACAAACTGGAACTCAGTCAGCGGCCGTTCCGCCTGACCTGCGATTCCGGCGACGTCTATCTTGCCGAGTCCGTCATCCTCGCCACCGGCGCCCAGGCGCGCTGGCTCGGGCTGCCCTCGGAAGAGAAGTTCCAAGGCGGCGGCGTGTCGGCCTGCGCGACCTGCGACGGCTTCTTCTACCGCGGCAAGGAGGTCGTGGTGGTCGGCGGCGGCAACACCGCGGTCGAGGAAGCGCTGTACCTGACCAATCATGCCTCGCAGGTCACCATCGTGCACCGCCGCGATCACTTCCGCGCCGAGCGCATCCTGCAGGAGCGCCTGTTCAAGCATCCCAAGATCAATGTGGTGTGGGACTCCGCGATCGACGAGATCTGCGGATCGGAGAATCCGAACAAGGTCACCCATGTGCGGCTCAAGAACGTCAAGACCGGCGCCCTGACCGACCTGAAGACCGACGGCGTCTTCATCGCGATCGGCCATGCGCCGGCGACGGAGCTCGTCAAAGGCCAGATCAAGCTGAAACCGTCGGGCTATGTCGAGGTGGCACCGAACTCCACGGCGACCTCGATGCCCGGCCTGTTCGCCGCGGGCGACGTGGCGGACGAAACCTTCCGGCAGGCGGTCACCGCCGCCGGCCTCGGTTGCATGGCTGCGCTCGAGGCCGAACGCTTCCTGGCTCTTCGCGCGAGCGATCGCGCAGCGGCGGAATAATCATGGCACGATCTCGCGACGGATTTACGGATATGGATTGGGACAAGCTGAAGGTCTTTCACGCAGCGGCGGAGGCTGGCAGCTTCACGCATGCCGGCGAGCAGCTCGGCCTGTCGCAATCCGCGGTCTCCCGCCAGGTCAGTGCGCTGGAGCAGGAGCTCTCGGTCTCGCTGTTTCACCGCCATGCGCGCGGCCTGATCCTCACCGAACAGGGCGACCTCTTGTTCCGCACCGCGCATGACGTGTTCATGCAGTTGCAGGCGGCGCGCGCCAAGCTCACCGACAGCCGCGAGCGGCCGAGCGGCGACCTCAAGATCACGACGCCGCCGGCGCTCGGCATCAACTGGCTGATCCCGCGGCTCGACGAATTCACCGCGCTTTATCCGGACATCCGAATCTCGCTGATCGTCACCGACGAGGATCTCGATCTGTCGATGCGCGAGGCCGACGTTGCGATCCGCACCCGCAAGCCAACCCAGCCGGATCTGATCCAGCGCAAGCTGTTCTCGATCGGCTTCCATGCCTATTGCTCGCCGGAATACATCAAGCGCTTCGGCACGCCGCGGACGCTGGATGATCTCGACTCGCATCGCATCATCATGCTCGGCGACTCGCAGGTGCCGCCGCATCTGCAGAACCGCAGCTGGCTGATCGATGCCGGCCGCAACGGCTCTGGTCCGCGCGAACCCTACTTCAAGGTCAACAACATCTTAGGGTTGGTGCGCGCCTGCCAGCAGGGCCTCGGCATCGCCGCGCTGCCGGACTATCTGGTCGAACAGAACAACCTCGTGCAGCTGTTCGGCGAGTCCGACTCGATCGCGCTCGACACCTACTTCGTCTATCCGGAAGAGCTGAAGACAGTGGCCCGGGTGCAGGTGTTCCGCGACTTCGTGGTCAGCAAGGCGCAGCGCTGGCCGTCCTGATTAAGCCGGTCTTATAGGGCTGGTTTATAGGGATGTCCGTGCTGCCCCAAGACGCCCCTGAATCTCCGCATGACTGACATGCGACCTGGATAGTTGCTGCATGGCGTCGATGGGGATCATAGTGTTGCCACGCTGAGCGGTCGCGTCGCGCATATGTCCCCCTCCTCCAGTGGCGCGGAAGTTCAGTAATCCCTCTTGGAAGGTGATTGTGTCGGCCTCACGTGGCCAATACCTTAAGCCGGGCTCTGCTGAGCCCGGCTTTTTTTCATCGTCACGTCCCTTCACCTCGATGTCATGCTGAAACGTGCTGCACGTCACGGTCAGCATGTGCATTGACAACAACCTCGCAGCGCAGCATCATTAGCAGATGATCACGACTTCGTGCGCCGCTCTCTCGTCGAAAAAAGCTCCCCTCCCGGGGACACGAGATCGCGCGCGATAAGATCACCTTCGCATTCAACGATCCCGAAACCCCGCCGCCTGGACGGGGTTTTTTGTTGGTCCCGTCTCCGGCTTTGTCCCCTTAAGGAGATGGAACATGACTGAGCTACACCAGCAATTGCAGGGCCTCTGGCTGCCTTTGATCACGCCGTTCCGTGACGGCGAACTCGACGTCACCTCGCTGCGCCGCCTCGTGCGGCACTATGCCAGCGGCCCTGTCGACGGCTTCATTCTCGGCGCGACCTCTGGTGAAGGCATGGCGCTCAGCACCGATGAGCTGGAGGGGCTGGTCAGCGTCGTGCTCGACGAGCTCAGTGCCAACTCCCGCCATTTGCCGGTCGTCCTCGGGCTGTCAGGCGCCTCGACGGCCAAGATGAAGGATGCGCTTGATGATACGGCCGACTGGCCGATCAACGGCTATCTGATCGCAAGCCCCTACTACATCAGGCCCTCGCAACGCGGGCTCGTGCAGCATTTCAACGCGCTTGCCGATCACGCGTCGTGGCCGATCGTGCTCTACAACATTCCGTATCGCACGGCGGTGAACCTCACCAACGAGACGCTGCTGGCGCTCGCGGAGCATCCGAACATCGCCGGCATGAAGGATTGCTGCGCCGACCGCGCGCAGTCGATCGACTTCCTCAACCGGCGGCCGGCCGGCTTCCGCGTGCTGACCGGCGAGGATGCGCAGACATTCGACGCGCTCTCGGACGGCGCCGACGGCGCGATCCTGCTGTCCGCACATCTGGAGACCGACACCTTCGCTTCGATCCGCTCGCTGCTGCAGCAGGGCAAGCGCGACGCGGCACTGGCCGCTTGGCAGAGCGTCGTCGGCCTGACCCGGCTGCTGTTCGCGGAACCCAGCCCCGCGCCGGCCAAGCACTGGCTGTGGCGGCAGGGCCTGATCGACAGCCCCGAGGTGCGGCTGCCGATGGTCGAGGTGAGCGAGGACCTCGCGACCTGGCTCGATGCCGAGATGGAGCGCCGCGCGCAGTTGCTGATGCCGGCGTAGTCCTCTTCCCCCTCTCCCCGTTCTTACGGGGAGAGGGTTGGGGTGAGGGAGGCGCTTCCGCGGACATGGTGAGAGACAGACTCGCGGAGAGTCCCCCTCACCCGGACCGCATCTCACGATGCGATCCGACCTCTCCCCGCAAGCGGGGCGAGGTAAGAAAGCTTCGTAGCCCGGATGAAGCGCAGCGCAATCCGGGGCGGTCTCACCACGCGGTGAAAACCCCGGATTTCGCGGAGCCTGTCATCGGGCGCGCATTCGCGCGACCCGTTGGCTGCATCCGGGCTACGGATGTCATCGGCTCAATCCAGCTTCACCCGCGACAGCCGCAGCGCGTTGCCGATCACGCTGACCGAGGACAGCGCCATCGCCGCGGCGCCGACCATCGGCGACAGCAGGATGCCGAACAGCGGATACAGCACGCCTGCCGCGATCGGCACGCCGGCGGCGTTGTAGACGAACGCGAACGCAAGATTCTGGCGGATGTTGCGCATGGTTGTGACCGACAATCGCCGCGCGCGGACGAGGCCCATCAGATCGCCGGTGAGCAGCGTGATCCCCGCGCTCTCGATCGCAACGTCGGTGCCGCCGCCCATCGCGATGCCGACATCGGCGGCGGCGAGCGCCGGCGCATCGTTGACGCCGTCGCCCGCCATCGCGACGGTGCGGCCCTCGCCGCGCAGCCGCTGCACGACCTCGCTCTTGCGCTCCGGCAGCACGCCGGCCTCGACCTCGTCGATACCAAGCGTCTTCGCAACCGCGCGCGCGGTGGTCTCGTTGTCGCCGGTCAGCATCACGATGCGCAGGCCTTCGGCGCGCAGCGCCTGCAGCGCGCTGGCTGCCGACGGCTTGACCGGATCGGCGATCGCGATCACGCCGGCAATGCTGCCATCGACCGCGACATAGATCGCCGTGGCACCGTCGCGGCGCGCAGTCTCGGCGGCCTGATCCAGCGTTGCCGTCGCGATCTTCAGTTCGGCCATCAGCACGGCGTTGCCGAGCGCAACCTGCTTGGCGTCGACCGTGCCGGTCGCGCCCTTGCCGGAGGACGAGGTAAAATTGCTGACGGCGGCGGGTGCGAGCTTGCGCTCCCGGGCGGAAGCAAGGATCGCCTGCGCCAGCGGATGCTCGCTGCCCCGCTCGACGCTAGCGGCCAGGCGCAGCAGATCGCTCTCGTCGACCCCTTCGGCGGCAATGACGCGCACGACCTTCGGCTTGCCTTCGGTGAGCGTGCCGGTCTTGTCGAGCACCAGCGTGTCGATCGCTTCCATCCGCTCCAGCGCCTGCGCATCGCGGATCAGGATGCCGGAATGCGCGCCGCGGCCGACACCGACCATGATCGACATCGGCGTTGCCAATCCGAGCGCACAGGGGCAGGCGATGATCAGCACCGTGACGGCTGCGACCAGCGCAAAAGTCAGGCGCGGTTCGGGGCCGAACACTGACCAGGCAATGAAGGCGAGCGCGGCTGCGGCGATCACCGCCGGCACGAACCAGCCGGCGACGCGATCGGCGAGCCGCTGGATCGGCGCGCGCGAGCGCTGCGCCTTCGCCACCATATCAACGATGCGCGACAGCATGGTGTCGCGGCCGACCTTCTCGGCGCGCATCACGAGGCCGCCGCTCTGGTTGACGGTACCGCCGATCACCTTGGCGCCCTCGGCCTTCGTGACCGGCATCGATTCACCCGTCACCATGGATTCGTCGATGACGGCGCTGCCCTCGATGACGACGCCGTCGACCGGCACCTTCTCGCCGGGACGCACGCGCAGGCGATCGCCGACCTTGATCGCGTCGATGTCGATGTCCTCGTCGCCATGCTCGGTGATGCGTCGCGCGGTCTTGGGCGCAAGGCCGAGCAGCGCGCGGATCGCGCCCGAGGTCTGTGCGCGGGCACGCAGCTCCAGCACCTGGCCGAGCAACACCAGCACCGTGATCACGGCCGCCGCCTCGAAATACACCGCGACCGCGCCATGCATGTCGCGCAATGCAGGCGGGAACAGCTGCGGCGTCAGCGTGGCAACCACGCTGTAGACATAGGCGACGCCGGTGCCGATCGCGATCAGCGTGAACATGTTGAGATTGCGGGTCACGAGCGACTGCCAGCCGCGCACGAAGAACGGCGCGCCCGCCCACAGCACGACCGGCGTCGCCAGCACGAACGAGATCCAGTTCGAGGTGGACTGCGGCACCAGATGCATCAGCCCGAGATGGCTGCCCATCTCGAGCACAAACACCGGCAGCGTGAGCGCGAGGCCGATCCAGAACCGCCTGGTCATGTCGATCAATTCAGGATCCGGTCCGTCGTCGAGCGAGACCTGCTCGGGCTCCAACGCCATGCCGCAGATTGGGCAGCTGCCGGGACCAACCTGACGCACCTCGGGATGCATCGGGCAGGTGTAGATCGTGCCGGCAGGCGCCGGCGGCTCCGCCTCGCGCGGCTTGAGGTACTTCTCCGGCTCGGCCTCGAAGCGCTCGCGGCAGCGGCCGCTGCAGAACAAATACTCCTCGCCCTTGTAGCTGAAGCGGTGCTTGGCCGTCGCCGGGTTGACCTTCATGCCGCAGACCGGATCGATCGCGAACGCCGCCTCGGCCGGCGCGGCGGCGTGATCATGCTTGCCGCCGCAACAGGAATGCTTGGCCGCGCCATGATGGTGATGATCGGCGTGCGAATGGTCGTGCTTTGCCTGTGCCACGAAACTCTTCCCGGCCGGTATCCCGGCCTCTTGATTTAGATACCCTAGGGGGGTATATGAGACCTATGAGAGACGAGGTCAAGACATCCTGTCTGAAACGGCTCAAACGGATCGAGGGTCAGATCCGCGGGCTAGCCACCATGGTCGAGGACGACCGCTATTGCATCGACGTGGTGACGCAGATCGCCGCGGCGCGCGCAGCGCTGCGCCGCGTCGAGGAAGAGGTGCTGCGCGATCACGTGGCGCATTGCGTGGAGCATGCGATCTCGTCCGGCGACAGGGCCGACCAGCGGCGCAAGATCGCCGAGCTGATGGATGTGATCGGGCGGGCGGATCGCTAACGCGTCAGAAGTACCGCATACTCGATGTCGTCCCCGCGAAAGCAGGGACCCATAACCACAGGGAGTGGGGGAGAGCCGAAAGCGGCACCTCACATTCAGCGTCGTCCCGGCGAAGGCCGGGACCCATAGCCACCGTTGCCTGCCTTAAGGAAAAGCTGGGGCCACAGCGCCTCCAATCACAGAGAGCCGTGGTTATGGGTCCCGGCCTTCGCCGGGACGACGTGGGAACGAGCGGTGCTTAATTCACTGCCGCCTCACGCGCGGCTGAACATTGCGATCAGGTATTGAACCTGAAATGCATGACGTCGCCGTCGGCGACGACATACTCCTTGCCTTCTAGCCGCAGCTTGCCGGCATCGCGCGCGCCGGCTTCGCCATTGCCGGCGACATAATCGTCGTACGCAATGGTCTCGGCGCGGATGAAGCCTTTCTCGAAATCGGTGTGGATCACGCCGGCCGCGGCAGGCGCCTTGGTGCCGCGGTCGATGGTCCAGGCGCGCGCTTCCTTCGGGCCGACGGTGAAATAGGTGATGAGGTCGAGCAGCCGGTAGCCGGCGCGGATCAGCCGGTCGAGCCCGGCCTCTTCGAGACCCAAGGTCTCCAGGAAGTCGGTACGCTCCTCGCGCGACAGCGTCGCGATCTCGGATTCGATCTTGGCGGAGATCACGACCGCCACCGCGCCCTCCTCCTTGGCACGCTCGAACACCGCCTTGGAGAAATTGTTGCCGTCCTTGGCCGAGCCTTCCTCGACGTTGCAGACATAGAGCACTGGCTTGGAGGTCAAGAGCCCGAGCATGCGGAACGCACGCTCCTCTTCCGGCTTGCGCTCCATGCCGCGGGCCGGCTTGCCGTCGCGCAGCAACGCCAGCGCGCGGTTGACCAGCTCGAGCTGCTCCTTGGCTTCCTTGTCGTTGCCCTTGGCCTTCTTGGTGAGATTGTCGACGCGCTTCTCGAGGCTGTCGAGGTCGGACAGCATCAGCTCGGTCTCGATGGTCTCGATATCGGCGAGCGGCGCGATCTTGCCTTCGACATGGGTGATGTCGGAATCCTCGAAGCAGCGCACCACATGGGCGATGGCGTCGACCTCGCGGATGTTGGCGAGGAACTGGTTGCCGAGGCCTTCGCCCTGCGACGCGCCGCGGACCAGGCCCGCGATATCGACGAAGGTGAGCCGGGTCGGGATGATCTGCCCCGACTTCGCGACCGCGGCGAGCTTCTCCAGCCGCGGATCGGGAACCGCCACCTCGCCGACATTCGGCTCGATGGTGCAGAACGGATAGTTCGCCGCCTGGGCGGCCGCCGTCTCGGTCAGCGCATTGAACAGCGTCGACTTGCCGACGTTAGGCAGCCCGACGATCCCGCATTTGAATCCCATGTCTTCCTCTATCCATCTTCGTCATGCCCGGCCTCGCGCCGGACACAAGGGGATCAGGCCGGCTCGCCGCCGTTCTCACCCTTGTCGAAAAATCCCTTGGCCTGCATTGTCAGATGCACCTTGTTCGCGAACGACGCATCGTGCCCCGCTGCCAGCAGGCCGGCATTGTCGGCGACGGCCTGGCACAAGGCCTCCACCCACGCCCGGTCGCTCTTGGCGAAGTCCGACAGCACGTGGCTGTGCACGAGCTCCTTGACGCCGGGATGACCGATCCCGAGCCGCACCCGCCGATATTCGTTGCCGATATGTGCGGAGATCGAGCGCAGCCCGTTATGGCCGGCGATCCCGCCGCCGATCTTGACCCGCACCTTGGCGGGCGGCAGTTCGAGCTCGTCCTGGAACACGGTGATGTCGGCGGGCGCGAGCTTGAAGAAGTTCGCCGCCTCCTGCACCGCGCGTCCGGACTCGTTCATGAAAGTAGTCGGCTTCAGCAGCACGACCTTCTCACGATCGACGACACCTTCGGAGGTCTCGCCCTGAAAGCGACGGCGCCATGGTGCGAAACCATGACGCCGTGCAATCTCGTCGACCGCCAGAAAACCGATATTGTGCCGGTTGCTGGCGTATTTCGCGCCGGGATTACCGAGACCGACAAAAAGGCGCATGGCGCGGCATCCCGCGTCGGCGCGCCATCAGAGGATCGCGCGCCGACCTGATCGATTACTTCTTCTTGTCGCCACCGCCGGCGGGAGCCTTGGCACCCGCGGCCGGAGCCGCAGCACCCGCAGCCGGAGCGGCA
>NZ_LGHK01000074.1 GCF_001908235.1 Bradyrhizobium sp. NAS96.2
ACGATCGGCTTGAAGGTCGAACCGGGCTGCCGGTAGGCCTGCGTCGCGCGGTTGAACTGGCTCTGGTCGAACGAGAAGCCGCCGACCATAGCGAGCACACGGCCGGTGTGCGGATCCATTGCCACCATCGCGCCCGACAGTTCGGGAACCTGGCGCAGCCGGTACTGGCCTTCGACGGCCTTGCCGTCCTTGGTGAACAGCGGATCGGCGTAGATCACGTCGCCGGGCTGCAGCACCTGCGCCACCGAGGTCGGCGTCTTGCCCTTGTAGGGGCCGGACAGTGCCCGCGCCCATCGCACGCCTTCCAGCGTGACGATGCCGGTCTCGCGCTGCTTGCTGATGGCGCCGCCGAGTTCGCGTCCGGGCTGGAAGCCGATCCGCGCCGACTGGTCGTTACTCTCCAGCACCACCGCCATACGCCATGGCGAGATGTCCGAGAGCGATTTGATCTCGGCGAGCGGGACGCCCCAGTCACTGGTGAGATCGAGCTTCTGGATCGCGCCGCGATAGCCCTGCTGCTCGTCATAGTTCACGAGCCCCGCCACCATGCTCTTGCGCGCCATCACCTGGATCTTGGGATCGAGCGTGGTGCGCACCGACAGGCCACCTTCGTAGAGCTTCTTCTCGCCATAGCGCTCGAAGATGTCGCGGCGGACTTCTTCCGAGAAATATTCGCCGGCGAAGGTGTGGGCGCCGTTGCTGCGGTTGGTGACGGTCAGCGGGTCCTTGCGCGCCTTGTCGGCGTCGGCAGCGGTGATCCAGCCGTTCTCCTGCAGGCGGTCGATCACGTAGTTGCGGCGCTCGACGGCGCGCGCATGGTTGCGCACCGGATGCAGGCTGGCCGGCATTTTCGGCAGCGCCGCCAGATAGGCCGCTTCGGCAACGGTCAGTTCATTGACGGACTTGTCGAAATAAACCAGCGAGGCGGCCGCGATGCCGTAGGCGCCGAGGCCGAGATAGATTTCGTTGAGATATAGCTCGAGGATCTTGTCCTTGGAGTAGGCCCGCTCGATTCGCATCGCCAGCAGGGCTTCCTTGATCTTGCGGGTGAACGACACCTCGTTGGTCAGAAGGAAGTTCTTGGCGACCTGCTGGGTGATCGTGGAAGCACCCTGCGGACGGCGGTTGGAACCGAAGTTCTGGATGTAGGCGACGCCGGCGCGCGCCATGCCGGTGTAGTCGACGCCACCGTGCTCGTAGAAATTCTTGTCCTCGGCCGCGAGGAAGGCGTTGATCACGAGCTTCGGCACGGCCTGGATCGGCAGATAGAGCCGCCGCTCCTTGGCGAACTCGCCCAGCAGCGATCCATCCGCCGCGTGCACGCGGGTCATCACCGGCGGCTCGTAGTTCTGAAGCTGCGAATAGTCGGGCAGGTCCTTGGAAAAATGCCAGAACAGCCCTGCGACCGCGGCCAGACCGGCCAGGAACAGGATGGTTCCTGCGGTGAACAGGAACCCGAAGAACCGCAACAGAAATTTCATCGACCAGATTTTCCGTGGCGAATACGTCGCTCGTTCTGAGTGCGCTGCGTGCCACTTAGGCCGCCCGGTATATCGGTCGCACCATGGACCTGCAATTCAACACAGGAGAATTAAAGCGCGTCAGACGTCAAACTTATGCCATAGAGCCCGGGTCGGCGCGCAGCCAAATCAGCCGTCCCCGACCCCGGGGATGCTCCGCAGAATTGCATCGGCCTTCCCGCCTCCGTCCCTCGATTCGCCCACCCATCGCCGCGCGGCGCTCCGGCCTGCAATCGCGGCGCTTGCGCGATGAGCGCGCCGCGAAAGAAAAGCGCGAGTCCTGCCACCGCTTCCACTACCCGGCTGCCGCTACGGGGATTGCGGCATCAGAAACCGGTGGACAGTGCCGGCCGGCCCATCCGATTAACGACCCATTAACTATAACTACCCCAAGTTGTTGGGGTACACGCGACTCGCGAGGGGCTGACTTGCATGGCACTGCGCGGATTTAAACGGCCGTTTGCCGTCGACCCGAATATCGTTGGATTTCCGAAACCACCCACATCGGCGATGGGCACCGAGGCCTTGGACCTCGTCTATCAGGCGGCGGATCTGTTCCGCAGCATCGAGGACAGGGCCCGCGCCGGCGAGGCCCGCGCCGAGGCGGCCGAACAGGCGCAGCTCGAAATCATCGCCGCCACCGAGCGTAAGCTGCGGGACGCCTCCCGGGCACTCGAGGAGGCCAGGCGACGTATCGAGTCGCAGCAGGAGCAGCTCGATGCCGCCGAATTCCGCGCCCAGGCCGCCGAAGCCGAGGCACGCGAAGCCAGGCAATCGCTGGCCCTGATCGAGGATGCGATCCGCCGGCGCTTGCTGCTGACCGGCGGGCACGACGACGGCAGATCGAGCGCCATCGCCTGAGGCGAGATCGACCGGGCGGCGAGCCCTGCCCGGCCGCCGCGCGATCGTACGACGACAATCAGTAGCCGGCCGCCAGCCCTGAATTGCGGCGCGGGTCGTTTGCGCCATAGAAGCGGTTGTTGCCGACCGGCTCGCCGCCCAGCGACGGCGCGCCGATGACGATCACCGCGAGGTGGTTGGCCGGCTGCGGCGGGCCGAATTTGTGGCCCATGCCTTCCAGCATCTTCCGCGTATCCGGCGACAGCGTGTAATTCTCGAGATTGGTCGCCTCCGGTAGCCACTGCTGGTGGAAGCGCGGCATATCCACGGCCTCCTGCGCGTTCATGCCGTAGTCGATGGCGTTGATCATCGTCAGCAGCACGGCCGTGATGATGCGGCTGCCGCCGGGCGTGCCCACCACCATGACCGGCTTGCCGTCCCTGGTGACGATGGTCGGGCTCATCGAGGACAGCGGGCGCTTGCCCGGGACGATCGAATTGGCCTCGCCCTGCACCAGGCCGTAGAGGTTCGGCACCCCCACTTTGGCGGTGAAGTCGTCCATCTCGTCGTTCAGGAGCACGCCGGTCTTGGCCGCGGTCACCTTGGCGCCGAACCAATCGTTGAGCGTGTAGGTGACCGACACCGCGTTGCCGTCCTTGTCGGCGATCGAATAGTGCGTGGTGTTGCTGCCTTCGTGCGGCGGCACACCGGGCTTGATGTCCTTGGACACGCCGGCCTTGGCCGGGTCGATCGCGGTGCGGATCTTGGCGGCGTAATTCTTGTCGAGCAGGCGCTCGAGCGGATTCTTCACGAAATCCGGGTCGCCGAGATAGCTGTTGCGATCGACATAGGCGTGGCGCATCGCCTCGATCTGGTAGTGCACGGCCTGCGCGGAGTGGTAGCCGAGCTCCTTCAGGGGATAGCCCTCGAGGATGTTCAGCACCTCGCAGATGACAACGCCACCCGAGCTTGGCGGCGGCGCCGAAACCACGTGATAGCCGCGATAGTCGCATTCGACCGGCGCGAGCTCACGGACTTTGTAATTGTCGAGGTCCTCCTGGGTGAGCAGGCCCTTGCCGGCCTGGCTCGAGGCGACGATCGCCGCCCCCACCCACCCCTTGTAGAAACCATCGGTGCCGCGCTTGCTGATCTCGCGCAGCGTCTCGGCGAGCTCGTGCTGCGTCAGCCGCTCGCCGACCTGGAACGGCTTGCCATTGTTGAGGAAGATCGCGGCCGAGGCCGGATCGTCCTGAAAATCCTTGGTCGCGGTCTGGAACATGCTGATGTCGCCCTGGTCCAGCAGGAAGCCGTCCTCGGCGAGTTGCAGCGCCGGCGCGATCACGTCCGCGCGCTTCATCGTGCCGTACTTCTCGCGCGCATATTCCATGCCGGCCACCGAGCCCGGCACGCCGACAGCGAGGTGCCCCTTGGTCGACAGGTCGGCGATGACTTTGCCGTCCTTGTCGAGATACATGTTGGCGGTGGCACCCTTTGGCGCGGTTTCGCGGAAATCCAGGAAGGTCTTGCGGCCGTCGGCAAGCTGGATGGTCATGAACCCGCCGCCACCGAGATTGCCGGCGGCGGGATAGACCACCGCAAGCGCGTAACCGACGGCAACCGCCGCGTCGATCGCGTTGCCGCCGCGCTTCAACACCTCGATGCCGACCTGCGTCGCGAGATGCTGCGCGGAGACGACCATGCCGTTCTCGGCGGCAACCGGCGCAACCGATGCGGCGCGCGCGGGAGCAACCGTCGCGATGCCGATCGAAACTATCGCGGCGGCGATCCACCGCGCGCGCACCGTTGAATTTTGCATGGAGGCCTCCCGGGACTTGCGCCGACTATCGCGGCTTTATGATGCGATCTCAGCGCGCAAACCTAGCAGGCCGCTCGCGTGCGCACTATAGGCCCGCGACGCTCTCACCGCCCGCCCGCAGCCGGCTGTGGCGTCTGCCATAGGCCGCATAGATCACCAGCCCGATCACGAGCCACACCGCGAGCCTGATCCAGGTGTCGACTGGCAGGCCGAGCATCAGGAACAGCGAGGTTCCGGCGGCAGCGGGGGCCACCAGCCAGATTGCCGGAGCCTTGAACGGGCGCGGCAATTGCGGATCGCGGATGCGCAGCACCAGCGTTCCGATCGAGACCACGGTGAATGCGAACAGCGTGCCGATCGAGACGAGCTCGCCGACCAGCCCGATCGGCAGCAGCCCGCCGAGAATGGCGGCGACGGTGCCGGCGAAGATGGTCGAGACATAGGGGGTCTGGAAGCGCGGATGGATTTTTGCGGCAAGGCCCGGCAGCAGCCCGTCATGCGCCATGGCGCGGAAGATCCGCGGCTGTGCCAGCAGCATGATGAGGATCACCGACGTCAGTCCGAACAGGATGCCGAGCTTGATGAACGGACCGAGCCAACCGATGCCAACCGCATCGATGCCGACGGCGATCGGATCCGGCACGCTGAGCTTGTCGTACGGCACGATGCCGGTCAGCACGAAGCCGACGGCGACATAGAGCGCGGCGCAGATCACGAGCGAGCCGAGAATGCCGATCGGCATGTCGCGCTCCGGCGTCTTCGCCTCCTGCGCCGCGGTCGAGATCGCATCGAAGCCGATATAGGCGAAGAACACCACCGCCGCACCGCGGACCACGCCGGACCAGCCGAATGCACCGGGACCGGCATTCGGCGGGATCAGCGCGCCCTCCGGATTGCCCGCCGTCACCCAGTTCGCCAGCGAGACCGAGGAGGCCGCGGCGGCGAGAAACAATGCGATGACGACGAGCTTGACCACGACGACGAAGCTGGTGAAGCGCGCGGACTCGCGAATGCCGACCACGAGCAGCGTGGTGACGAAAGCGATGATCGCCATCGCCGGGATGTTGATGACCGCGCCGGTCGACGACCACGCCCCCGTGTTGGTGTCGTAGGCGAGCGGCGCCGAGGTGAATTGGTGCGGCAGGTTGATGCCGAAATCGCGCATGAAGCTGACGAAATAGCCGGACCATCCGACCGAGACCGCGATCGCACCGACGGCATATTCGAGGATCAGGTCCCAGCCGATGATCCAGGCGATCAATTCACCGAGCGTGGCATATGCGTAAGTATAGGCGCTGCCGCAGATCGGCACCGTCGATGCCATCTCGGCGTAGCACAGGCCGGCAAAGGCGCAGGCGACGGCGCCGAGCATGAAGGAGAGCGTGACGGCGGGGCCGGCATTGGCGGCGGCCGCGTGCCCCGTCAGCACGAAGATGCCGGCGCCGATGATGCCGCCGATGCCGAGCGTGACCAGTTGCAACGCCGAGAGCGAGCGTTTGAAGACCGGCGTCTCCGCGTCGCCGTCGGCGCGCGCCGCCTCGCGCAACAGCTCAGTGGTCGATTTTCGATCCCAGAAGCCGGCCAGGATGTCGGTCACGTCTGATGTCCTCCGCCGCTCGGGTCCAGCGGGCCGCCGCGATCGGCGAACTATAACGCGCTCGACGCGCGGGCGTTCGCACGCCGCGCGATAGCCGGAGCCCTTATCCACCGCCAAGCGGCGTGGCGGGTCCTATTGGCAGGGATGGCGACGGCCGTCGCGGCCAAGGAAAGTGCCGGACGCCGGATCGAACGAGCGGTAGCGAGCGCAGGACGAGGACGGCGCCTGCGGCATGGCGCCGTAGGCGTTCTCCGGGTTGCCGCTACGTTGCCCCGCCGCCTGAGCCTCACCCCATGGCGTCAGGGCGCCGCCGTTGATTGCGCTGCGCCCGGGATTTTGCGCGTCAAACAGCGCCGGCTCCGAAATCTGGGCAACGACCGGAGAAAACGTCATCCCTGCAAGCACTATAGCGGCGGCAACCGCCCTCAATCCGGACATGCGACCACTCCTGTCGATCAATGGAAACCTGTCGAAGGCCGGCCGAGCCGCCCCTAACGGATATGGGGACGGCAATCTTCAGCGCACGGGGCTACGGCGTCACGATGCTGCGAGCCGGCCGGCTGTGGCTCGCCACTCAATGGTTATGCACGTCAGGCCGCGGGTCGGAGACGAAGCCGTCGCGGTTCGGCATCCTGACGGCGGCGAGCGACCTGGCGTCGAGCACGGCATTGGCGGGGACGACGCCGTTGAGGCTGAGGATGTAGGCGGACACCGCGTAGACGTCCTCATTGCTCAGCGATTGCGGCGCGTTCTGTGGCATCGCGCGGCGGATGTAATCGAACAGGGTCGGGGCATAGGGCCAGTAGCTGCCGACGGTGCGGATGGGCTTCGGGCTTGCCAGCGTGCCCTGTCCGCCGACCAGACGGTCGCCGACGCCGCCCTGCCCGTTGTCGCCGTGGCATGCCGCACATTGCTCGGCGAACACGGTGCGGCCGCGCTCGACACTGCCGCTGCCCGGCGGCAGGTTGGAGCCATCGCGGCCGATATCGATGTTCCAGCCTGCGATCTCGGCAGGCGTTGCCGGACGCCCGATGCCATAGCGATCGTCGGCCTGCGCTGCAGCAGCAAGCATCGCAACCGCACCCACGACGAACGCCGCCTTCAGGTTACGCCTGGGCATTGGTCACCTCGCCATTCGCATCGATGCGCCAGGGCCAGATCGCGTTGTTGTGGTAGAACGAGTTGAGACCACGCACCTTGACCAATTCCGCCAGCGTCGGCTGCGTGTAGCCGGTCTCGTCGATAGCGCGGCTCTGGATCACTGCGGGAGTGCCGTCCCAGTGCCAGGGCAAACGGAAGCGCGTGAGCGCGCGCGTCAGCACCGGCTCCTGAAGCTCCGCCTGTTGCCAGCTCTTGCCCTCGTCGAGCGAGATCTCGACGCTCTTGATCTTGCCGTGGCCGCTCCAGGCTATCCCGGTGATCTCGTGGAAGCCGTGTGTGGTCAGCTTCTGCCCACCCGACGGCCGCGTGATGATCGACTTGGCCTCCATGTAGAAGGTGAATTCGCGCGACGTGCCGTCCGGCATCGGGTCGGTGTATTTCGAAGTCTCTTCGCGCGAATAGGCCGGCTCGGCGGTGACCTTGAGCCGGCGCAGCCACTTCACGTTCATGTTGCCCTCGAAGCCGGGCAGCAACAGGCGCAGCGGATAGCCCTGTTGCGGACGCAGCCGCTCGCCGTTCTGGCTGTAGACCAGCATGGCGTCGTCGAGGCATTTCTCGATCGGGATCGAGCGCGTTAGCGCGGCGGCATCGGCGCCTTCGGCGACGACCCATTTGGCGCCCGGCTGCAAGCCCGCTTCGTCGAGCACGGTCTTGAGCGGCACGCCGGTCCATTCGGCGCAGCTCAGGAGGCCGACGAGGTCGGAAGCCGTCTTGCCGTAGGGCTTGGTGTAGACCGGATTGCCGGAGCACTCCAGGAAATGGATGCGCGACTGCGACGGAAAGCGGCGGATGTCCGCCATCGTGAACACCAGCGGGCGATCGACCATGCCATGCAGCATCAGCCGATGCTCGGCCGGATCGATGGTCGGCACGCCGCCATGGTGGCGTTCGTAGAACAGGCCGTTCGGCGTGATAATGCCGTCTAGCTCCTGCAACGGCGTGCGGCCCGACGCCGAGATATATTGCGGCAGCGTCTTCGAGATGTTCTTGACGACGCCCTTCTCGTGAACCGATGGCGCGCCATAGGGCTGGCTTCCCATCGGGTCGCCGGGCGCTTTCATCCATTCCGGCACGTTGGGCGGAAGATTATTCCCCTGTTCGGCAAGCGCAGGAGAACCGGCAACTCCCGCCATCGCGGAGCCTCCGGCCAGTGCCGCACCCGCCTGAAGAAATCGCCTGCGAGACGCCTCTCGCACGCGCTTATCCGTCGTGTGTTCGCTCATCGACGTTTTCCTCTGACGCTACCAGAGCATGATCCGGGAAAGTGCCAAGCGGTTTTCCCTCGCGACAAACGCAAAGCGTTTGCGCGGAGACCATGCCAGGACAACAATCCAAAGCGCGATGACGATTCATCGTGCTTTGGTTCAGCCTAACACCAAACGCCCGAGGCGAGGCAATGATCGCGCGTGCATAGCCGCACCGACGGCGCGTGATGGCCGCTGCTCACCGGTCCGTGCTTGCGCGGCCGCTCACATCCGTTCGCCGGGCAATCGACTGGCTTGCTTCACCCAGGCGGTGAATTGGGCTTCGTCGAGTTCGTCGTTCTCATGAATGTTGAGATAGCGCGTGTGCTGCTGCTTGGACTCGCCCGGCGGCACGGGACGCAGCAATGCGCCGCGAAAGAACGCCACCTTGATGTAGCGGGTGAAGACATGGATGCCGAGGAACCAGCCTTCGCCTGCCATGCCGTAGAGCGGCGAGTTCCACTTCACCGCCTTGTGCACGCCGGGGACGGTCCGCACGATGAGCGCGTCAAGCTTGCGTCCGACCTCGCTTTTCCACCCCGGCATCGCCGCGATATACGCTTGCACAGGCGCGTCACCAACTCCCTTTGCGATCTGCGGATTGCCGCCCGCGAGCAGACGCGGCTTTGCAGCCCCGCGCGTGACGGCTGCCTTCTTTGCGCTCTTCTTGGCGCTCTTCGCCGACTTCTTGGAGGTCTTGCCAGCCATTGTGCCTGTTTCCACCGGTTCACATCCCGCGCGCTGCGCAGCGTTCGCCCTTTCGACCCGGATCATATGGTTGTGCGTCGATGTTGTCGTCAGTGTCCGCGCCTGTATGTGGCGGCGTATCGACGCGCGCGATCGGTCCGCTTGCCGCAGTCCGGCGCCTAGTCGATCACCGGCGGCGTGCCGTGGGTGTGGAACGACTCGATCGTCTTCAACCCCCACGCCTGGCCCTTCTTGCGCTCCTCCTCGGTCCACACGATCGGCCTCCAGTCCGGCGCGAGGATCAGGCGGGCTCCGGCATTGGCGACCTCGACGCGGTTGCCGCCGGGTTCATAGACATAGAGGAAGAAAGTCTGCTGGATCGCGTGCTTGTGCGGCCCGGTCTCGATATGCACGCCGTGCTCGAGGAAAATATCCGCGGCCCGCAGGATCTCCTCGCGGCTGTCCAGCGCATAGGTCACGTGGTGAAACCGGCCGCGCTTGCCATAGTGGTCGCGCGTATAGGCGAAGTCGTAGCTCTTGTTCGACATCGTCATCCACATCGCCGCTTCCGTGCCGTCGTTGAGCACGATCTGCTCGGTGGTTCGGCATCCTAGGTAGTTCTCGAAGAACAGGCGATTGGCCTTGATGTCGACCGCGAGGCAGTTGAGATGGTCGAGCCGGCGGACGTTGACGCCGCGGGCCGGAAAGCGCTGCGCCTGGTTCTTCAACGCAGGCTTCAGCCCGGCCGGCGCCTCGTACCATTCGGTCTCGTAATAGAGTTCGATGACGTGGCCGTCGGGGTCGCGGCAGCGAAATGCCGGTCCCTGCCCCATGTCGCCGTCGATCCAGCCGATGTCGAAGCCGGAGCCCTTCAGCGCGGCGACACGGCGCTCGAGCGCCTGCCGGCTGCGCGCCCGCAGCGCCATGTGCTCCATGCCCGAGGTCTTCGACGCGGTCAGCTTCAGCGAGTAACGCTCATAGTCGTCCCAGCCGCGCAGATAGACCGACTCGCCCTGTCGGCCGCTGACCGTCATGCCCATCACGTCGACGAAGAACGTCAGGCTCTCGTCCGGCTTCGGCGTCAGCAGCTCCATGTGCCCGAGATGAGCGAGATCGAAGATCGGTTCCGGCTGCATGGGGCGGTCTCCTCGCACGACGCCGCCGACGTCTTTCCGCTCGGGCGAGCGGTGCCGGCGCGATTTGTACTAGTGTACAAAGGATTAGGTCCCGTCAACAAATTCTTGGCACCGGCAATCGCAGCCCGCGATTGAGACCAGCGTCCGCGCCTAACCCTTGGACGCCATCACCGGCGCCGCATCGTGCGGCCGGGACATGGTCGCCGACACCGTCAGCGCGACGGCAAGCGCGCACACCATGCAGAGCTTCATCCGCGCCGTGCGGCGATCAGTCATCGGCAGGAAGAAGAAGAACGCGATCGCCAGGACGAGAAGCGCATTCACGAGATAGTACATGGCGGGGCCCTCTTGTTGCGTATCAACAAGATGGCCGGCGCTCGCGCGGCATTCCGTGGCCGGAATCACACAGGGAAAGCTGCCGGCGGTCAGGCGACCGAGACGGCATCCTCGCGATGCGAGGACAGCAGCCTGCGGATCTCGACATCCGGCACCGGCCGGCTGAACAGGTAGCCCTGCATCTCGGTACAGCCGAGAGTCCGAAGCAGACTGCGCTGCTGCTCGGTCTCGACGCCCTCGGCGGTCGTCGTCATGTCGCTCGCGGCGGCAATGTTCACGACGGCCTGAACGATCGTGGACGACGCGCCGGTCCCGGCGAGATCCTTGATGAAGGCACGGTCGATCTTGATCTTGTCGAACGGGAAGCGCTGCAGATAGCTCAGCGACGAATAGCCGGTGCCGAAATCGTCGAGCGCGATGCGCACGCCAAGCT
>NZ_LGHK01000075.1 GCF_001908235.1 Bradyrhizobium sp. NAS96.2
GCTACCAGCAAAGCTCGCCGCGCAAAGGGGTCAAAATTGGACGCCGATGAGGGGTCAAATTTGCAAGCCGATTGACACAAAGGCGTCACAAGCGGCTCGCTGAGCCAACCCACCACCTGTTAAATCCACCAGTATCGATGAAACGTCTACCCCAATAGAAATTGCGCGCCCGTATCGTCCAACGAGCGGCCACAACGTCCAACCTGCGAAAGTGCGCGATCCGTGAGGCATTCAGGACGGCCTGCGGATAGTGACTCAGAAATGAAGCCAATCATCCGGCTTCGCCTGCATTGCGTCGCACTGGTAACGGGCTTGAAAAAACCGTCGAACAGAAAAGCGCGGCATGAAGCGTATCAGAAATGTGATCGGTACCCGCTCCTAGGACGACGTTGGCGTGCCCGCCCCAGACATTCTCCGCGGCAGCCCATACCGCCTCAAACAGCCGCTCGTCGCAATTGAGCTATCGTCCGCGAGTTGATTGTATGTGCCGATGGGCACTGATGATCTCGAGACGTCCAGCACACATAGAGCCACTGCTAAGGGAGTCTGCGCTCAGCAGAGCTTTCGCCTTGATCAGCGTAACCACACATCATCAACCTCCGTATCCGCCGAACACTTCAGGACCCGCACGCTCCTCAGACAAATAGAAACGCGACGAAGTCGCTCGCATAAAACTCGATCATCTTTAGTGCTTCGCAGCGCGCGATTTCACTAATATGATCGACGCACCAAAGCGCCCGGAAGCCGTTGGCCTGCACGATCCGCTCCGTCTTTCCGTAGCAGCGGCCGTGGCATTTCCGGATGGTTCGATGACCGCTTCCGGGTTGCGCCGAGAGAGCGCCCGCGGACGGCTCATCGTCGAGCGCATCGCGGGCAAGGATTACACGACACTCTTTCATATAGAGAGAATGAGGGAATTATGCCGCGTCCAAGCAAAGGAGCCCGGCTCTATAGACGCAAAGCTCGGTATCGCGACGGCAACCTCGTCGCCCAGTCCGTCTGGATTATCAAAGACGGCGACCGACATATCGCCACAGGATGCATTGCGAGCGCGTCTGAAACAAAGCCTCCGCAGAAAGCAGAGCAGGCGCTAGCAAACTACATCGCGCAAAAATATCAACCGGAGCGCAGTCGAAGAGATATCGACGACATCGATTGCGCCGACGTGCTGTCGATCTATCTGACCGATATCGGCGAGCCAGGTGATCAGTTTGAAATTGAGGCAAGGATCGAGCGGCTCAACGATTTCTGGGGCGGCAAGAAGCTGTCGGCAGTCAACGCGCAAACTTGTGCAGGCTACGTCAAACATCGCGGCAGCCGGGGCGGCGCGCGTCGTGACCTCGAGACGTTCCGCGCCGCGATCAACCATCATACAAAGGAGGGCTTTCACCGTGGTACGGTTCGCGTATCCCTCCCGCCGAAAGGTGAGGCGCGCGACCGGTGGCTGACGCGCACAGAGGCCGCAGCCTTGATTTGGCAATGTTGGCGCTATCGCGAAAAGCAGACCGTCCACGCGGGCAGCTCAAAGGGCGAGCCGGTACGGACAGACCGCCGGCCGCTCCGACACGTGGCCAGATTTATCCTGATCGGCCTCTACACCGGCACGCGGGCGGGCGCGATCGCGGCGGCATCGCCATACCCCGAGCTCGGGCACTCGTACGTTGATCTCGAGCGTGGTATCTTCTACCGAAGGCCGATCGGGAAGCGAGCGACCAAGAAGCGTCAGACGCCAGCTCCACTTCCGCCCCGGCTACTGGCTCATTTGCGTCGTTGGAAAGACCGCATGCTGATGAGCACCTGCTTCGTCGAGTTCAATGGCAAGCCGGTCGCTTCTGTGAAGAAGGGCTTCAAATCTGCCGTGGATCTTGCCAAGCTGCCCGGGAAAGTCACTCCGCACACGTTGCGCCACACGGCAGCGACCTGGTTAATGCAGCGCGGCGTGCCGATCTGGGAGGCGGCCGGGTTCCTCGGCATGTCGGCGGAGGTCCTGCAGGAAACCTATGGCCATCACCATCCCGATCATTTGCATGGGGCGGCGGCAGCCATTGGCCAAAAAACGCGGTATGTTTCGGTGGTCAAATCGGTGGTTGACTCGGGAACGGCCACCGATGAGAACGAAAAACCTAAGGAAATCTGGTCGGAGTGGCAGGATTCGAACCTGCGACCCCTGCGTCCCGAACGCAGTGCTCTACCGGGCTGAGCCACACTCCGACTAAGAGCCGGGCTTATAGCGTCGGGTTTCGGGGACCGCAAGGGACCACAGGGCACCCAATTGAGGAATCTAGTCACAGTGGATACAGGTCTGAAAACGCACGTATTGCCCGCCGGCGCCGCCGCCACGGCCACCGCCGCCGGGGTTCTGGCCGAGGGCGGCCTGGTGGCGTTTCCGACCGAGACGGTTTACGGCCTCGGCGCCGATGCCGGCAACGCCTCGGCGATTGCCCGGCTCTACCAGGCCAAGGGCCGGCCGGCCTTCAATCCGCTGATCGCCCATGTCGCCGATCTCGGCGCCGCCCGCCGGATCGCCCTGTTCAACGGGCAGGCTCTGCGGCTGGCGGATGCGTTCTGGCCCGGCCCCCTGACCCTGGTGCTGCCGAAGGCGCTGTCCTGCCCGGTTGCGGAACTCGCGACCGCCGGGCTCGACACGGTCGCGATACGCATCCCGGCCCACAAGGTGGCGCGCGACATCATCAAGGCGTTCGGCGGTGCCGTGGTAGCACCGTCGGCCAATCTCTCCGGCCATGTCTCGCCCACCACCGCCGAGCATGTGAACGGGGATCTGGCTGGCCGCATCGACATGATCGTCGACGGCGGCCCGGTCGAGGTCGGCGTCGAATCCACCATCGTCGGCTGCTTCTCCGATCCTGTACTGCTACGGCCGGGCGGGCTGACCCGCGCCGAGATCGAGCGCGTGCTCGGCCATCCGCTGCAATCGCCGCCGCAGGATGCCGAGAACGACGCTCAGCCGATCGCCCCGGGCATGCTCGCCTCGCATTACGCGCCGCGGACCCCGGTCCGGCTCAATGCCAGCGACGTCCATGTCGGTGAAGCCTTGCTGTCGTTCGGGCCGGTCAAGGTGGCGCGGCGCGAATGCGCATTGGTGGAGATGAACCTGTCCGAGCGCGGCGATCTCGCCGAGGCCGCCGCCAATTTGTTCGGTTACCTTCGCACGCTCGACACGAGAAACGCGGATGCTATTGCGGTGACGCCCATTCCCGAGGACGGGCTGGGCGAAGCCATCAATGACCGGCTGCGCCGCGCAGCGGTCGGGCGATAACGAGCATGACCCGGAAGAGTGGAAACCGGTTTTCCCTCGCGACAAACGCGACGCGTTTGCGCGGCGGTCATGCGTAAACTAAGAACCCCGGCTGAGTGAAAGACCAAGAAAAAATGAACATCGTCCAATCAGCGGTGCCGCCGCTTCCGCCCGAATTACTGGAAAAATTCCGCGCCATCGTCGGCGCGAAATACGCGGTAACCGATGCCGCCGACATCCAGCCCTACGTCACCGAGGAGCGCGACCTGTTCCACGGCCGTTCGCCGCTGGTGCTGCGTCCGGGCTCGACCACTGAGGTCGCCGCGATCTGCAAGCTTGCCAGCGAACACAGGATCGCGCTGGTGCCGCAGGGCGGCAACACCGGCCTGGTCGGCGGGCAGACGCCGCACAATGGCGAGGTCGTGGTGTCGCTGCGGCGCCTCGACAAGATCCGCGACATCGACGTCGATTCCAACACCATGACTTGCGAGGCCGGCGTGGTGCTGCAAATCGCGCAGCAGAAGGCAGCGGACGTCGACCGGCTGTTTCCGCTGTCGCTCGGCGCCGAAGGCAGCTGCACCATCGGCGGCAACCTGTCGACCAATGCCGGCGGCACCGGAGCGCTGGCCTATGGCGTGGCGCGCGAGATGGCGATCGGGCTCGAGGTCGTGCTCGCCGACGGCCGCGTGCTCAACGCGCTGTCGAAGCTGAAGAAGGACAACACCGGCTACGATTTGCGCAACCTGTTCATCGGCGCCGAGGGCACGCTCGGCATCATCACGGCCGCAACCCTGAAACTGTTTCCGAAGCCGCGCGCGGTCGAGACCGCTTATGTCGGCCTGAAGTCGCCGGCGGCAGCATTGAAGCTGCTGTCGATCTCGCGCAACGAGGCGGCCGGCGGCCTGACCAGCTTCGAACTGCTCGCCGACATCGCGGTCGATTTCTCGATCCGCCACGGCATCGATATCCGCGATCCGCTTGAGAGCAAGCATCCCTGGTACGTGCTGATGGAATTGTCGTCGTCGCGCGACGATGCACGCGACACGCTGGAGGCGATCCTCGCCCAGGGCATGGAAGACGGCATCGTCGACGACGCCGTCATCGCCGCCAATCTGAGCCAGCGCCAGGCGTTCTGGAAACTGCGCGACGAGATGTCGGCGGCGCAGAAGCCTGAGGGCGGCTCGATCAAGCACGACATCTCGGTGCCGGTCGCGGCCGTGCCCGCCTTCATCGCGGAGGCCAACGCGGCTGTCGTGAAGCTGATCCCGGGCGCGCGGCCGGTGCCGTTCGGCCATCTCGGCGACGGCAACATCCACTACAATGTCAGCCAGCCGGTCGGCGCCAATGCGGCCGACTTCCTGGCGCGCTGGCACGACGTCAACGCGGTCGTGTTCGACATCGTGCTGCGGATGGGCGGCTCGATCTCGGCCGAGCACGGCATCGGCGTGCTCAAGCGCGACGAACTGCCCGACGTCAAGGACAAGGTCGCGATCGAGCTGATGCGGCAGGTCAAGGCGATGCTCGATCCGCTCAGCATCATGAACCCGGGCAAGGTGCTGTGACCGTGCAGGCGACAATGCCCTCTCCCTCCCTCGCCATCGCAGAGATCACCGATGCCGACGTGGCCGATGTCGTCACGCTGTGGCAGGCTTGTGGCCTGACACGGCCGTGGAACGATCCCGCAGCCGATATTGCGCTGGCGCGGCGCGGATCGAGCTCGACGGTGCTGGTCGGCCGCGACGACGGCGCGATCGTCGCAACCGCGATGGTCGGCCATGACGGCCATCGCGGCTGGGTCTATTACGTCGCGGTCGATCCCAATCGCCAGGGCAAGGGCCTTGGCCGGACGATGATGACCGCAGTCGAGGATTGGCTGCGTGCAGCCGGCATGCCGAAGCTGCAATTGCTGGTGCGGCGGGAGAACGCCAAGGCGAGCGCATTCTATCAAACGCTCGGCTATGAAGAATCGACCTCGGTGATGCTGGCCAAATGGCTCGACGGTCGCGAAGCGACGCCGTAACAAGTTTGAGGATCGACGCATGAGCATCGCCGACCGCGTCCGCGTCAAGGACGTCCAGCTGCTGTCGAAGCGCCGCTACGAGCTGAAGAGCGCGACCTTCGACTACCGCCGCAGCAACGGCGAATGGCAGACCCAGGTGCGCGAGGTCTATGACCGCGGCAACGGCGCCGTGCTGTTGCCCTACAATCTGAAGGCCCGCACCGTGGTGCTGGTGCGCCAGTTCCGCTATCCCGCTTTCGCCAATGGCTATGATGACCTGTTGATCGAGGCCGCCGCCGGCATGCTCGATGACGCCGCGCCGGAAGAACGCATCCGCGCTGAGGCGGAGGAAGAGATCGGCTACCGGCTCGCGCATGTGCGCAAGGTGTTCGAAGCCTTCATGACGCCGGGCGCGGTGACCGAGAAACTGCATTTCTTCGTCGCCGAATACGACGCCGCGATGCGCGTCAGCGACGGCGGCGGGCTCGCCGACGAGGGCGAGGACATCGAGGTGCTGGAGCTTGCGATCGACGACGCACTCGCCATGATCAGCGACGGCCGCATCGTCGACGCCAAGACCATCATGCTGCTGCAATACGCAGCGCTGCATCTGTTCAGGTAGGTACCGGCCCGTTCCGGCGGAGACGCGCTGCCAAAATATTGAAAACAACCCCATGCAAAGGAGCCGGCGGTGGCCGGCGCTCGACTTGACACGTCGGGCAACTCACGGGTACGCTTCTAATATTCCGAAATCACGCAAGCCTACGCCAGCCCCTCACCCCGTCATCCTGAGGAGCGCATCTTCGCGCGTCTCGAAGGATGCACGGCCCGGCTGGTGGCCGATTCATCCTTCGAGGCTCGCTCCGCTCGCACCTCCAGCGACAACGGCAAAGCCGTTGCGCGGGGATGACGGGGATGGATGCCCTACTGCATCGTGATCGCAAGCCCGCTCAGGTCGGCGTTGGCCATCAGGCCGACCTGGTGGCCGGTCAGTTCCAGCACCGCGCCCTTCTGATTGGTCAGCACGATCGCACGCGCGCCGCGGCCGACGGCGAGCCCCGCGCCCGCTGCGCCGTAGACGCCGGCAACGTCGGACGGACGATTGATGTTGCTGACGCGGCCGCGCAGCACGGTCTTGGAGCCGCCGAACACCAGGCCGTAATCGAGACCGCCAGTCGAGAGCCGATAGGAGCGGCCGCGGAACGTCAGCACGCCGCTGCCGCCGGAGCCGCCGATGATCCATCCGGCCTTGTAGATCGTGAGCGTCACGAAACCGCTGTCGGCACGGGCGGCCGACGAGAAAGCAAGTCCCGTGAACGCCAGCAGCGCAACCAGTGCGACGCGAAGGGTGGATGAAAATTTCATGTGCAGTCTCCCCAAGATTTGCTCACGTCGAGTTTCTTGCGTCGCGACGCCGGCGCGAATCGCAATGCGCGACTGTAGCAAGCGCGTAACCTGGCGCAATTTTGGCACAGCGCCGGCCGATTTGGTAACGGCTGTTTCCGTGCAACCAGCGTTGAACCTGTTCCCGGGGTTGCAACACTCACTGCATGTCCGGGGCGATCGGCCCCTGAGCTCCAGGATTTTCTCGCGGAGCATTCACATATTCAAACCGGAGATTTTCGATGCGTCGTCTTGCGATTGCCTGTGCCGCCATTGCCGCCACCGTGTCCGTGCTTGCCGCGGCAAGCCCCGCCAGCGCCAACCCGTATCATCTGATCCGCTGGCAAGACACCGGCTTCTGCCAGATCTGGGACCAGAGCATCCCGACCACGCCGTGGCCCGCGAACTTCGCCGTCGTCAGCGAGGAGCTGCCGACCTTCGACGCCGCGTTCACCTACAAGACCGGACTGCTCAACAACGGCACCTGCGCGTTCTGAGCACTCCCCGATCAGGCACAGGGCGGACACGCGGCAACCACGCGGCGTCCGCTCTTCTGCTGTCAGGGCATCACGCGATCAAGCATCAGTGATGCTTGATCAGCGCGTCACGCGCGGCGGCAAGTTCGAGGAACGCGGTGCCGTTGCCGCCGCCGTCGGGATGCACCGTCTTGGCGGCGCGCTTGAACGCCTGATGGACCTCGGTCGCCGCAAGCCTGCGGCCGAACGGCAGGCCCAGCAATTGCCGGTAGCGTTCTTCCTGCGTCAGCAATTTCGGCGTCAGGCCGCGGCGGCCGAACTGCGGTGCGGACAGCATGTGCAGCGCATCGCTGACGATGCCGAGACGGCGCAGCGCCATCGATTTGGTGTGGCGGTCGGCCGATTTCAGCGCTGCCTGGCGCAGGATCGGCAGCACCTGTGCGGCCGCATGCCGCAGCGTCTCGTCGATATCGGTCGTGGCGATCTCGGCGATCATTTTGGCGATCTCCCGGTAGTCGGGATCCGGCGCCGCGCAAAAGCGCTCGATCGCAACTTTCCAGTGTCTGATATGCGGGTCCATGATCGGTCCGTACTGTCATCCGAATATGGATGACAGCAACGCGCAAACGCGCCTTGGCGTTTCGGTTGGCGCAGTTTTGAATAGTGTTGTCGACAACGCTCATAAATCAGAACGAGGAAACGCCATGGCCCTTCTCGACAATCACATCGCCGTCATCACCGGTGCAGGCTCGGGCATCGGGCGCGCCATCGCGCTCGGCTACGGCCGCGAGGGCGCGCGGGTGGTGCTGCTCGACATGAACGGCGATGCGGTGGCGGAAGCGGCCAAGGAGATCAGGAACACCGGCGGCAAGGCGGAGAGCTTTGCGCTCGACGTGACCGATCGCGACGCCTGCATCGCGATGGCAAAGCAGGTCGCGGACAAAGTCGGGCCGGTCTCGATCCTGGTCAACAATGCCGGCATCGCGCGCCGCAACGGCATGCTCGGCGCGGACGATGCCGTGATCAAGGATTGGGAAGACATCATCGCGATCAATCTCACCGGCGTCTTCAACGTCACGCATTCGTTCCTCGCGCCACTGCGCAAGAACAAGGGACGCATCGTCAATATCGGTTCGATCCAGTCCTTCGTGCATCTGCGCACGCCGAGTTCGCCGGCCTACACCGCCTCCAAGCACGGCGTGCTCGGCTTCACCAAAGCGCTGGCCGCCGAGCTCGGCAAGGATGGCGTGCGCGTCAACGCGATCGGCCCCGGCTTCATCGAAACGCCGCTGAACGAGAAGGTGCGCGCCACCAATCCCGATCTGGTGAAGGTGTTCATGGACCACACCCCGCTCGGCCGCGCCGGCAAGCCGGAGGACATCGTCGGCCCCGCGATCTTCCTCGCCTCGGATCTCTCAGCCTATGTCTCGGGATCGATCGTGATGGTCGATGGCGGCTACAGGACACTGTGACCGACGGAACCGCAATCGTGGCGATTTCTGGGTATTTTTCTTACAAAGCAGGGAGTTAGCGCGGCGTTAAGGACTTGTTAACCAAACCGGCACACCGTGGATCTACGGGGTAGTTGATTCTCGATGTCTCCGCCTCATCGACGAGGCGGGCGTTGATCGGGAGGAGTTCATGTCATACGCGTCCACCGTACCGTCGCCGGAAGCTCTGCTGCCGTCGCTGGCTCCAAATGAAATCGTCCCACTGCTGATCGGCGCGACCGTCGATGAGGTCGAGCGGGAACTGGTGCTGCAAACGCTCGCGCGCTGCGACGGCAACCGTACCCGCGCCGCACGCGTGCTGGGACTGTCGGTCCGAACGTTGCGGAACAAGATCCGCGAATATTCGGCCGACGGCATCGACGTGCCGCTGAGCGAGCACGCCGCGGCCTAGTTCAGATCGAGAGATCGATCGCAAGACGCCGCCAGCGCGACAACAACGCGCTGTCCTCGTCACCGAGGCAGCGCGCGAGACGCACGTCGGTCGTCGCGGTCTGCTGCATCGTCCGGGCCACCAGCGCGGTCGCATAGTCCCAATAGTCGCGCCGTCCATTCGGATCGTCATCGACGAGGGACTTTGCGAGGATTTCGACGTAGATCGCGACGATGGCATTTTGCCAGAACTCGCTTGCGCCCCCGTCGGCGGAGGGCGCGCCGGTTCGCGCCTGCCACATCAGCCAGTAATTTTCTTCGCCTGCTGCCCAATCCGATGACGGCAGGCACGGATCAAGACATGGCGAGCGGCACAGGAGTGGCTGCATCGTCCGCGCGTTGCAGAACACGGCATAGCCGAGCTTGTCGTACCAACGCGCGCGCAGCAATCGGCGGATCTCGTCCTGCTCGTCCGCGGCGAGCTGGCGCCTGCCCGTTCGCTCGAGTTCGGCGATGATCGCGGCCACGCGGTCGCGATCGAACGGCTCGACCTCGAGCACCACGCCGATGTTACGCGGAAACAACGCATCGAGCATGCCGACCATCTCGCGATAGAACGCGCGCGCCAGGCCACTGCCACGCCACGCCCTCCCGATGCCGACGTGGTTGCAAAAGATCAGATCGCTTGCGTGATCATAAGTGAAGAAGCCGAGCCCGATCGCGCGCCCGCCGGCACGCAGGATGAAGCAGCGCGAGTCGAGGCGATAGGACATCGTGCGGCCGTCGACGCTGAACTGCCGCAGCTCGCCGACATCATCGGACAGCAGCCAGCGCACGATGTCGTCAGGGCTGTCGCGCTCGCTCGCAGGAAACAGCTCCTCATAGAGATCGAGCACACCCGTGCCACGAAAGGCCGCTTCGTCGAGCACATCGTGCCGCGTCACGACGATGTCGAGCGATTGCGATGCTTCGCCGTAGCTGCCGTCCAGAACCCGCAATGCGTCCTCCGTTGTCATAATGCCCATGGAATTATGACTGTTGATCGCTCGCATCGGTGGCGGCCGCCAGAATTGAAGCCGTCGTCCAACCTCTGTTACAAGCGGCTTCAAATCGCGACGGAGCACATCAGTGGCTGACGAGACAACTTCCCGCCAGGGGGCACGAGGAGCACAGGGGCCGCAGGGCCGTCAGGGCGAGCCGGGAAAGCCCGGACCGCAGGGACATCCGGGGCGACCGGGGCCGGAAGGTGCGCGCGGTAAGCCGGGTCCGCAGGGCAAGGCGGGCGTGGTCGGAAAGGCAGGTCCCCAGGGCAAGCCGGGCGCGCAGGGCAAGGCAGGCGCACAGGGGCCGCGCGGCGAAGCAGGTCCACAGGGGCCGCAGGGACCGGCCGGTCCGCGCGGTGAAGCCGGCCCGCCCGGCCAATTGCCGTCGATCGAGCAGGTGATGCCGTGGCTGCACATGATCTTCGACGCCTGGGAAGACTACAAGCGCACCAAGGAGCGTGAAGCCGCCGAGCAGGCTGAACGCGATGCCATCGAGCGCGCGGCAGCGGAGGCGATCGCCCTTGAAGTCGATGACATCGACCTCGAGGAAGATGACGACGAGGACGGCGATCACAAGAAAAAGAAGAAGCACCGCAAGAAGGACAAGAAGTAATTCTTGTCGTCATCGCGCGACGACACGGCCAGCCATGTCCGTGTCGCGCGCCAGGCTCACCGCTCGGTCCGGGGATTGGTCGGAGGATCGGACGGCCTGGCGAGCTGCATGAGCTGGAAGACCCAGCGCATCGCGTAGTACCAGGCAACACCCGCGAACGCCCCGCACGCCGACAGGATGATGACGTTGGCGAGGTCGATCGTGCCGCTCGACCACAGCATGCCGCAGGTCCAGAGCACGGCGAACGCAATCGAACAGAGTGTGAGCAGGGCGGCAGGCTTCATGGCGTTGCTCCGGGGCCGGGGGGAACGGCAACGATGCCCGGCGGCCTGGCGCCTTACCGTGACCTGCGTCACGGAATGCGCTGGGTCTCAGCCGAACCGGAGGCGCGAGCGCTCCCTCGCCTTCTCCGCCTCGACCTCGCGATCGCGCGCCGGCGCCGTGGTCTGCAACGAGATCAGGAGTTTTCGCGCAGCAGCGGAAACCTCGGCCACGGCACGATTGAAGGCGGCTTCATTGGACTGCGACGGTTTGTTGAAGCCGGACAATTTGCGCACGAATTGCAGCGCCGAGGCGTGGATCTCGTCTTCGGTGGCGGGCGGCTCGAAGTTGAACAGCGTCTTGATATTGCGGCACATGTCGGTCTCCCTCGCCCGCATTTTGGGGCTTGTGTCTCAAAGACGATCGGCTGCTGCAAAATACGACATCGTGGTCTATTCTGGCAGCCTCATCGTCCACGATGGAAACGAGGTTCCGGATGAGCCACGTGATCTACAAGGTTGTCCAGCACGACGGTGGCTGGGCCTATACCGTCAACGGGGTGTTCTCGGAACCGTTTCCAACCCATGCCGCGGCACTTGCCGCCGCCCGGCGCGCCGCCAACGAGCAGCGCGTTCCCGGGCGCACCGAGGCGATCCAGTACGAGACCTCGGACGGCAAATGGCTGACCGAGACCGCCTCCGGCAACGACCGCCCGGAGACCGAGGTCGAGGACGGCCGCTAAAGCGCGATGAAAAGCGTCATCGCGCTTTAGCTTCTTGTCTGAGCATGATCTTCTCGGAAAACCGCGTCACACTTTTCCGGATCGCGCTCGAGGTTCATTCACGCGCTCTCAGAACGGAACCTGCACGCCGAGCCGATCGAAGAAGGCCCGCCCCCGATCGGTGATCCGCAACGCGCGCGGAATCCGATGCGGCGCAACGCCGCGCATCTCGACCAACCGCCCCAGCACGGCATTGGCGAACGGACCTGCGAGATGCGGCACGCGCTCAGTCCAGTCGTTGCACAGCCGCAGATGCGGCTGCCGCGACGGATCGAAATCGATTCCCTCGGCCCGGCACCAGGCCAGCCCCTGCTCGGTGACGCGCCCCTCCCGGCCATCGATGATGACGAGACGGCGGCGGATCAGCGCATTCGACAGCAGCACGCCGAGCTGGCCCGCGAGATGATGATAGCAGGTGCGCGATTGCCTGAGCTGTTCGGCCGGCATGGCGCGCTTGGGGGCGACAGTGGTTTTGGCTGCGAGATCGACGAGGGTTTCGATCAGCGCCGCGACGTCGTCGTCCCTGATCCGGTAATATCTGAACCTGCCCTGCGCCCACACCGACAGCACGCGCGCATCGACCAGCTTCTGCAGATGCGCACTGGCGCCCTGCGGTGAAATGCCGGCCACCGCGGCCAGCTCGCCCGCCGGCAGCGCCTTGCCGTCGGCCAGCGCGCTGACCATGGCCTCACGCACCGGATCGCCCAATGCCTCGGCGATCCGCGAAAATCCCGTCTGCACGGATTGGGATGATCCCACCGCATCGTCCTCCATATCGGACCGAATCGTCCTACCCGCATTCGTAACATCGCGAAACTCATTTCAGATTTTCCTGAAACGTCAGGGCCGCCGCTTCCGGTCAAATCGGCGGCAGTCGACGACACACAAGGGAACAATCATGACAGAAGCCAACAAGGACGCGGAACGCATTTACAAGCTCTGGGATCAGGCCCTCGGCGACAAGGACCTCGAGGCGGCACTCGCGCTCTACGCACCCGATGCCTCGATCGAGAGCCCGCTGGTCCAGCATTTGATGCAGAGCAAAGACGGGATCGTCCAGGGCCGGGCGTTGCGCGAATTCATCACACGCGTGTTCCGCACCAACCCGCCGCAGCGGCGGCGCTTCAAGCAGGGCTTCTTCAGCGACGGCCGGATCCTCACCTGGGAATATCCGCGCCAGTCCCCGGATGGCGACCAGATGGATCTCGTCGAGGTCATGGAGATCAAGGACGGCCTGATCCAGCGTCATCGCGTCTATTGGGGATGGTATGCGCTGAACGTGCTGAGGGCGAACGATTGATCGTCCGCTGTCCGTGATATGGTGAGCCGACGAGATCGCGTTGGCAACCATGTCCGCAGACCGCTTCCGCCGCACAGCGCTGAGCCTGCCCGAGGTGATTGAAGGCGCGCATCACGGCACCGTCGACTTCCGCGTCGGCAAACGCATCTTCGCGACGCTCGGCTATCCCGACAGGGATTGGGGCATGGTGAAGCTGACGCCGGAGCAACAGGCTGTCGTGGTCGAGGCCGAGCCGGAGATCTTCCGGCCGGTGCCGGGCGGCTGGGGCAAGAGCGGCAGCACCAATGTCCGTCTTGCGAAGGCCAACCAGCTCACGCTGCGCAGCGCGCTCACGATGGCGCGGGACAACATCGCGGCGAAGCCCGCGAAAAAGGCTCGCGCGAAGAAGCCGGCCTGAACGCCACGATCCCGCACTGCATCACGGAGGCCGCGCCGCTTCGCTCATTCTTTGAGCATGCATCCCGCCCGCGGTTCGTGCCTAATCGCGCAAACACCGGATTCGCGCGCGGGCGTTGCGCGGATCACGCACGAAGTTTTCGCGGAGGAATGCAATGCGAAGGCTGACGCATGGCGCGGTGCTCGCGTCGCTCGTCATCATGGCGGGCGCAGCGCTGGCGTTCGACAACGGCCAATACGACAATGTGCCGCCCGACATCCGCGCCTGGTTCAAGAGCGTGATCGCGCCGAATGGCGTGCCGTGCTGCGACATCTCCGACGGCCATCGCACCAGCTACGACGTTCGGGGCGGCGCCTATTGGGTGCCGATCGAGGGCGAGTGGATGATGGTGCCGGAGCGCGCCGTGATCCGCGATCGCGGCAATCCGGTCGGCGAGGCCGTGGTGTGGTACGTGCACCACCGCGGCAGCATCATCATCAGCTGCTTCGTTCCGGCGGACGCCGTCTGAGGCAGCACGTCCATCCGTCAGCGCCGGCTGATCGCGCCAATTTGAAACATTTACGTCCTGTTAACCTTACTTTTTAACCAATAATTAAGGATGAGTTTGCGGGCGCCCTGAGGCGCGGCCTAGCTTCAGCACAAATGCTCCGTAACCGCGGGTTGGTGCCTGCCATGGCGTATCGAAGAACGGCGTTTCGACCATCCGGGGCGCTGATGGCGTCCCTCGGCATTGCAGCGCTGCTGCTTGCTTCCTCGACCGAGACCGATGCGAGATCCGGAACGGCGCCGCGCGGCACCTTCGCCTCGCACCATCCGGCCTTCCGCCACCATGTGCGCGTGCCCGGCATCGTGTTGCCGGGGACGAGCGGATATTACGACGACGCGCTCGCCGCTGCGCCGCTCGCCGCCGAGGTCCCGGCGCCGGTCTCGAACGACGTCCGTTACACCTACACCCAGGACGTGCCCTGGGATTGGGCGCACCGCTATCCGCCGGCCGTGGCGCCGTCGGATCGCCCCTATGTGTCGAGCTGTCCCACGGAGACCGTGACGGTGCCGGGACGCGGTGGCGACCGCACCATCAACATCATGCGGTGCTACTGAGCGAGAGCTCGGTCCGATTGCGAAAACAAAGAAAACAAAAGAGGCCGCCTGCAAGGACGGCCTCTCGTATTTTTAGCGCCACTCACCGAGCGCGAAACAGCCGCTCAGTGATCCTCGCCCTTCAGATGACCGACGTGCTTCTGGGTGTAGAGTTCGAGACCGATGCGCTTGATCAGGTCGAGCTGGGTCTCGAGGAAGTCGATGTGGTCTTCCTCGTCCTTCATCAGCTGCTCGAACAGGTCGCGGCTGACGTAGTCCTTGACGCCGTGGCAATAGGTTGCCGCCTCCTGGTAGAGCGTGCGGGCGCCGATCTCGGCGGCCAGGTCACACTCGATGATCTCCTTGACGTCCTGGCCGATCTTCAGGGGATCGAGCACCTGCAGATTCGGGAAGCCGTCGAGGAACAGGATGCGATCGACGAATTTGTCGGCGTGCTCCATCTCCTCGATGGATTCCTTGCGCCAGACCTTGGCCATCTCCAGGAGGCCCCAATTGTTGAGCATCCGGTAGTGCAGCCAGTACTGATTGATGGCGGTCAGTTCGCTGCGCAGCCCCTTGTTCAGATAGTCGATGACCTTCGGGTCGCCTTGCATGATCCACTCCACCTGTCGCGGCCAAACCGGCCGGCACTATATTTAGAATGCTTCTAAATCAGATTGCCGGAGAGAGCAACCCATCGCGGAAGCAGCGCGTGGATAACCGGATTCGGTGGATCTGGAGAGGACAGAGCGTTCCCGCGGTGCGCAAGCCGGTTCGCGGGCGGAAAACGCGTCAAGACGGGAACTGGAGCTTCGGCGCTGATCCAATCCGGGCCGAAATTGCCTCAGCAGGCCGCGAGCGCGAATTCGGCCGGCTCGGCCTCTTCGTCGTTGGCGGCGTGCGGATGGCCGCTGTGGGGGCAGCCGGAGCAGCAGGCCTTGGCGCAGGGACCGAGCGCCTCGTCGATGATTGCCTTGATGGTGCGCGCGCAGCGGCCGCATTCGGCGCTACAGCCGAGGCAGCCATACACCTGCTTGGCATTTCGTGTCACGGACCCGCCACCGTTCACGGCATTGCGGACATCGTGGTCGCTGAGGACGTTACAGGAACAGACAATCATCAGAGGAAGCGGGTCCAACGGGTGATGCTTGGCAATATGGATATTGTCGGGCCCCGCCATATGCAAAAGGAAAAAGCAGTTCTTGTAGCAATTCCAAACTGATGCGGGATTCATATTGGAATGAATCTAAATCGGGGGGCTTCGATTTTTTGACCATTCTCAATGCGCCGGGCGGCACTTCGATGGGTCAACATCCGCTTTTGCCACGGCAAGGCGCCGGCGGCACCCGCTGCCCGGTTGCCGCTCAAGTCTGTGCATTGCGAAATAATTCAAAAGCTGCAAGCATTTGGTCGCGAATACGGCAGCGTCGTTCATTGATCATTCAAGCGGAATATGGAACCCTCAGGCGAGACAGATCGCCAACGCACGCTGTCCCTGCTCCCGTGAGAAAGGTGAGGTCATGAAGAAGACATTGCTGGCGCTTTGCGCCGCCGCCACTCTGGCGGTTTCGGCTGTGGCGGTGCCCGCCCCCGCCCAGGCACAACGCGGTGTCGCCGCCGGCGTCGCTGCGGGATTGATCGGTGGCGCTATCGTCGGTGGCGCGATCGCTTCGCAGAACGGCTATTACGGTCCCGGCTATGGCTACTACGCGCCCGGTCCGGCCTATGTCGCCGAGCCCGGCTATGGTCCCGATTGCTTCTGGCAGCGCCAGCGGTTCTGGGACGGCTACACCTGGCGCATTCGCCGCGTCCGCGTTTGCGATTGATCGCCGTTCATCTCGATTAATTCGAACCAGATGTCCCGGAAAACAGACTGTTTCTCCGGGACATCCGCTGTAGATGGCCAGAAAAAACCGCTTTTCTGCGCGATGAGCCTGCGGACGTTTACTTTCGGTTGACTGTTCTGCGCTGTTTAGCAAGACAGCAGTTCGAGATCAGCGTGCGAGTCACCTAAAACCCGGCGTCGGACCATGACGCCACCACCTTCCAGGAGAGCCAAAGACATGAAGAAGACTTTAGCTGCCCTCGTTGCCGTTACCACGATTGCCGGTTCGCTGGCGGTTGCTCCGGCTGCCAAGGCTGGTGACGGCGGCGCCGTCGCGGCCGGCGTTGCCGGCGGCCTGATCGGCGGCGCCCTGCTCGGCGGCGCAATCGCAGGCGCCCGTCCGGCCCCGGTCTATGTTGCACCGGCGCCTGTTTACGTCGAAGAAGCTCCGTGCCGCTGGGTTCGTGAGCGCTTCTGGGACGGCTACGGCTGGCGCTTCCGTCGCGTCCAGGTTTGCGACTGATCGACCGACACGCTGTCAGCATCACACTCGAAAACCCGGCCTTGCGGCCGGGTTTTTGTTTTGCGTTACCGAGCGGACCTCGGGCTCAGCGCTGCCCGTTCATCGCGCGCAGCACCGCCTCGCTCGGCCAGCAGTCGACCTTCAGCCCGGCCTGCTTCTGGTAGGCGCCGAGCGCCGCGCGGGTCTGCATCCCGGCCTTGCCGTCGAGCTTGTCCTTGTAGAGACCGATCCGCGTCAGCTGCTGCTGCATCGCCTCGACATCGGCCGAGCGCAGTTGCTTCGACGCCGACCATGGCGTCGCGAACGGCTGCGGGCTCGTCATGCGGTCGGCGAGATGGCCGACGAACAGCACGTAGAGGTCGGAGAAATTGTATTCCTTGATCACGAAGTAGTTCGGCGTGGTCAGGAAGGCCGGACCGTAGATGCCTTCCGGCTGTAGCAGCGAGGCCGATTGCGCCTGCTCGGTGGCGCTCAGCCTCTGCCCCCGCACCGGCACGAAGCCCGCCCGCAGCCACTGGCTGATCGGTTTGGTCACCTCGGGCACGCCCATCGTGCAATCGGCATTGGCGGGTGCCGTGACTTCATAGGCCCAGCGCACGCCGGGTTGCCAGCCCTTGTTGACGAGCTGCTGCGCCGCGGAGGCGAGCGCGTCCGGCACCGAGTGCCAGATGTCGACCTTGCCATCGCCGTCGAGGTCGACGCCGTGCTTGTAATATTCCGACGGCAGGAACTGGGTGTAGCCGGTCGCCCCCGCCCAGGACGAGCGCATCTCCTTGCGCGTCACCGCACCCTCGCCGAGGATCTTCAGCGCGAGGATGAACTCGGTGCGATACTGATCCTTGCGGCGGCCGACATAGGCCTGCGTCGCCACCACGCGCAGCGTGTCGTAGGGCAGCGAGTAGCGGCCATAGTCGGTCTCGCGGCCCCAGATCGCCAGCACGATCGTTGGGGGAACGCCAAACCGCTTCTCGATCGCATCGAGCGACGAGCGATACTTCTGCAGCAGCCGCTGCCCCTCGGCGGCGAGCCGCGCGATCGAGGCTTCCTTGATGTAGTCGGCCGGCACCTGCACGAACTCGGCCTGCGCCGGCGCGCCGGTCTTGGGACGTCCCGGCAGGATCAGATCGGGCAGCTTGTAGTCGGGTTCAAGGGAGCGTGTCTCGCGATCGAAGGTTTCACGCGATACGCCGGCCGCCTTGGCCTCAGGCCACAGCGAGGCGATGAACTGGGTGAACGCGGCATCGGCGGCATATGCCGGCCGCTGCAGCGGCACACAAAGCAACAGCGCGAATGCGACGATGGTGGCTGGCCATTTCATGATCGATCTCACCCCGCGGAAACAGGCATTGCAACGTGGATTCGGCAATGTCAGAATTCAATTCTGGGTGGTAAGTTTTGCCATGCGCATATTTTTGTCATTTCCCTCCGAATTGGAATCGCAGGCTGACAACATCGCTCAGTCCTTGCGCAATTGCGACCATGACGTTTTCTTTTCGCACGACGATCTCCCGCCGGGCGACAGCTTCGATGCGCGCGTCGAAAAAGCCATCGAAAGCAGCGATTTTATGGTGTTCCTGATCTCACCGGAATCGGTGACCAAGGGACGCTACACCTTGAGCGAGCTCGCCTTTGCCCGCAGCAAATGGCCGAACCCGAGCAATCGCGTGCTGCCGGTGATGATGGCGCCGACCCCGCTCGACCAGGTTCCGACCTATCTCAAGGCGGTCACTATCCTGGAGCCGCAGGGCAGCGCCGCCGCCGAGACGCGCGCCGCGGTGGATCGCATGCTGGAGGCCAAGAGCGAGCAGTCGCGCGGGCAGCCGAACCTGCCGTTCCTCGTGCTGGCGCTGGCCTCCGCCATCGCATGCAGCCTGGTCACGACCTATGCGCTCAACGTCCTGCAATATTCGTTCGTCGTCTCCGACGCAGGCGGGATCACGATCCTGCCGGGGGTGATCTTCGGCGCGGCGATCGCGGCCTGCAACGTCATGTTTGGCGCGAAGGACCGGTTTCAGCTGGCGCTGGTGGTCGCAATCACGACCGCGGCCTGGATCGCGGCCTATGATGCGAGCGCGGTCACGCTTCAGGCGCTCGGCCAATATGCGAAGACCGTCCCGGCCGACGGCAATGCCGCAAGCCCGGCGCAGATCACCGAGACACTCGGCAACAACCCGTTGATGGGTTACCTCATCGGCGGCATCGGCGGCGCGGTCGGCGGAGCGATCACCATTCTCGGCGTGCTTCTGACCAACCCCGCGTTCAGGCGGATCGACAGCTTCGTGGTGACCTGGATCGCCGCCATCGCGGCCGGAACCATTTACGGTGCAATCGTCAGGCTGCCGACCTTGCTCGGCTGGCTGGTGCTATTTGGCGTCTGGCAGAGCGCGTTCATCCTTGCCATGGCCCGCGGATTTCCGCGCGGCGCGGCGCAGATCCCCGAATGGCTCGGCCGATCCGCGCCTGCCTTGTTCGGCTCACGCGCGGCGCGATGACGCCGTCGTCGAGCGTTTCCGAGCGAAGTGGGCACCGGTTCGCGTGAAGGAAACGCGTCAGGAAAGCCCCTAGTGCCCGGACTGCTGCTTCGCGCCCTCGATCGAGTCGTTCGACAGCTTGTCGACGATGGCGATGCCGATCGCCGACAGGATGAAGACGCAGTGGATGATGGTCTGCCACATCACGCCGGTCTCGGTGTAGTTGCCCTTGCCTGACGACAGCGCACCGGCCTCGATGAAGGTGCGCAGCAGATGGATCGAGGAGATGCCGATGATCGCCATCGCCAGCTTGATCTTCAGCACGCTGGCATTGACGTGGCTGAGCCATTCCGGCTCGTCTGGATGTCCCTGCAGATTGAGACGCGACACGAAGGTCTCGTAGCCGCCGACGATCACCATCACCAAGAGGTTCGAGATCATGACGACGTCGATCAGGCCGAGGACGGCCAGCATGATCTGCTGTTCGCTGAAATCGAAGGCATGGGCGAACAGGTGCCACAGCTCCTTCAGGAACAGCACGACATAGACGCCTTGGGCGATGATCAGGCCGACATAGAGCGGCAATTGCAGCCAGCGCGATCCGAAGATCAGCATGGGAACGGGACGCAGCGAGCGGCCCTTCAGAGGGGCACGCGCGTCGGAAACAGCGGACATGTTGGAGTGCTCGCGGAATTGAAATTGCGGAGCGCTCTATCTACGCAATCCCGCGCGCTTGAAAAGCGACAACTGGCCGCAGATTGCGCCGCGATGCCGTCACGATCCTGCAAACAAGGAACAGTCGAACGCGGCCCGATTGCCGCGCTCGACCGATCGAACCGATCACCGCGTCAGCTTCTTGTACTTCACGCGGTGCGGAATGATGCTGTCCTGGCCGAGCCGGCGCATCTTGTCCTTTTCGTAATCCTGGAAGTTGCCCTCGAACCATTCGACATGGCTGTCGCCCTCGAAGGCCAGGATGTGGGTCGCGATGCGGTCGAGGAACCAGCGATCATGGCTGATGATGACGGCGCAACCGGCAAAATCCTCCAGCGCCTCTTCCAGCGCGCGCAGCGTGTCGACGTCGAGATCGTTGGTCGGTTCGTCGAGCAGCAGCACGTTGGCGCCCGACTTCAGCATCTTGGCGAGATGCACGCGGTTGCGCTCACCGCCGGACAGCGCGCCGACCTTCTTCTGCTGGTCGGCGCCCTTGAAGTTGAACGACGAGCAGTAGCCGCGCGAATTGACTTCCTTCTTGCCGAGCAGGATCAGCTCGTTGCCGCCGGAGATTTCCTCCCACACGGTCTTCTTGCCGTCGAGCGCGTCGCGCGACTGGTCGACATAGCCGAGATGAACGCTTTCGCCGACAGTGATGGTGCCCTTGTCGGGCTCCTCCTGCTTGGTGATCATCTTGAACAGCGTGGTCTTGCCGGCGCCGTTGGGACCGATCACGCCGACGATGCCGCCCGGCGGCAGCTTGAAGGTCAGATCGTCGATCAGCATGCGGTCGCCAAAGCCCTTGCTGAGGCCCTCGAAGTCGACGACGTTCTGGCCGAGCCGTTCGGCGACCGGAATCGTGATCTGCGCGGTCTGGGTCTGCTTCTCGCTGGCCTGTTTCAGCAATTCCTCATAGCGCTGATAGCGCGCCTTCGACTTGGCCTGCCGCGCCTTTGGCGAGGATGCGATCCACTCCTGCTCGCGCGCCAGCGTCTTCTGATGCGCGGCGTCTTCGCGGCCCTCCTGCTCGAGCCGCTTCTGCTTCTGCACCAGCCAGGACGAGTAGTTGCCCTCGTAGGGAATGCCGCGGCCGCGGTCGAGCTCGAGGATCCATCCCGTGACATTGTCGAGGAAGTAGCGATCGTGGGTCACGATCAGGATTGCGCCGGGATAGTTGCGCAGATGGCCTTCCAGCCACGACACCGACTCGGCGTCGAGATGGTTGGTCGGTTCGTCCAGCAGCAGCAGTTCCGGCTGGTCGAGCAGCAGGCGGCACAGCGCGACGCGGCGGCGTTCACCGCCCGAAAGCTTGGTGACGTCGGCATCATCGGGCGGACAGCGCAGCGCGTCCATCGCCTGGTCGACCTTGCTGTCGAGATCCCACAGGCCCTGCGCCTCGATCTCGTCCTGCAGCTTGGTCATCTCGTCGGCGGTCTCGTCCGAATAGTTGACGGCGAGCTCGTTGTAGCGGTCGAGGATCGCCTTCTGCTTGGCGACGCCCTGCATGACGTTCTCGCGGACCGAGAGTTTCGGATCGAGCTGCGGCTCCTGCTCGAGATAGCCGACGCGGGCGCCCTCGGCGACCCAGGCCTCGCCGTTATACTCCTTGTCGAGGCCGGCCATGATCTTGAGCAGCGTCGACTTGCCCGAGCCGTTGACGCCGAGCACGCCGATCTTGGCGTCCGGGTAGAAGCTCAGATGGATGTTATCGAGCACCTTGCGGGTCGGGTACGCCTTGGTCAGACCCTGCATGAAATAGATGAACTGGCGAGCCATCCGCTGTCCCTGGAATTGATCCGATTTGTGGAAATTTTGCTGCCGCCGATGTAACGGCCGGCCCCCGAAAGCGCAACCGCGGGGCGGGCGTTTTCCATCCGTTCACCACGTTCTGTCCATTGGCCACGGGTGATTACGGGTTCGACACCATGTGAGCGCCGAATCACGACAATTGAAACCATCTTTTAATAAATCAGGCCAAAACTCGTCTGCAACGCCGAAAAACGGCGATTTTCGCGGCAGAACCGCGACCAAAACAGTTGAGGCCGTACCATGGCTACCATCATTTCAGCGCCGCTTTCGCGACCGGTGACCAAATCCGAGGCGACGCTGTTCGCCGAACTCCGCGCCTTCTGGCGGGCCTTCGCCGCCAAGGCTTTCAATCCCTACCGGCCGGAACTGCACTATATGCGCGGCCCGGGCCCGGCCTGCCGCGCCAAGCAGATGGCACTGTCGCCGGCGGTCCGGTCGATGCTCGCCGATATCCGCACCGCGAAGACGCGCAAGCCGTCCTGAGCTTTGTAGCAATCGCCGCTTTTTGAAACCGCGGCCGCTTGCGCGCCTACCGATTGCGCGCGACCATCAGGAATCTCGACGGTCGATTTTCTGCCGTTGCCCTCACCCTGAATGGACCTTCCGATGACGCGGCTCCGCTGTGCAATCCTCGACGACTATTTCGACATCGCGCTCTCGCTGGCGGACTGGCCGGCGATCAAGGATCGCGTCGAGGTCACCGTGTTCGACAAGCCGTTCGCGAGCGAAGCCGAAGCAGCTGGTCAGCTGAAGGATTTTGAAATCATCTGCGCGATGCGCGAGCGCACGGCGTTCCCGAAGAGCCTGTTCGATGCGCTGCCCAAGCTGAAGCTCCTGATCACGTCGGGCATGCGCAACGCAGCGATCGATATGGAGGCCGCCAAGGCTAGCCAGGTGGTGCTGTGCGGCACCCAGTACAGCCGCGATCCCACCGCGCCGCTGACCATGGGCGTGATCCTGGAATTGACCCGCGGCATCGGCCGCGAGAACGCGCGGATGCATGCCGGCGAGCCGTGGCAGACCTTTGCGGGCACCGAGATCGAGGGCAAGACGCTCGGAATCATCGGCCTCGGCAAGCTCGGCAGCAAGGTCGCCGGCATGGCCAAGGTGTTCGGCATGAACGTGATCGCCTGGAGCCCCAACCTGACGCCGGAGAAGTGCAAGGAGGCCGGCGTCGGCTACGCCAGCAAGGACGAGCTGTTCGCCACATCAGACATCATCACCATCCATGTCGTACTGAGCCCGCGCTCGCGCGGACTGGTTGGTGCCGCCGATCTCGCCCGAATGAAACCGGCGGCCTATCTCGTCAACAGCGCGCGCGGGCCGATCGTCGACGAAGACGCACTCCTTGTCGCATTGCGCGAGAAGAAGATCGGAGGCGCCGGCATCGACGTGTTCTCGGTCGAGCCGCTGCCGACCGATCACCCGCTGCGCAAGCTCGACAACGTCGTGATCACACCGCACCTCGGTTATGCAACGCGCGAGAGCTTGCAGGCGCACTATCAGCAGATGGTCGCCTGCATCGACGCCTTCACCAAAGGCGGTGAGCCGCCGCGGCGGCTGGCCTAGAGGAAGGTGAGGCTGGATCGAGTCGGTTCGACCATGCCCTTGCTTCACCTCTCCCCATCGGGGAGAGGTGAACCTCCGCTGTCGATCGAGCCCAACCTGAATCTTATCAACCTCTAGCTCGGGCGCTTGCGGGCAACAAAAAAGGCGCGCTGTTCGCGCGCCTTTTTCATTGATGGGTTGACCAGTTGGCTTAGCGCACCGTGACCGGCGCGGGCAGCGGCTGGACCGAGGTCGGCTGCGTGCCCGGCAGCGGCGCGGCCTGAGCCTGGGTCGGC
>NZ_LGHK01000076.1 GCF_001908235.1 Bradyrhizobium sp. NAS96.2
GCCGTGACGCTGGCGGCACGCCGGGCCAGCGCGGCGGCAGCGACATGCCGTCCTGGCGGATCGCCGCCAAGATCAAGTCGGACTATTCGGCGGCACGTCTCGACCAGGTCGAGGTGAGTTATGGTGCCGAGGACCGTGCGCTGAAGCTCGCAGGCAACGGCGATCTGCGGTTCGGCACATCACCGCTGCTGCGCGCTTCGCTCGCGGCGCGGCAGCTCGATGGCGACAGGTTCGCCGCCAAAGACGGCGGCAAGGACAGCGGCAACGGCAATGTCGAGCCGGTGCGCGTGTTGCCGGCCATGCGCGCGGTGTTGTCGGGTCTTCCGCAAAGCCCGATACCCGCGCAGGTCGAGCTCACGTCCGAGCAGGTCATGCTGGGCGGCCGCCCGTTGCAGGACATCTCGGCCGAGCTGCAATCGGATGCGAAATCATGGACGGTGCGCCGGCTGGAGTTTCGCGCGCCGGGCTCCACGCGGGTCTCGATGAGCGGCGCCAGCGCGCAAGCCGGGGTCGCGAACAGTTTCAAGACCGCGCTCAACATCGAATCGTCCGATCCCGATACGCTGATGACCTGGCTGCAGGGGCGGGGCGACATCGCCTATCGCAGCCAGAAGCCGCTCCGCTTGCGCGGCGACGTCACGGTGTCGCCATCAGGCTTTTCGATCGACGCCATGAAGGCGGAGATCGAGGGCGGCGCGCTCGAGGGCCGCATCGCAGTCGCGCATCGCGAGGCGACGAGCGGATCGAAGGTCGAGGCACAGTTGAAGGCGGAGCGGCTCGATCTCGATGCGACCGCGGCCTTCATCCGCTCGCTGGCTGGTCCGCAAGCCGAATGGCCCGACGAGGCGCAGCTGTCGCTCGACGTCGGGCGCGCAATCTCCTCCGGGCAGGAATTGCGGCCGCTGCTGGCGAAGATCGCCTACAGCCCGAAGAGCATCGTGCTCGAGCGCGTGAAGATCGGTCAGCCCGACAACGTCACGCTGGACGGCAGCGGCAATTTCGACCGCGCCAATTCGACCGGCAAGCTTGCGGTCGACGCGACCGCCGCCTCGCTCGCCCGGCTGACCGCCGTCGTTCAGCCCTTTGCGCCAGCGCTTGCCGCGCGGCTCGGCGTGCTCCGCGCGGATGCCGGTCCGGTCCGCGCCAAGCTTGCACTCGACCTCGGCAAGGGCAAGGCCGCCGATCACGTCAGCGCGCGCGCGACGCTCGATCTCGACACGCCGCAGCTCAAGGGCAATACGGTGATCGCGGCGACGCCGCCGGTCGCAGCGATCCGTGTGCTGGATTTCGATGCAATTCGCCGCAGCGACGTGACAGCCGAGGCGAAAGTCTCGGCGGGCGAAGGCAATGCGCTGCTGGCGCTGCTTGGGCTCGACCATGCGGTCGCAGCCGGCGCGGGCTCGACGCAGTTCGAAGGCATCGTGACCGGGGCGTGGCTCGCGCCGCTGCAGCTCAAGGCCAGGCTCTGGGGCGCGGGGCTCGACGCGGATGCGGAAGGGACTGCAGAACCGTGGACCAAGGACGGCGCCAGCGAGAGCAAATCGAGCGTCAGCCTTCGTGTCCGCAGCGCCGACATCAGTCCGCTGCTCAATCTGAAATCAGCCGATCCGGTAGCGAACATCCGCCTGTCATCGAAGCTGACGCTCGCGGGCGACAAACTGACCTTCGACGATCTCGACAGCATCGTCGCCGGTTCGCGGCTGCGCGGCCGTTTGGCGCTGACGCTCGGCGATCAGAAAAGCGTCGATGGCGAAGTCGGTCTCGATCAGATCTCGCTCGCGCCGATCTTCGCGGCTGCGATCGGTGCGGCTGGCCACGATGCGACGGAGCCGCTCGGCCTGGGGCTGACGAGCGCCTGGCGCGGCAAGGTCACGTTCGAAGCGCTACACGGTCTGCTGCCGGGCGGCGCCGAGCTGCAGCCGGTCAGCGGCACCATCAGGTCGGACGGCCAGTCGCTGACCTTCGACGGCATCAAGGGCAAGATCGGCGGCGGCGAGGCCAGCGCCTCCATCGATGCGCGGCAGGGCGTCAATGGACTCGCCTTGAATGCACATGTGCAGCTGTCGGGCGTCGACGCTTCGGCCTTGCGCTACCGCAGTCTTGCGATGCCCAAGGGACGTGCCGCGATGCAGATGACGTTGTTGACGCAGGGCCGCAGCGCTTCGGCGCTGATCGGCGCGTTGTCCGGCAGCGGCGCCGTGACGCTCGATGGGCTGAACCTTCCGGGCCTCGATCCGCGTGCGTTCGACGTTGCGATCCGCGCCAGCGATTCCGGGCAGGCAACCGATGATACGCGGTTGAGGCAGATCGTCGAACCGGCGCTGGCGGCAGGTCCGCTGTCGGTCGCTTCGGCGCAAATTCCCTTCAACATCCGCGACGGCCGCATCCGGGTCGGCGCTACCACGCTCGCGGCGAGCGGTGCCAACGTCATCCTGTCCGGCGGCTACGACATTCCGGCCGACCAGGCCGACATGCGCGCCGCGCTGGCATCGACGCAGGTCGGCACCGCAAACAGCCGCCCGGAAATCCAGCTGCTCGCCGTGGGCACGCCCGACGGATTGTCGCGCAGCATCGATATTGCGGCGTTGTCGTCGTGGCTCGCGGTGCGCGCGATCGACCGGGAGACCAAGCGGCTCGATGCGATCGAACGCGGCGAGCCCGCGCCGCCGCCGACCCCGGCGGCCCTTCCGCCCCCCGCCGCGCCGGCGCCTGATGGGTCAAACTCAAATTCGGCCGGAGTGCCTTCCGCCAACTTGCCGGCGCCTGGCCCCGATCCTCGCCGCGTGCCGCCGAAGCCGAAGATCGTTGCGCCGCGGCCGCCGGCTGTCCCGCCGGTCGCCGCCGCGCCCGTCATTGCGCCGCCTGCGCCGGTCGTAAGCCAGCCGCAACTGGCGCCGTTGCCGCCGCCGATCGAGGTCAAGCCGGTACCCGGCGCGGCCAGGTCGAGGCCGCTGCGACCGCCATTGTCGCTGACGCCGCAGGTCGCCAATCCGCCGCCGCGACCGGCGGTGCAGAACTAGAAACGCGCTTTCAAGCGGAGTGGGCACCGGTTCGCGTGAAGAAACGCGTCAAACGACGGGCCGGCTCACGATTGGTGCTGGAGAATATTGATCAGCCGGCCGAAGGGATCGCGGACGAAGAAGCGCCGCACGCCCCACGGCTCGTCCGCCGGTCCGTACTCGATCGCGATGCCGGCCGCCTGCATCCGGTGCAGCGCTTCATCGAGGTCGTCGACCTCGATCGAGAGATCAGGCACCGGCGCGCCGGAGCCACCTTCGGAAGCGAAGCTGATTTGAACCTGCATCGTTTCGGATGAGCCGTAAGTCGCAACCCAACCGAAATCCATCAGCGGCTCGAGGCCAAGGATGTCCCGATAGAACGACTGCGCTGCCGCGATATCAGATGCGGCTACGTTCGCGACGATGCGATTGACCTTCATGCTGAAGTCCGCGCCGCGGAACGACCGTCTGTTGCAGCGACGGTCGGTGAGGGCCGTCAGGCCTGCTGGCGCGTGTCGACCTGCTGCGGCCTGACATCCGTCGGCACCGCCGGAGTGGCGCGCGAGCGGAAATAGTCGAGCACGAAAAGCCGGATAGCGGAGGACAAATTGCCCTGCTGACGGTTGCTGTCGATCTCTCCGACCAATTCGGACAGCGTCATGTTCCGCAGACCGGAAATCTCCTTCATGCCGTTCCAGAAGGCTTCCTCGAGGCTAACGCTGGTCTTGTGACCGGCAACGACGATCGAACGCTTGACGACGGGAGACTTCATGATGCGTCTCCACTGTCGATACGCTTCGGATCCAGGAGGTGCTGATCGAGCGCACGCGCGCTGCGCTCGCCGAGAAATTCGTCACGCGCTCGTTCAGATTTGGTGCGACCGAATAGCGCACGATTGGCTTCGGCCTGCTTCGCTGCTTGTTCGCGCTCACCGCGCTTCTTGAATCGTTTCAAGTTGACCACGTCGCCCATGCTCGTCGTCCTCATCGTCCCCAAAGCGGAATTGGTGATGCATCGTGACGAAAGCAAGAGCGATCGCGCTGCGCGCCCGGCTCGATACCCATCCCGAATCCCCGTTTGATGCTTGTGATAGCATCAAAGAATCCGTTTCGCTCTGCGAAAACTAGACGTCTGTACCATGCGCCAGCGCAGAGCTGATAGGCAAACAGCCTTAGTCTTTAGGCGTTATGATCCATAATTATATCACGCGCGCTGACCGTAATTATCCGGACATTGCGCGCCATCCGTTCAGCCGGGGTGTGTCATTTTGTCCGGCTGCACGAGGCGATCAAATTCATCCGCGGACACAAATGCGAGCCGCAAAGCCTCTTCCTTCAACGTCGTTCCGTGCGCGTGCGCCGACTTCGCGACCTTCGCCGCGTTGTCGTAACCGATCTTCGGCGCGAGCGCCGTCACCAGCATCAACGAGCGCTGCATCAGCTCGTTGATGCGCTTTTCGTCGGCGCGTATGCCGACAACGCAATGCTCAGTAAATGAGCGGACAACGTCAGACAGCAACTGAATGGAATTTATCATACAATATGCCAACACAGGCTTGTACACGTTCAGCTCGAAATGGCCCTGGCTGCCGGCGACGGTGATCGTGGTCTGATTGCCGAACACCTGGCAGCAGACCATGGTCATGGCTTCGCACTGGGTCGGATTGACCTTGCCCGGCATGATCGACGAGCCCGGCTCGTTCTCCGGCAGGATCAACTCGCCGAGGCCCGAGCGCGGGCCCGAGCCGAGGAAGCGGATGTCGTTGGCGATCTTGAACAGGCCGGTCGCGACCGAGTTGATCGCGCCATGCACCAGCACATAGGCGTCGTTGGAAGCCAGCGCCTCGAACTTGTTTGCGGCGCTGGTGAACGGCAACTTGGTAATCGCGGCGACATGCTTGGCGAAGGCACTCGCGAATTCCGGCTTCGAGTTGAGGCCGGTGCCAACAGCAGTGCCGCCCTGCGCGAGCGGAAACAGCTCCTTCACGGCGGTGTGCAGCCGCGCGATGCCGCTCTCGACCTGCGCAGCGTAGCCGGAGAATTCCTGGCCGAGCGTCAGCGGTGTCGCGTCCTGGGTGTGCGTGCGTCCGATCTTCACGATCTTGGCAAACGCCTCCTGCTTCTGGTGCAACGCTTGATGCAACTCGGTGAGGGCAGGGATCAGGTCGGCGATGATGCGGTCCGCTGCAGCGATGTGCATCGCGGTCGGAAACGAGTCGTTCGACGACTGGCTCATGTTGACGTGATCATTCGGATGGATCGGCTGCTTGGCGCCGAGCTCGCCGCCGAGCATCTGGTTGGCGCGGTTGGCGATCACCTCGTTCACGTTCATGTTGGTCTGCGTGCCCGAGCCGGTCTGAAACACGACCAGCGGAAAATGATCATCGAGCTTGCCGTCGATCACTTCCCTGGCGGCGCTGATGATGGCGTCGGCGCGGCGTGCATCGAGCTGGCCGAGTTCGCGATTGGTCTCGGCCGCCGCGAGCTTGACGATGGCGAGTGCATGAATGATCGCGATCGGCATCCGGTCGTGGCCAATCTTGAAATTCTGCCGCGAGCGCTCGGTCTGCGCGCCCCAGTAGCGATCGGCGGCGACGTCGATCGGACCGAAGCTGTCGGTCTCGCTACGGGTGGCGGCGTTGGATGGTGTCGTCGATTGAGCCATGAATGCTCTCCGTTGCGTCATCAGCACGTGATCCAGCATGGCGCCGGGCTCTCCGCCGCGGCAACGCCTAAGCCGGCCGCGCGAAGACACGTTCATGCAGAAGATAATCCGGGATGACGACCTGTCATCCCGCTCCTGCACGCATCCTACAAGGTCGAGGATCGATCTGCGTTTAGATTATTTCTTGCGGAAGCGGTCCAGCCGCACCACCTCGGCGCCTTCGCTGGGCTTTGCGGGCTCCTGCTCGGTCTCGGCCGTCTCGGTCTCGACCGCCGCCCGGGCAGCCGGTGCGGGGAGGGGAGCGGCCGGTGCCGTCGCGGGAGGAGCTTCCTCGGACAGTGCGTCCGAAACGTCGAACCGCAGGTCGAACGGTGCGGAGGGATCGAGGAAACGTGTCACCGCCGCGAACGGCACGTTGAGACGCTCGGGAATCCCGCCGAACGACAGACCGACCTCGAAGTGGTCCTCGGTCACCACCAGATCCCAGAACTGGTGCTGCAGGATGATGGTCATCTCCTCCGGATATTGCGCGAGCAGACGCGGCGACAGCTTCACGCCGTCGCCGTGCGAGAGGAAGGTGATGTAGAAATGGTGCTCACCCGGCAGGCCGTGTTCGGCCGCGTCCGACAGCACCCGGCGCAGCACCCCGCGCAGCGCATCGCGCGCCAGCACGTCATATCGGATGTGATCGGTCGCCATGGTGATCCTGTCGCTTCGAAAATAGCTGGTGAGGCTCGCCGGATGATCCGACTCGCCCCCTTTGGCCCCATGCTACCTCGCCGGGAGCCGGAAATCAGCAGGGCTGGCAGCTGAAATAGGGGGCGGACGCCCATTCGAGAAATAAGTGGAGGCTTCTGTTGCCAGGTGCCTCCGAACCCCGCCTAGCGGAGCTTAACCCGCTAGGACTTTAAGATGGTCTTTCAAACTGCGTTACGCAGCCTGAGCAACCGGAGCAAAGTTGTCGTTGGCAACTATTGCATTAGCCCGATAACGGCGGAACCATACCGAGAAAAAACACGCCCTTTACGCCCTCGTCGATCCTATTTCGCCCCCGCCAAAAGCCACCGAAGGGGGCTCAGATGGGTTTTGGTGGAGGCGCCGGGTACCGCCCCCGGGTCCGAATGGTTTATTGCGACGGTCATTTATTTCCATAGCCGGCGAACCGGCACCCCCAATATAGCGGCAAAGCGATAGAAAAACAGAGCCGATTCAGACCCTTTCCGCTGTGAAAACACACCAATTTGGGTTGGCCGGCGTCCTGACGCCGTTCTAGATTTTGCCCATGCCCCGGGAATCCCCTCCGGTAGCCGCCCCGGCGCCGGATGCCTCCGCACCGTCTCCGCCCCACCAGCCCGGCCTGCTCGAGCTGTTCCTGGCCTTTGCCAAGATGTCGCTGGCTGGCTTTGGCGGGGTCCTGGTCTGGGCCCGGCGGGCGATCGTCGAACAACACCGCTGGATGACGGCGGAGGAGTTCAACGAAACCTTCGCGCTGTGCCATTTCCTGCCAGGTCCGAACATCGTCAACCTGTCGGTCGTGTTCGGCTCGCGCTTCCGCGGCATCGCCGGCGGGTTCGCGGCCTTCGCTGGGCTGGTCGGCCCGCCGATGGTGATCGCGACCATCCTTGCCGCGCTCTACGCCCGCTACGGCGACGTCGACGTGCTGCGCCGGACCCTCGCCGGCGTGGCCTGTGCCGCCGTCGGGCTGTTGTTCGCCGTCGTCCTCAAGATGATGCTGCCGCTCCTGAAGCGGCGTGATGTCACAGGCCTCGTCATTCTGGCCGCGGTTTTCGTCGCGATCGGACTGATCCGATGGCCGCTGCAGATCGTGCTGCTGGTGGCGATCCCGTTCAGCCTCGCGATCACGATCCTGACCCGCCGCATGGTGAAGGCATGAACTCGGAGTCCAACCCGATCGCGGCGCTGCTCTGGACCTTCGGCCTGATGTCGCTGTTTGCGGTCGGCGGCGCCAATTCGGCGATCCCGGAAATGCACCGCGCTGCCGTCGACGTGCATCACTGGCTGACCGACAAGCAGTTCGCCGACGTATTCGCGATCTCGCAGCTCTCGCCGGGACCGAACGTGCTGATTGTGACGCTGATAGGCTATTCTGTCGCAGGCGTTGCCGGAGCATTGGCTGCGACGGTTGCGATGTGCGGACCGACCGCGCTGCTTGCCTATTATGTCAGCCGTTTCCTCGATCGTTCGCGCGACGCGCGCTGGCCGGCGATCATCCAGGCGGCACTGGTTCCGCTGTCGATCGGCCTGATGGCCGCCTCAGGCCTGATCGTGGTGCAGACATCAGACCAAAGTTGGATCGCGGTCCTGATCACCATTGTCGCAGCTGCGCTTGCTTTTGCGACGCGGATTAATCCTTTGTGGATGTTGCTTGCCGGAGGTCTCTTGGGTTTCGCTGGCGTTGTCTGACGAAAATCGCTAGCAAGGCTTTTGGTCAACGCACCACAAGCCAAGCCATTCGATCAATACGGGCGGGACAGCCCTGACGGGGGGGAAGCGAAGTCATGAGCGATACGCCGAGCGAGGCGCCGGTCAAATCGATCTTGCCGAAATGGGTGCGCGGCCCGCAGGACTTTGTCGGCGGGCTCGCCATGATGGCGGTTGCGCTGTTTGCCTTGTGGGCCTCCAGCGATTTGCAGGGCATGCACGGATTTTCGTTCGGCGCCGGAACCGCGCCGCGCATGTTCGCCGTGCTGCTGCTGTTGCTCGGCGGCGCCGTCGCGCTGGTGGGAATTCTGAAGGACGGACCGCACATCGCGGCGTATTCCTGGCGCGGCCCGCTGTTCGTATCGGCGGCGATCGTGTTCTTCGCAGTCGCGATCCGTCCGCTCGGCCTCGTCGTCTCCGCCTTTGCCGCCTTCCTGATCGCGGCGCTCGGCTCGCATGAGACGAGGTGGCTCGAAGCCATCATCGTCGGTGCCTGCCTGACGCTCGGCTGCGCGCTGTTGTTTCCTTATGTGCTGGGACTTCCGATGCCGATGTTCCCGCGTTTCCTGATCCAGTGAGGGCGTGATGGAACTGTTTGCCAATCTCGCCCACGGCTTCGTGGTTGCATTCTCGCCGATCAACCTTCTGATGTGCCTGATCGGTGCGCTGGTCGGCACGCTGGTCGGCGTGCTGCCGGGCATCGGCACCATCGCCACCGTCGCCATGCTGCTGCCGATCACCTTCGGCCTGCCGCCGGTCGGTGCGTTGATCATGCTCGCCGGCATCTATTACGGTGCGCAATACGGCGGATCGACCACCTCGATCCTGGTCAATATTCCGGGTGAGGCGACCTCCGTGGTGACCGCGCTCGACGGCCACCAGATGGCCAAGCAGGGCCGTGCCGGTCCGGCGCTCGCGATCGCCGCGATCGGCTCGTTCTTCGCCGGCTGCGTCGCGACCGTGCTGATCGCCGTGCTCGGCGCGCCGCTGACCAAGCTCGCGCTGGCGTTCGGCCCGGCCGAATATTTCTCGCTGATGGTGCTTGGCCTGATCTTCGCGGTGGTGCTCGCCAAGGGCTCGGTGCTGAAGGCGATCGCGATGATCGTGTTCGGCCTGTTGCTGTCGATGGTCGGCTCCGACATCGAGACCGGCGCCTCGCGCATGGCCTTCAACATCCCCGAGCTGGCCGACGGCCTCGGCTTTGCCACCGTGGCGATGGGCGTGTTCGGCTTCGCCGAGATCATTCGCAACCTCGACCACGGTGCGGAGATGGACCGCAATCTGGTGCAGCAGAAGATCACCGGCCTGATGCCGACCAGGAAGGACCTGGTGGATTCCACGCCGGCGATCCTGCGCGGCACCGTGCTCGGCTCGATCCTCGGCATTCTGCCGGGCGGCGGCGCCGTGATCGCGTCGTTCGCGGCGTACACGCTCGAGAAGAAGCTGGCGAAGGATCCGAAGCGGTTCGGCCGCGGCGCGATCGAAGGTGTGGCGGCGCCGGAAAGCGCCAACAACGCCGCGGCGCAGACCTCGTTCATCCCGCTGCTCACGCTCGGCATCCCGCCGAATGCGGTGATGGCGCTGATGGTCGGCGCGATGACCATTCATGGCATCGTGCCGGGTCCGCAGGTGATGCAGAAGCAGCCCGATCTGGTCTGGGGCATGATCGCCTCGATGTGGATCGGCAACCTGATGCTGATCATCATCAACCTGCCGCTGGTCGGCATCTGGGTCCGTCTGCTGCGCGTGCCTTACCGGTTGATGTTCCCCTCGATCGTGGTGTTCTGTGCGATCGGCATCTACTCGGTGAACAACGCGCCGGTCGATGTCGTGCTCGCAGGCGTGTTCGGCCTCGTCGGCTACTGGCTGATCAAGCACGATTTCGAGCCGGCGCCGCTGCTGCTCGGCTTGGTGCTGGGCCCGCTGATGGAAGAGAACCTGCGTCGCGCACTGCTGATCTCGCGCGGCGACTGGAGCGTATTCCTGTCGCGGCCGCTGTCCGCGGTGCTGCTGGCGATTGCGGCAGGTCTGCTGGTGCTTGCCGTGCTGCCGACCTTGCGTGCGAAGCGCGATGAGGTGTTCGTGGAGTCGGAGGGCTGAGCATTCTCTAAGACCCTGCGTCGGCGCGCCGCAGGCGGAAGTCGAATCGACTCGCGATGTCGTCTCATGAAATGAAAATGCCGGCCGATTTGGCCGGCATTTTTATTGGTCAAACGTTCCCGGGAGGAATTGAGATGATGTCCATTCGCTCGCTTGCGGGCGCATGCCTTTCGGCATTTGCCGCGCTCGGCGCATTCGCCGTGCCGGCGTCTGCGCAGACCTATCCGACCCGCACCGTCACCATGATCGTGCCGTTCGCAGCCGGCGGTCCGACCGACGTCATCTCGCGCATCGTCACCGCGCACATGGCGCAGACGCTCGGACAGAGCATCGTGATCGAGAACGTGGTCGGCGCCGGCGGCACCACGGCGACGACGCGTGCCGCGCGCGCCGCCAATGACGGCTATACGCTGATCACAGGGCACATGGGCACGCACGCCGCATCCGTGCCGCTCTATCCGAAACTTGCCTATCATCCGGAGAAGGATTTCGAGCCCGTCGCGCTGCTCGCGGGCACGCCGATCCTGATCCTGGCCCGCAAGGATTTTCCGCCGAAGGACCTGAAGGAATTTGTCGCCTACGTGAAGGCCAATGCCGAGAAGGTCAACGCAGCCCATGCCGGCATCGGTTCGGTCTCGCACGCCTCCTGCGAGCTGTTGAACTCCATCCTCGACGTCAAGCCGGTCGGCGTGCCCTTCAACGGCACCGGCCCGGCCATGAATGCGCTGGTCGCCGGCCAGGTCGATTACATGTGCGACCAGATCGTCAATGCGGTGCCGCAGATCAAGGCCGGCACCATCAAGGCCTATGCGGTCGCGACCCCCGAGCGCAACCCGTCGCTGCCCGAGGTGCCGACCACGACCGAAGCCGGCCTGCCGGCCTTCCAGGCTCAGGCCTGGAACGCGGTGTTCGCGCCGAAGGGAACCTCGCCCGCGATCATCGCGATGCTGAACGCGGCGGCGATCAAGGCGCTCGACGATGACAACGTCCGCAAGCGCCTGCTCGAACTCGGCAGCGTGATCCCGGCGCCCGCCAGCCGGACGCCGGAGGCGCTGGCGACCCTCGTGAAGAACGAGATCGCGAAATGGACGCCGGTGCTCAAGCCGGCAAGTTAATCCAGCGCGATCAAGCGGATAGAGCAAGGGCTGGAGAGGGCGGAACGCGAGTTCCGCCCTTGTTGTTTGCCGGGGGAGTGTTCATTTTTCAGGGTATAATCGGTCCGTTCAGCCGAATCGGCGTGTCGACCGGCGGCCCTGGCCGCTACATTCGCCGTTCTCTCGAAGCTCCGAAAAGACCGCCAAGAACCAGTCATGAACCAGTATCACGACCTGCTCGAACGCATCCTCGCCGACGGCGCCGAGAAGCACGACCGCACCGGCACCGGCACGCTGTCGATCTTCGGCCACCAGATGCGCTTCAACCTCTCGGCTGGCTTCCCGATGCTGACCACCAAGCGGCTGCCGCTGAAGGCGATCGTGCACGAGCTGCTCTGGTTCCTCGCCGGCGACACCAACATCAAATATCTCAACGACAACGGCGTCACGATCTGGGACGAATGGGCCGACGCCAATGGCGATCTCGGCCCGGTCTACGGCTCGCAGTGGCGATCCTGGCCCGCGCCCGATGGCCGTAGCATCGACCAGATTTCGAACGTGATCGAGATGATCAAGCGCAATCCGGACTCGCGGCGGCTGATCGTCAGCGCCTGGAATCCGGCCGAAGTCGACAAGATGGCGCTGCCGCCGTGCCACTGCCTGTTCCAGTTCTATGTCGCGAACGGCAAATTGTCCTGCCAGCTCTATCAGCGCTCCGGCGACGTCTTCCTCGGCGTGCCATTCAACATCGCCTCCTACGCGCTCTTGACCATGATGGTTGCGCAGGTGACTGGCCTCAAGCCCGGCGATTTCGTGCACTCGCTCGGCGACGCGCATCTCTATTCGAACCATCTCGAGCAGGCGCGGCTGCAACTGACGCGGCCGACGCGGCCGTTGCCGACGATGGCGATCAATCCCGACGTGAAGGACATCTTCGCGTTCCGCTACGAGGATTTCAAACTCGAAGGCTATGACCCGCATCCGCATATCAAGGCCGAAGTCGCGGTCTGATGTCGCTGACCATCCGCCGCGCGCGGCCCGATGAGGCCGGACTGGTGTTCTCGCTGGTCCGTGAACTCGCCGACTACGAAAAGCTGTTGCACGAGGTCCATGCCAGCGAGGCCGATATCGCCGAAGCGCTGTTCGGCGAAAGCCCGCGGCTGTTTTGCGACATCGCGGAATGGAACGGCGAGCCGGCCGGCTTCGCGGTCTGGTTCGTCAACTTCTCGACGTTCGCCGGCCGTCACGGCATCTACCTCGAAGACCTCTTCGTGCGCCCGGCGCTGCGCGGCAAGGGGATTGGGAAGGCGCTGCTGGTGCATCTGGCGAAGCACTGCCTCGCCAATGGCTGGTCGCGTCTGCAATGGGCGGTGCTCGACTGGAACGCGCCATCGATCGCATTCTACAAATCGCTGGGCGCCGAGATGATGGACGAATGGACGGTTTGCCGCGTCTCCGGCGAGGCGCTGTCGGCACTCGCGGAAGGAACGCGCTGATGGAGATCGTGCTCCTCGTTGCGGTCGCCGAGAACGGCGTGATCGGGAGCGGCAACGCAATTCCGTGGCGGCTGAAATCCGATCAGCAGCGCCTCAAGGCGATGACGCTGAACAAGCCCATCGTGATGGGGCGCAAGACGTTTGAGTCCCTGCGCCGGCCGCTGCCGGGGCGCACCAACATCGTGGTGACGCGCGATCCGAGCTACCGCGCGCGCGGAGCTGTCGTCACGACGTCGTTCGAAAACGCCCGCGCAATTGCGCTTGGTGACGCGCTGCGGCGTTTCGCCACTGAAATTGCAATCATCGGTGGCGCCGAGATCTACGCGCAGTGGATGGGCATCGCCGATCGCCTTGAGGTCACCGAGGTCCACGCCCGGCCGGACGGCGATACGCGGTTCGAAAACATCGATGCGAAGGAATGGGAGGAGGTCGCGCGCGTGCGAAATCCGGCAGGTCCGGACGACAGCGTCGACTTCTCCTATGTGACATATCGTCGGCGCGGCCAACGTTAACCAATGTTTGCATTGACAATTATGGCCCGGCGCATAGCTCGTCCGCTCAGGAAGCTTGCGTTGTAAGGGCCCTGGCGGTCCCCTATAACCGGGCCGGACATTCGAGCCCGGGCGTCCCGTCCGGACTTGCCGAGGAGATGTTTGATGCCGTGGAAAAATCAAGGCGGGGGGGCCATGGGGCTCGGGTCCGAAAGGACCATGGGGCACCGGTCCGCAGTCGGCCGGGCCAAGGCCGCCGGATCTTGAGGATCTGCTGCGGCGCGGCCAGGACCGGCTGCAGCAGTGGCTGCCCGGCGGGCATTTCAGCGGCATGGGCATCGCGCTGGTGCTGGTCGCCGCCTTGGCGATCTGGTTTGCGACCGGAATCTTCCGCGTCCAGTCCGAGGAGCTCGGCGTCGTTTTGCGCTTCGGCAAGTATGACCGCGACGCGCAGCCCGGCCTGCGCTATCACCTGCCATATCCGATCGAGACGGTGCTGCTGCCGAAGGCGCTGCGCGTGAACACGATCTCGATCGGCATGACCCTGATCGACGATCCCGCGCGGCGCGGCCGCTCGATGCGCGACGTGCCGGAAGAGAGCCTGATGCTGACCGGCGACGAAAACATCGTCGACGTCGACTTCACCGTGTTGTGGCGCATCAAGCCGGGCGGGGCCGGCGCCTATCTGTTCAACATCCAGAATCCCGAGGGCACCGTGAAGGCGGTTGCCGAAAGCGCGATGCGCGAGGTGATCGGCCGCTCGCAGATCCAGCCCATCCTGACCGGGGCGCGCAACGTCACCGAGCAGGACGTCCAGGAACTGATGCAGAAGACGCTCGACGCCTACAATGCGGGCATCCAGATCGCCCAGGTGCAGATGCAGAAGGTCGATCCGCCGGCGCAGGTGATCGACGCATTCCGCGACGTGCAGGCGGCGCGCGCCGACCTCGAGCGCAAGCAGAACGAGGCGCAGACCTACGCCAACAGCATCGTGCCGGGAGCACGCGGGCGTGCCGCGCAGATCCAGCAGGCCGCCGAAGGCTACAAGGAGCAGGCGGTCGCCGAGGCCAGGGGCCAGAGCGCACGCTTCCTCAAAGTCTATGAAGAGTACAAGAAGGCACCCGACGTGACGCGCGAGCGCATCTATCTGGAGACCATGGAAAAGGTGCTCGGCGGCTCCGAGAAGCTCGTTTTCGACGGCCAGGGCCAGAACATCGTGCCCTACCTTCCGCTCGGCGAATTGACGCCGCGGCGTCCGCCGACGGCAGCGCCGGCCACCACCGGCCAGCAGCAGGGAGCCACCCGATGAGGTCCCCTGTCACCGGCATTCTGGCCCTGATCGTTCTCTTCATCGTTCTCGCCGTCGGCTACAGCTCGGTGTTCACCGTGCAGCAGACCGAGCAGACCATCGTGCTGCGGTTCGGCGAGCCGGTCGACATCGTCACCGAGCCCGGCCTGCACTTCAAGGCGCCGTGGAATTCGGTGATCAATGTCGACAAGCGCATCCTCGATCTGGAAAACCCGTCGCAGGAAGTGATCGCTTCCGACCAGAAGCGGCTCGTGGTCGATGCCTTCGCGCGCTACCGCATCAAGAATGCGCTGCGCTATTACACCAGCGTCGGCTCGATCCAGGCCGCCAACCTGCAGCTGACCACGCTGCTCAACGCGGCGCTGCGCCGCGTGCTCGGCGAGGTCAGCTTCATCACGGTGGTGCGTGACGAGCGCGAGAAGCTGATGTCGCGGATTCGCGAACAGCTCGACAAGGAAGCCGACGGCTACGGCATCGAGGTCGTCGATGTCCGAATCCGCCGCGCCGACCTGCCGGAGCAGAACAGCCAGGCGGTCTACGACCGGATGAAGACCGAACGTCAGCGCGAGGCGGCCGAGTTCCGTGCGCAGGGCGACCAGAAGGCGCAGGAGATCCGCTCCAGGGCCGACCGCGAGGCGACCGTGATCGTCGCCGAGGCGAACTCCGCCGCGGATCAGACCCGCGGTGCGGGCGATGCCGAGCGCAACCGCCTGTTCGCCGAGGCCTATGGCAAGGACAAGGACTTCTTCGCGTTCTACCGCTCGATGACGGCCTATGAGAACGGCCTCAAGTCCAGCGACACGCGTTTCCTGTTGCGGCCGGACTCCGAATTCTTCAAATACTTCGGCAGTGCCAGCGGCAAGCCGGCTGAGGCGGCGGCTGCGCCGAAACAGTAAATTCACGACACGGCGGCGGCGCGGACAACGCGCCGCCGCCACTTGAAGAACAACAATCATCGAGCGGGAGGTTGCCATCCGATGAGGTCAATAGCGTTCGGCGACTTCCTCATCGGTCTGGGAATCCTGTTCGTGCTCGAAGGCATCCTGTTCGCGGCGAGCCCCGCCTGGATGCGCCGGGCGATGAAGAGCGCGCTGGCCACGCCCGACAACATCCTGCGCATCGTCGGCATCGGTTCGGCGGTCGCGGGGCTGATCATGATCTGGCTGGTGCGGCGCTGAGCCTTGCCTGTTCCATCGCGCAGATCGCGCCGGACTGAACACAATCGTGAGCCTTCCCCAGCCGGTTTTTCGCCGAAATGCCCGGGTGAGATGCTTGCGCCAAATGCCCGTTCGGGCGCACTCTCTGACCACGGGCGCACACCTGCGACCACGGGCGCACACTTGCGACCAGCTAATTTGAACCCGTTTGCCTGGAGAAATTCCGACATGATCGCTGCCAGACCAGCCCTGAGCCGTCGCCTCCGCATGATGGGGGCCGCGATCTCGATCGGTGCTGCGAGCATGCTGGGCTCCGTGCCGGCGTTCGCACGCGGTCCCGAGGGCATCGCCGACATCGCCGAGAAGGTGATCGACGCCGTCGTCAACATCTCGACCTCGCAGACGATCGAGGCCAAGGACCGGACGATGCCGCAGCTGCCGCCGGGCTCGCCGTTCGAGGAATTCTTCGACGACTTCTTCAAGAACCGCCGCGGGCCGGGCGGCAAGGGTGGTGAGAAGGGCGGCGAGTTCCAGCCGCGCAAGACCAACTCGCTCGGCTCGGGCTTCATCGTCGACACCGCCGGTATCGTCGTCACCAACAACCACGTCATCGCCGACGCCGATGAGATCAACGTCATCCTCAACGACGGCACCAAGATCAAGGCCGAGGTGGTTGGCGTCGACAAGAAGACCGACCTCGCGGTCCTGAAATTCAAGCCGCCGAAGCCGCTCACCGCGGTCAAGTTCGGCGACAGCGACAAGATCCGCCTCGGCGACTGGGTGGTCGCGATCGGCAACCCGTTCAGCCTCGGCGGCACGGTGACCGCGGGCATCGTCTCGGCCAAGAACCGCGACATCAGCCAGGGCCCGTATGACAGCTACATCCAGACCGACGCCGCCATCAATCGCGGCAATTCGGGCGGTCCGCTATTCAACCTCGATGGCGAGGTGATCGGCGTCAACACGCTGATCATTTCCCCGACCGGCGGCTCGATCGGCCTCGGTTTCGCAGTGCCGTCGAAGACCGTGGCCGGCGTCGTCGACCAGTTGCAGAAGTTCGGCGAGCTGCGCCGCGGCTGGCTCGGCGTGCGTATCCAGCAGGTCACCGACGAGATCGCCGACAGCCTCAACATCAAGCCGGCGCGCGGTGCGCTGGTTGCCGGCGTCGACGACAAGGGCCCGGCCAAGCCGGCCGGCATCGAGCCGGGCGACGTCGTCGTCAAGTTCGACGGCAAGGACGTCAAGGACCCCAAGGATCTGTCGCGCATCGTCGCCGACACCGCGGTCGGCAAGGAAGTCGACGTCGTCATCATCCGTAAGGGCAATGAGGAGACCCGCAAGGTCACGCTCGGCCGGCTCGAGGACAACGAGAAGGTTCAGCAGGCCAACGCCAAGCCCAAGGACGACACCGCCGAGAAGCCGGTGACCCAGAAGGCACTCGGTCTTGACCTGGCGTCGCTGAGCAAGGATCTGCGCACCAAGTACAAGATCAAGGACAGCGTGAAGGGCGTCGTCGTCACCGGCGTCGACAACGCCTCCGATGCCGCCGAGAAGCGGCTGTCGGCCGGCGACGTCATCGTCGAGGTGGCGCAGGAGGCGGTGTCCAGCGCCGCCGACATCAAGAAGCGCGTCGACCAGTTGAAGAAGGACGGCAAGAAGTCCGTGCTGCTGCTGGTCTCCAACGGCGACGGCGAACTGCGGTTTGTGGCGCTCGGCGTGCAGTAGCAGCACGCTGACGCCTCACCCTCACTGTCATCGCCCGGCTTGACCGGGCGATCCAGTACGCCGAGACCGTTCTTATTGAGGAAGTGGCAACGGCTTTTCTAGGTAACCGGCATCGGTGGTTATGGGTCCCGGCTCCCGTGCGCAATTGCGCACTAGGCCGGGACGACACCACAACCTACCCCTCGACGAACTCATCCCGCCGATAACCCTGCGCGTACAGCAGCGCGGTGAGATCGCCGTGATCGATCCGGACCGCGGCTGCGGCTGCGACCGCCGGCTTGGCGTGATAGGCGACCCCGAGGCCGGCGGCCTGGATCATGCCGAGATCGTTGGCGCCGTCGCCCACCACCAGTGTGTCGATATCGTCGAGGTCGAAGGACTCAGTCAGCTCGATCAGGGTGGCGAGCTTGGTGGCGCGGCCGAGGATCGGCTCGATCACTTCGCCGGTCAGCTCGCCGTTCTCGACCTGCAGCTGGTTGGCGCGGTTCTCCTGGAAGCCGACCTTCTCGGCGACCACCTTGGTGAACAGGGTGAAGCCGCCTGAGATCAGGCAGGTATAGGCGCCCTGCGCGCGCATGGTCATGACCAGCTCGCGGCCGCCCGGCGTCAGCGTGATGCGCTTGTCGAGCACCACGTCGACGATGCTGACCGGCAGGCCCTTGAGCAGCGCCACGCGCTCGCGCAGCGCCGATTCGAACTCGATCTCGCCGCGCATCGCGCGCTCGGTGATACCCGCGACATGGGCCTTCAGCCCGGCGAAGTCGGCGAGCTCGTCGATGCATTCCTGCCCGATCATGGTCGAATCCATGTCGGCCAGAAAAAGCTTCTTGCGCCGGCCGATCCGAGGCTGCACGACGATGTCGATCGGCAGGTCGCCGCGGGCCTGGCGCAGCTGCAGCTCGATCGCCTTGATGTCGTCCCGGCTGGCGTTCTCGCGCTCGAACGGAATGTCGACGGCGACTTCGTTGAACAGCCACTGCGCCGGGCCGGGTGAGGGCAGCACGGCCCGCGCACCGTCGACGATGGTGGAGTCGAGGGCGGGGCTTGCAGGATTGCAGATCAGCGTGGCAACGAGGGACATGCGGGCGCATTCGGGATTGTTGGACAAGGCAGTGCTTATCGCAGGGCCGACCGCCAGCGGCAAGTCGGCCCTGGCGCTCGCGCTTGCGCAGCGGACCGGCGGGGTCGTGATCAACACCGATTCCATGCAGGTCTATCGCGACCTCCGGATCATCACGGCGCGGCCGACCGTAAGCGAAGAGGCGCTGGTTCCGCACCGGCTCTACGGCCATGTCGACGCCGGCGTGAATTTTTCCGCCGGTGCCTGGGTGACTGACGCGGCGAGGGTGCTCGGCGAAGCGCGCGCGCAGGGGCGGCTGCCGATCTTCATCGGCGGCTCGGGCCTCTATTTCAAGGCGCTGACGCGCGGCCTGTCGGCGGTGCCGCCGATCCCCGCCGATGTGCGCGATGGTGTCCGCGCAAGGCTGGAGCAGCACGGCGTCGAGGCGCTGCATGCCGAGCTAGCAACACGCGATCCGGTGTCGGCCGAGCGGCTGAAGCCGCGCGACCGCACCCGGATCGCGCGCGCGCTCGAGGTCGTCGAGGCCACTGGCCGCCCGCTGCCGGACTGGCATCGTGACGGCCTGCCGCCGCTGCTGCCGCAGGGCGAATTCCACGCGCTGTTTCTCGCGCCTGACCGGGAGAAACTCTATGCGCGGATCGACGCCCGGTTCGGCGCGATGCTCGACGCGGGCGCGCTCGACGAGGTTGCGGCGCTGGCCGCGCGCCGGCTCGATCCGCTGTTGCCGGCGATGAAGGCCCATGGCGTGCCGGTGCTGATCCGGCACCTCAAGGGGGAGATCAGCCGGGAGGAGGCCGCCGAGATCGGCCGCGCCGACACCCGCCATTACGCCAAGCGCCAGTTCACCTGGTTTCGGCACCAGCTTCCGGAATTCGAATGGGTGGCGCCGGACGCGGCGACGGAGTGGCTTACGAACCGAATTCCGTAGCCCGGATGAAGCGGAGCGTAATCCGGGATGGACTCCCCGCCGGGTGAAGCCCCGGATTTCGCTCTGCTCCATCCGGGCTACGGATGCCCTTGCCGCCGCACGCCCGTCAGCCATGCGCGTTCGCCGGCGCAAAAACACTCGCCGAACGAGCGGAACCCCGGTAGAGTACGGAAATCGCGAAAGTGCTTGCCTTGCCTTGACATTCAGGCTTTGGCCGCTATGTTCGCGCAACCTTTGGGAAGACTGGGTCGTCTCGTGCGCAACATTATTACCAAACTCCTTATCGCCGTCGTACCCAGGCACACCGCCGGGGATGGCTAGCTGCCATCCAAATTCGGGCGGTGTGCATGGGGCCTCTGGGGCCCCTTTTTATTGCCCGAAGCCGAACTGACCAGAACCGACAAAAGCCGCGCAAAAACAAGCGCATCCGGAGCGAACCATGACCGACAAGAGCCACGATCCCAATCAGATGACCGGCGCCGCGATGATCGTGCGCGCGCTCATCGATCACGGCGTGCAGCATGTCTTCGGCTATCCCGGCGGTGCGGTGCTTCCGATCTACGACGAGATTTTCCAGCAGAGCGAGGTCGAGCATATCCTGGTCCGCCACGAGCAGGGCGCCGGCCATGCCGCGGAAGGCTATGCCCGCTCGACCGGCAAGCCCGGCGTGGTGCTGGTGACCTCAGGCCCCGGCGCTACCAACATGGTGACGCCGCTGACCGATGCGCTGATGGACTCGATCCCGCTGGTCTGCATCACCGGCCAGGTGCCGACCCACCTGATCGGCAACGACGCCTTCCAGGAATGCGACACCGTCGGCATCACGCGGCCCGCCACCAAGCACAACTGGCTGGTGCGCGACGTCAACGACCTCGCCAGGGTGCTGCACGAGGCCTTCTATGTCGCCACCACCGGCCGGCCCGGTCCGGTGCTGGTCGACGTGCCGAAGGACGTGCAGTTCGCGACCGGCACCTATCATCCGCCGCGCAAGTCCGACGTGCACATCTCCTATACGCCGCGCGTGAAGGGCGATGCGACCCAGATACGCAAGGCGGTGGCGATGCTCGCCAACGCCAAACGTCCCGTGATCTATTCCGGCGGCGGCGTGATCAATTCGGGTCCGGAGGCGTCCAAGCTGCTGCGCCAGCTGGTGGAGGCGACCGGCTTCCCGATCACCTCGACCCTGATGGGGCTGGGCGCCTATCCGGCGTCGGGGCCGAACTGGCTCGGCATGCTGGGCATGCACGGCACCTACGAGGCCAACATGACGATGCATGATTGCGACGTCATGCTGTGCGTCGGCGCGCGTTTCGACGACCGCATCACCGGCCGCGTCGATGCGTTCTCGCCGGGCTCGAAGAAGATCCACATCGACATCGACCCGTCCTCGATCAACAAGAACATCCGCGTCGACGTGCCGATCATCGGCGACGCCGGCAACGTGCTCGGCGACCTCTTGCAGGTGTTCAAGGCGGAAGCGAAGAAGCCCGACATCAAGGCGTGGTGGCAGCAGATCGCGCAATGGCGCGCGCGCAACTCGCTGTCCTACCGCAAGAACAACGATATCATCCTGCCGCAATATGCGATCCAGCGCCTGTTCGAGCTGACCCGCGGCAAGGACACCTACATCACGACCGAAGTCGGTCAGCACCAGATGTGGGCCGCGCAGTTCTTCGGCTTCGAGGAGCCGCACCGCTGGATGACATCAGGCGGTCTCGGCACCATGGGCTACGGCCTGCCGGCCGCGGTCGGCGTGCAGGTGGCGCATCCGGACAGCCTGGTGATCGACATCGCCGGCGACGCCTCGGTGCAGATGACGATCCAGGAAATGTCGACGGCGGTTCAGTTCGAGCTGCCGATCAAGATCTTCATCCTGAACAACCAATACATGGGCATGGTGCGGCAGTGGCAGCAGCTGCTGCACGGCAACCGCCTGTCGCATTCGTACTCCGAGGCGCTGCCGGACTTCGTCAAGCTCGCCGACGCCTATGGCTGCGTCGGCCTGCAGGCGACCAAGCCGTCCGATCTCGACGGCGCGATCAAGGAGATGATCTCGATCAAGCGCCCGGTGCTGTTCGACTGCCGCGTCGCGGCGCTGGAGAATTGCTTCCCGATGATCCCGTCGGGCAAGGCGCACAACGAGATGCTGCTGCCGGAAGAAGCGACCGACGAGGCCACCGCGAAGGCCTTCTCCGGCGGCAAGGCGCTGGTGTGATGTCGAATCCGCGGCAGGCACTCTCTCTTCACCTCGCCCCGCTTGCGGGGAGAGGTCGGATTGCGCGTGAGCACAATCCGGGTGAGGGGGAGTCCCCGCGAATCCAACTCTCTCCGTGTCCGCGGAGAGTCCCCCTCACCTCAATCCTCTCAGAGCGAGCGAAGCTCGTCTCGGCCCCGCAAGCGGGGCGAGGGAGCAGACCGCAAGCGGGGCTACCATGTTCGACTTGAGCGAGCTCGAGCGCGCGCACAGGATCGTCGGCGCCGCGGTGCCGGCGACGCCGGCCTATGCCTGGCCGTTGCTGGCCGAGCGGCTCGGTACCGAGGTCGTGGTCAAGCATGAGAACCACACGCCGACCGGCGCCTTCAAGGTGCGCGGCGGCCTGGTCTATCTCGAGCGGCTGAAGCGCGAGCGGCCCGATGTGCCCGGCATCATCTCGGCGACGCGCGGCAATCACGGCCAAAGCCTGGCGTTTGCCGCGGGGCGTCACGGGGTGCCAGCGGTGATCTACGTGCCGCGTGGCAATTCGGTCGAGAAGAACCGCGCCATGCATGCGTTCGGCGCCGAGCTCGTCGAGCACGGCGAGGACTTTCAGGCGGCGCGCGAAGAGGCCGAGCGCCGCGCGCAGTTCGCCGGCCTGCACATGGTGCCGTCGTTCCACCCGGACCTGGTGCTGGGCGTTGCGACCTACGCGCTCGAGCTGTTCCGGTCAGCGCCCGACCTCGACATCCTCTATGTGCCGATCGGGCAGGGTTCCGGGATCTCCGGCTGCATCATGGCGCGCGACCTGCTCGGGCTGAAGACCGAGATCGTCGGCGTGCAGTCGACCGAGGCGCCGTCCTACGCGCTGTCGTTTGCGGCCGGAAAGATCGTGACCACCGAGACCAGCAACACCCTGGCCGACGGCATGGCGACGCGGATTCCGGATGCGGACGCGTTCGCGCTGATCCAGAAGGGCGCGTCGCGCATCGTGCAGGTCACCGACGACGAGGTCGGGCAGGCGATCCGCGCCTACTGGACTGACACCCACAATCTCGCCGAGGGCGCGGGCGCTGCGGCGCTCGCGGCCGCGCTGCAGGAAAAGACCAGGCTCGCCGGCAAGCGGGTCGGCCTGATCCTGAGCGGCGGCAATATCGATTTCGATCTGTTCCGGACCTGGATCGGGACGGATGCTGCGCCGGCCGCCCAGCGGGCGGTGGCGTGAACAGAATGTAAGGGGACGACCATGAACCAGCCCGCATCCGCCTACTTCCTCGAAGAGCGTCATGATCCGAACGAGACGCACACCCTGTCCGTGCTCGTGCAGAACGAGCCCGGCGTGCTCGCGCGCGTGATCGGCCTGTTCTCCGGCCGCGGCTACAACATCGAAAGTCTCACCGTCTCGGAGACCGAGAGCCAGAAACATCTCTCGCGGATCACGATCGTCACCACGGGTACGCCGATGGTGATCCAGCAGATCAAGCATCAGCTCGACCGCATGATCCCGGTCTACCGCGTCGTCGACATGACGCTGACCGGCAGCTCGATCGAGCGCGAGCTCGCGATGGTCAAGGTGCGGGGCGGTGGCGATCACCGCGTCGAGGCGCTGCGGCTGGCGGATGCGTTCCGTGCCCGGGTGATCGATGCCACGACCGAGAGCTTCGTCTTCGAGATCACGGGCAATTCGTCCAAGATCAGTCAGTTCATCGACCTGATGCGCCCCTTGGGCCTGGTCGAGGTGTCACGAACCGGGGTGGCCGCGATCACGCGTGGGCCGGAAGGGATGTGAAGCATGTTGGCGCGCGACTGGTACTACACGCAACGGCGGCAGGTCGGTCTCGATACCGCGGTTGCCTCGATCTATGACGTCAGCGAGGACAGCGATGTCCGCGCCCGCCAGGCGCTGACCATGCTCGGCGTCAAGCCGGGCTGGCGGATCGCCGATATCGGCTGCGGCAACGGCGTGCTGGCGACCGAGGCGGCGCTGATCGGCGCCGAGGTCGACGCCATCGACATCTCGCCGGCGATGATCGGGCTTGCCGAAATCTACGCGCGCGACCGCAAAGCGAAGATCCGGACCCAGCCGGCCGGGCTCTTGTCCTTTGCCTATCAGCCGAATTCCTACGATCTCATCGTCAGCGAATTCACGCTGCATCATTTGCCGGACTTCTGGAAAGCGGTGGCGCTGTCGCGGATCTTCAATGCGCTGAAGCCCGGCGCGAATTTCTATCTGCGCGACATGGTGTTCGTCAGCATGCCCGACGGCGTCGATCGCGATGTCGAGGGCTGGGCCGATTTCTCGATCAAGAACCACGACTTCGAGCGCGAAAGCGTGATGACCCATATGCGCGACGAATACTCGACCTTCGGCTGGGTGATGGAGCGCATGCTGACCGAGACCGGCTTCACGATGGTCGCTGCCGACTACCATGCGCCGCTGCACGGCACCTATCTGCTGCGCAAACCGAAGCCGGACGACCAGATCTAGATCCCGACCGAAACGGAAGTAAAAGAAGAACAATGAAGCCGGCCGATGTTGGCATCGCCGTCATGGTTGCGGTGATCTGGGGGCTTGCGTTCGTCGCAAGCAGGATCGCGCTCAATGAGTTCTCGCCGGAGCTCATGACGACGCTGCGCTTCGCCATCGCCGCGTTGCCGTGCCTGTTCCTGCGCAAGCCTGATGTCCCCTGGCCGCTATTGATCGCGATCAGCTCCACGCTGTTCCTCGGCCAGTTCCTCGCGCAGGCCTTTGCGATCGCGCATGGCGTCCCGGTCGGGCTTTCCAGCGTGGTGGTGCAGAGCCAGGCGCTGTTCACCATCGCGTTCGCGGCGATCGCCTTCGGCGAGATGCCGACGCGGCCACAGGTGATCGGCGTCGCGATCGCCGCGCTCGGCCTGTTGATGATCTGCGGCACGGTCGGGTACGACTTCAGCGTCGCCGCGTTCGCCATTCTGATGATCTGTCCGGTCAGCTTCGCGATCGGCAATCTCCTGCTGCGGCAGGCGCACGCCGCGCCGATGTTCGATCTGTTCGCCTGGCTGTGCCTGTCGGCCGCGGTGCCGCTGGCGGTGCTGACCTTGATCAGCAACGGGCCGCAGCCGACCTGGCAGGCGCTGAGCCACATGTCGCTGGCCGGGCTCGCTTGCGTGCTCTGCCTCGGCGGCATCTCGACCAGTATCGCCTACTGGCTGTGGGGCCGGCTGCTCCGGGATTACCCGGCGGCGCAGGTGGTGCCGTTCGCGCTGCTGGTGCCGTTCGTCGGCTCCGCCGCCTCCAGCATCGTGTTCGGCGAGACATTTGAGCCGCTGCGGCTCGCCGGCATGGTCACGGTGATCGGCGGCATCGCCGTGATGCTGCTGTCGAAGCGCCCAAAAGCTCTGCCGAAAGTCGCGTGAGGGCACCATGTCGAGCTCGCTGCTGTTCGCCTTTGTCGTGTTTGCGGTCGTGATGTTCTTCACCCCGGGCCCCAACAACATCATGCTGCTGTCGTCGGGGCTGACTTACGGCTTCCGCCGCACGGTGCCCCACATCGCCGGCATCACGGTCGGTTTCGCCTTCATGGTGGGCGCGGTCGGCGTCGGGTTAGGGGCCGTCTTCATCGCCTATCCGGTGCTGCAGACGATCCTCAAATATGGCGGCGTCGCCTATCTGGTTTATCTCGCGGCGGTCATCGCCATGGCCGAGCCGCCCTCGGCCGACAAGGACGATGGGCCCGGCCGCGGCCCGATGACTTTCTGGGGCGCGGCCATGTTCCAGTGGATCAATGCCAAGGGCTGGGTGATGGTGATCGGCACCATCACGGCCTATGCGGCGATTGCCGCCTTCCCCTGGAACATCGCGATCCAGGTCGGCCTCAGCCTGATCCTGGGGACGGTGTCCTGTATCGTCTGGGCGCTGTTCGGCACCGCGCTGCGGCCGGTCCTGACCTCGCCCCGGGCGATCCGCGCCTTCAATGTGGTGATGGCCATCCTGCTGCTGGCCTCGCTCTACCCGGTCTTCATGGACGCATGATGCCGCACCGCGCCATGCGAGATGAGGGTTTCCCCTGAGGGGGAAAATGCTCTAGACAACGCCGGAAATTCGCGGGCGCCCGGCGGTTCTGACCTTCCGAAAGCCTGATTCATCGGCCGATTTTGGCCCCCTTCAAACGAGGAAACCACGATGCGAGTTTACTACGATCGCGATGCCGACCTGAACCTGATCAAGGGCAAAAAGGTCGCCATCGTCGGCTACGGCAGCCAGGGCCACGCCCACGCGCTGAACCTGAAGGATTCCGGCGTCAAGGACGTGGCGATCGCGCTGCGCAAGGGTTCGGCCTCGGCCAAGAAGGCCGAGAACGCAGGCTTCAAGGTGCTTGAAGTCGCCGAAGCCGCCAAGTGGGCCGACCTCGTCATGATGCTGACCCCGGACGAGCTGCAGGGCGACATCTACCGCGAGCACCTGCACGACAACATGAAGAAGGGCGCGGCGCTCGTGTTCGCCCACGGCCTCAACGTGCACTTCAACCTGCTCGATCCGCGCGCCGACCTCGACGTGCTGATGATCGCGCCGAAGGGCCCCGGCCACACCGTGCGCTCGGAATATCAGCGTGGCGGCGGCGTGCCCTGCCTGATCGCGATCGCCAAGGACTCGTCGGGCAACGCCCATGACCTTGGCCTCAGCTACGCCTCGGCGATCGGCGGCGGCCGCGCCGGCATCATCGAGACCACCTTCAAGGAAGAGTGCGAGACTGACCTGTTCGGCGAGCAGGTGGTGCTCTGCGGCGGCCTGGTCGAGCTGATCAAGGGCGGCTACGAGACCCTGGTCGAGGCCGGCTACGCGCCGGAGATGGCCTATTTCGAGTGCCTGCACGAAGTGAAGCTGATCGTCGACCTGATCTATGAAGGCGGCATCGCCAACATGAACTACTCGATCTCCAACACCGCCGAATACGGCGAGTACGTCACCGGTCCGCGCATCGTCACGGCCGAGACCAAGGCGGAGATGAAGCGCGTGCTCGCCGACATCCAGGGCGGCAAGTTCGCCCGCGACTGGATGCTGGAGAACAAGGTCAACCAGACCTCCTTCAAGGCAACGCGCGCCAAGCTCGCCCAGCACCCGATCGAGGAAGTCGGCGCCAAGCTGCGCGACATGATGCCCTGGATCAAGAAGGGCGCGCTGGTCGACAAGAGCAAGAACTAAGTGCGGTTTTGCGGGGTGGGTTAGCGAAGCGTAAC
>NZ_LGHK01000077.1 GCF_001908235.1 Bradyrhizobium sp. NAS96.2
CAGGCCGGCGGGCCCGACGGCGCCAAGGCGGACGCCGCGCTGTCTGCGATCGAGCAAGCGATGGCCGGCGCCTGACGGAGAGGCTGAACGTGGCGACGGCTCCGCTCAAGCCTACGATCAGCGATCCCGGACTGCGCAATCGTCTCTACGAGCTGCTCGAGCGCGATGATCTGCCGCATTCGGGCGGCTCGCGGTTTGCCGGGATCATCGTCGCCATCATCGCCGTCGACGTGCTGGCGGCGATCTTCGCCTCAGTACCCGAGATCGACGCGCAGTTCGGATGGCTGCTGACGGCCGTCGAGATCGCGGCGGTGGCCGCATTCGCGCTGGAATATGCCGCACGGCTCTGGAGTGTGGTCGGCCATTCCCTGCGCGACATGACGCCATTGCGGGCACGGCTCGAATACGCGCTTTCCACCCTCGGTCTCATCGACCTGCTGGCTTTCCTGCCGTCGGCCATCGCGCTCGCGATCGGCGACAAGACCGCGCTGGTGCTGTTCGGCATGCTGCCGTTCCTCAAGCTGGTGCGCTACTCGACCGCGATGCGCTCGCTGCTGGCGGCGCTGCATGCCGAGCGGCGTACGCTGTTCGGCTGCGTCGTGATCCTGACCGGCGCGGTGCTGCTGTTCGCCGCGCTGCTCTATGCCATCGAGCACAAGGTGCAGCCGGACAAGTTCGGCACCATGCCGCAGGCGATGTGGTGGGCAATCGTGACGCTCGGCACCGTCGGTTACGGTGACGTCGTCCCGGTGACGCCGCTCGGCCGCATCGTCACCGTGGTTGCGATCGTGGTCGGGTTTGCGATGATCGCGCTGCCGGTTGCGATCATCTCGACCGCATTCGCCGACGAGGTGCGGCGCCGCGATTTCATCGTGACCTGGGGCATGCTGGCGCGGGTGCCGCTGTTCTCGCACCTCAACGCCGCCGACATCGCCGACATCATGCGCCTGTTGCGGTCGCAGACCATCGAGGCCGGCGAGGTGCTGGTGCGGCGCGGCGATGCGGCGTCGTCGATGTATTTCATCACCGCCGGCGAGGTCGAGATCGACCTGCCGAGCCAGCGCGTGCGGCTTGCCGACGGCACGTTCTTCGGCGAGATCGCGCTGCTCCGGCGGACCAACCGCTCCGGCACGGTGACGGCGATGCGGAAGACCAAGCTGCTGCTGCTCGATGCGCAGGACTTCCATGCCCTGATCGAGCGCATGCCGGCACTCGCTGCCCATGTCCGGGAGACGGCGGAGGCGCGGCTCGCCGATCCGCTCATGGCCGGCGGCGACCTCGCCGCAGCAGAGATCGCCCAGCCGCCCGGCGAGGCCGATGGCGGCATCCGCGATTAGCTTTGACGCGTGTTCTTCACGCGAACAGGTATCCGCTTCGCTCGAAAACGCTTTGAATTAGTCGCGGCGCAGGAACACGTAGTCCGCCGAATACGCCGCGCTCTTCAAGGCGCCGGCCTTGTCGCAGGCGCCGCTGAGCTCGCCGCCCGAGGTGTTGATCCGCTGCACGGTGGCAACGCTCGAGAGCAGGCCATTGCCGCGGTGGGCGATCACCTCGAGCTTCAACCAGGCAATGTCTGCAGGCGTTGCGCCGGGCGCGCTGCCGGCGGTACGGGCGGTCACGGCGCTGCCGTCGACATGCTCCCAGTTCGGACCGGCATAGTGCCGGCCGACGGTGCGGCCATCGGCGATCAGGGTGGCGACCGGTTCGCGGAACGACCAGGCCAGCTTGCCGTCGGTGACCGGCTTGCACTCGTAGACCTGGACGCCCTCGGCATGGACCGACAGCACCGGCGACTCCGCCGGCGCCGCGACAGCGTCGGGCAGGGGATCGGCAGCTGATGCCGCCGACCCGGTTAGCAAAAGTGATGCGAGCACGACGGCTCTGATGAGGGCCATGGTCACGCTCGCACCTGTCTTCCCAAGACGGCAGCCGTTAGGCCGCCATCGCCTTCGCGAGATTGTCGGACACCTTGTCGAGGAATCCGGTGGTCGAGAGCCAGCGCTGGTCGGCGCCGACCAGGAGCGCGAGGTCCTTGGTCATGTAGCCTTCCTCGACGGTCGCGACGCAGACCTTCTCCAGGGTGGTGGCGAACTTCGCCAGCTCCGGATTGTTGTCGAGCTTGGCGCGGTGGGCGAGGCCACGGGTCCAGGCGAAGATCGACGCGATCGAGTTGGTCGAGGTCTCCTTGCCCTTCTGGTGCTCGCGGTAGTGACGGGTCACGGTGCCGTGGGCGGCTTCGGCTTCTACCGTCTTGCCGTCCGGGGTGAGCAGCACCGAGGTCATCAGGCCGAGCGAGCCGTAGCCCTGGGCCACGGTGTCGGACTGCACGTCGCCGTCGTAGTTCTTACAGGCCCAGACATAGCCGCCGGACCATTTCAGCGCCGAGGCCACCATGTCGTCGATCAGACGGTGCTCGTAGGTCAGGCCCTTGGCCTCGAATTCTTTCTTGAACTCGCGGTCGTAGATGTCCTGGAAGATGTCCTTGAAGCGGCCGTCATAGACCTTCAGAATCGTGTTCTTGGTCGAGAGGTAGACCGGGTAGTTGCGCAGCAGGCCGTAATTGAGCGAGGCGCGGGCGAAATCGATGATGGAGTCGTCGAGATTGTACATCTCCATCGCGACGCCGGCGCCGGGCGCCTTGAACACTTCGCGCTCGATCACCGTGCCGTCCTCGCCGACGAACTTCAGCGACAACGTGCCCTTGCCGGGGAACTTGATGTCGGTGGCGCGGTACTGGTCGCCATAGGCGTGGCGGCCGATGATGATCGGCTTGGTCCAGCCGGGAACCAGGCGCGGCACGTTCTTGCAGATGATCGGCTCGCGGAAGATCACGCCGCCGAGGATGTTGCGGATGGTGCCGTTCGGCGACTTCCACATCTGCTTCAGGCCGAACTCCTTCACCCGGGCCTCGTCGGGGGTGATGGTGGCGCATTTGACGCCGACGCCGACCTTCTTGATGGCTTCGGCGGCGTCGATCGTCACCTGGTCGTTGGTCTCATCGCGGTATTCCATGCCCAGATCGAAATAGAGCAGTTCGACATCCAGGAACGGGGTGATCAGCTTGTCCTTGATGTACTGCCAGATGATCCGGGTCATCTCGTCGCCATCGAGCTCGACGACGGGGTTGGATACCTTGATTTTTGCCATGACGGGGAGGCCCTCTTGGGAACGGCGCGCTTTTGACGGCGGGGGTGGAAAATACGCCTGCGCTATAGCACCGCCCGCGGACCGGCGGAAGCGCACCGGTTATGCACTTTCAGCCCATCTTTTCACCGAGAACCGCCATTCTGACGGCGGCTCTCGGATCCTGTCCAGCACCGGTTTTCTTCACCTGACCCCCGCTAGAATGCCACCTGCGTCGCGGTCCCGGCCACGATGTACCAGGTCACGAACATGCCGGCGATCAGGGCGCCCGGCAGGCTCGATCCGGTCCGCCGCCAGGTGAAGGTCGCGATCACGGCCACGATCGCCAGCAGCGGCACGAACTGGATCGCGACAATGGTCGAGAGCGGCACGAACCCGGGGTCCGGCACAGGATTGAACAGCTTACCGGTCAGCCACATCGTGCCGTATTGCAGCACCAGCAACACGATGAAACCCAACGTCAGCGCCAGGATGTTGGTGAGGTACAGCGCCCCTCGTGGCGCATCCATGGTCGAGAAATTCCGGTGCAGCACGTGAAGCGCCACGACGAAAAACGCCGTGAACGGAATCAGATAGATCAGGAAGATGAGGAATTGCTTCGCGCTCATCAATTTCAGCGCGACGATCCAGAATCTGAAGTCGATCTTGAAGGCGAGGTCGGCGAGCCAGAGCGCGGCATAACCCACCGCAACCGAGATCACCGCGATCACGACGGATTGACCGACGAGGCCGGCCCGGCTGGCGCGCTTGGGGGCGAACGGCATCAGGGCCAAAGTGATCAGGCCGTTGATGATGGCCCAGACCAGGATCTGGTTGGTGATGCCCTGCGGCAGGAATGCGCTCGGGGTGACGAAGGTGCCGCCGAGCGCGAAGGCCGGGTAATAGGTTAGCGCCGGGATGAAGGCGGACAGGATGAGCGCCGTGGTCCAGCGCCGGCCGCTCGCAGCCTGATGCGGCGGCATGGTGCCGTCGGCAACCGCCGGCAGCCGCAAGCGCGAGAACATCTGGGCCTCCAGCAGACCATCGAACGTCCCGATCACGAGGGCAATGAAACCGATGAGGGCGATCAGCGTGCCGATCTCCTTGCGGAACCAGATCTGGTCATCGACCGGGCGCGGCGTGCCGCCCTTCAGCGTCTTGGCGAACCAGTCGAGGCTGTAGCCGATCGCCTCATGCGAGATGTGCTCGGCCGGATGGGTCATGGCGGGGGTGTACAGCACCCGCGCGGTGCCATTGGCCGGATCGCCATAGACCTTGCCGGGCTCGACCGCGGCTTGCGTGCCGAACAGGGCCCAGAGTTTCGGGCTCGTGGTGACGTCGCGGGCAAGCTGGACGCCCCACATCAGGTCGGGGAATTCCTCATACTGCGCGAACACCAGCGCGGTGTTGCGCGGCCAGCTGGTGGTGCCCTCGGCGGCGAACGGCTTGCCGGTGGACGAGCCTTCAAGGACCATCGATTTGTAGTCGTTGGGCATCGCAGCGGCGGCCGCCAGCACGGTCCAGCCGCCCATCGAATGGCCCTCGAGCCCGATATTCTCCTTGTCGACGAAGGGCAGGCTGCGGAGATAGGTGAGGCCGTCAGGTCCGCCAAAACCGTTGGCGAAGGAGGGCGGGTCGCTGTAGCCGTGGCCGGTCTGGTCGAGCGCCAGCACGACATAGCCGCGACGGGCGAACTCGATGGCGAAGCCGTCCTGGGTCTCGCGCGAATTGATGTAGCCGTGGACGGCGAGGATGCCGGGCGCCGGGATCTGCGGCGTGGCATTGGCCGGGACGTAGAGCAGGGCGCTCATGGTGTTGCCCTTGGCGCCCTTGAACCTGACATCCTCGATCCGGATGCCATTAGCAGTCTGCGTGAAGTGGGCGAGCACGCCCCCCGCCACGATCAAGATCAGGCCCACAATCGCCAGCGTCCATCTGCCCCGCATCGTCGTCTCCCCCAAAAGTGCTTTGAAACCAAGTGCCTCGCCGTTCAACCGGCGTCTCAAGCGCGCCTTTACAGCTTCGCTTTGGTTGTGGTTGATAGCCTATCCGAAGGCGAAGCGCGCGCAAGCGGCGCCCCTCGCGTTGTGCGATCGGGATTCCAATTGAGGATTCGCAATCGCGGCTAACCCTGTTATCTGCTTGGAGAAATTGGTCCCGCGCAAAACCGGTGCAAAGCTGGTTTTGGGGACCTGTATGAGACTTTGAATCAGCCGCTTCGGAAGCTGATTCAAAATCTTCAGACGTTGAATCAGAAAGTGAAGTGAGATGTCCGGCACCGACAAGACCAAGGCAGGGCACGACCTTGCCGGTCCCGTCGTCATCCTGGTCGAGCCGCAGCTTGGCGAGAACATCGGCATGGCCGCGCGCGCGATGGGCAATTTCGCGCTGAGCCGGATGCGCATCGTCAATCCGCGCGACGGCTGGCCGAACATTGCCGCCCAGCGTGCCGCCGCTGGCGCCGACCACATCATCGGTTCCGTCGAGCTGTTCGACACCGTCGAGCAGGCGATTGCCGATCTCACGCTGGTGTTCGCGACCACCGCCCGCGCCCATGACCAGGCCAAGCCGGTGGTCGGGCCGGAAGGCGCGGCAAGCGAGATCGTCGGCCATGTCGCATCTGGCGGCGGAGCCGGCATTCTGTTCGGGCGGGAGCGTTCCGGCCTGACCAATGAGGAGGTCGCGCTTGCCAACCGCATCATCACCTTCCCGGTCAACCCGGGCTTCGCCTCGCTCAATTTGGCGCAGGCGGTGCTGTTGATGGGCTATGAGTGGTTCAAGCTCTCGACCGCGGGTGCGCTGCCGTTCGCGATGCCCGAACGGTCCGAACCGGCCTCCCAGCACCAGATGCACGCCTTCTTCGACAACCTCGTTGCCGAGCTCGACAAGGTCGAGTTCCTGCGTCCGGCCGAGAAGCGCGACACCATGCTGGTCAACCTGCGCAACATCTTCACCCGGATGGACCCGACCAAGCAGGACATGCACACGCTGCACGGCGTGGTGATGGCAATCGCCGAAGGCCGCAAGGGCCCGGCCAAGGGCGGTGTGCTCGACGGCGCCCAGGCCACGAGGCTGCGCGCGCTGCTCGCCGAGCAGGGGCAGGGCGGTGCGACGGCCGATAGCAGCAGCACGGTTCGTGGCCTCGCCCGGCTGCTCCGCCGCAACCCGACCGACGCCGAGCGGATCCTGTGGCAGGCCCTGACCCGGGATCGCCGCTTCGCCGGCCAGTTCAAGCGCCAGACCCCGGTTGGCCGCCACATCCCCGACTTCGTCTCCTTCGTGCACCGGACCGCGATCGAACTGGTCAATCCGAACGAGAGTGAGGCGATATGTGCCGACCGCGCCAAGCGCCGCGCCTGGCTCGAGGCGAGGGACTATCGGGTGGTCGACATCAAGGTGGATGATGTCGAACGCGACCTCGAAGGTGAGCTGGTGCGGCTGGAGGCGGGGCTTCAGCAAGGGCGGTGAGCGCTCGCTGTCGTTCTGTCCACGTGGCAAGAATGACGTCGAGGCACGACTCTCTCCGCACGTCGTCCTGGCGAAAGCCAGGACCCATAACCACCGCACTTGGTGATGAACGGGACCGCGGCCCCAGCGTCGCGCGAGTATTAAGATTTGGGGTAATGGGTCCTGGCTTTCGCCAGGACGACACCGCGTTTGTTCACGCTTCAATGTCAACAACTCGCAATCACGCATTCTCGCGACATGACTTGTCCGAATCTTGCCCTTCGTTCCGTCCTCTCCGTGAGCAGAGGGCGCACGGAAGGCCGGATGCCGATCGCACACATGGGTCCCGCGCAGTAAAAAACGCGGGAGGTCGCTCCACGCATACGAATCCGCATCACCAGCAATCGCTCTGCAGCGACGACAATCGCTCTGGGGCAACGGCAGGGCTGGTTCGCTAAACGTCTGTCCATTCAGCCGCAACCACGCCTCACCTCGGCGTGGTCGGTCAGCAGGAGACAGACATGAACCTACACAACCCCTCAGACGCCGTCAGATCGAAGCCCGAAGAGCTGGTTCCGTCGCGCTACGCGCTGCGGATCGGCGAGATTGACGTGCTGGTGGTCAGCGATGGCGTGCTGCCGCTCCCAACGAAGATGCTGGCGCACAATGCCGATCCGGCGGTCCGCGCGGCGTGGCTGGACGACATGTTCCTGCCGCCGGACGCATTCGACTGGGCGCTGAACGTGGTGATGGTCCGCAGCGGCGGAAAGACCATCCTGATCGACGCCGGGCTCGGGTCGGATCCTGATTTGCACCTGCCGAGGGCAGGGCAGACGATCAAGCGACTGGAGGCCGCCGGCATCGACCTTGCGTCGGTGACCGATGTGGTGCTGACCCATATGCACATGGACCATGTCGGCGGGCTTCTCGTCGACGGCGTGAAGCAGAAGCTGCGTCCGGACCTGCGGATCCACGTGGCTGCGGCCGAGGTCAAGTTCTGGGAGGCGCCGGATTTCACCCACACCGACATGCCGCAGGGATTCCCGGACGCGCTGCGGGCGACTGCCAAGCGGTTCGCGAACGAGTACCGCGACAATCTGCGGACCTTCGATGAGCAGCACGAAGTGGCGCCGGGCGTGGTTGTCCGTCGCACCGGCGGCCACACCCCGGGGCACAGCGTGGTTCGCATGGCATCCGGCGGCGAGGCGCTCACATTCGCCGGCGACGCGGTGTTCGCGGTCGGGTTCGACCAGCCCGAATGGCATAACGGCTTTGAGCACGACCCCGAGGAGGCGGCGCGCGTTCGAATCCGCCTGTTGCGGGAGCTGGCCGAAAGCGGCGAACTGTTGGTGGCGACGCATATGCCGTTCCCATCGATCGGCCATGTCGCCGTCGCCGGCGAGGCCTTTCGTTGGGTCCCGGCGTTCTGGGACTACTGATCGTATGGCGGGTTAGAGCTGAGCCGGGGCGCGTGCTCATATGTTGACGAGTTCGCGCCCTGGGCGGAGCCGGGCGCTATGCGACGCCAGTGACCACCGCGTGGATGGCCCGGCAGTGCTGCGCCAGCGCGTCGTGAGCGACAACGAACTCCTTCAACGGCGTGTCGATGTCGTAGAAGTAAATGTTGGCCACGAAGCCATAGATGCCGGCGTCGATGGACGTCGGCGTGTTGCCATGCAGATAGCCTTGCCGCGGGATCAGGCTCGCCAGTGCGGCGAGATCGGCGAGCCCGCGGGCCATTGCGGCGTCGGGCTCGAAGCGGCCGATGCCATGGTAATGGTAGCGCTGCGCGTTGAACTCCCTGGCCTTCATCAAGCCGTCGTCGGTGAGGTCGGGATGCTCACGCTTCAGCGCATCGCGGAACTTGGGCCAGTAGCGCTCGTCCTTCCAGCGCGAGTAGGACATCACCCAGTAGAGATCGTCGAGCGTGCGTGTGACGAGGAGATTGGTCGTGCGTTGCACCGGCGTCAGCGCCGCATCCAGCGTCACGCCGTATTTTTCGGTGACATAGCTGAGGATGGTCTCGCTGTCGCCGACGGTGTCATCGCCGTCGACGATATAGGGCAATTGCTGGCGCGGTGCCTTCGATGCATCAAAAATGTGCTCATGCCGGAACGGCACGCCGGCGAGCTTGAGAAAAGCGAATACCTTCAGACCATAGCCATTGTTGTCGGCGACGCCGAACAACGGCGGATAGGAATAGAGCGTGAGCATGGCGGCGGCTCGTCACGTTCAGGATGGACGAAGGTACCTCAAGAACGATCGGATGGAAACGCTAGCCAACCGCGCTGTGCTCGGGCGGATAGCGATTGGTCGGTGCGGCGTTGATCCTGATGTCTCGCGCCCCGAATTTCGGCGGCGTCATGTTGGCTTCTCAAACACGTAAAATCTGCTAGATTTTGTCTGGCCAGCCCTCGGCAGTCACGTGCCGAAAGAAAGGGCGGCGATCGTACCATTGATCCGCGCGCCCCTTTTTCTTGCGCGTCGGCTATCTCGATTTGCGCACGGCCTCGTTGGCACCCGTGCGCGCATTTCGTTGACGAACCTTTTGAAGCCAGAAATCGATCAGAGTTCTATCGGCATATTTAATTGATTGGAGGCGTCGTCATGATCCGTATCGGATCGTTAGCGCTCGTTATCGGCGCGGTATTGACCAGCCCGGCCAGCGCACAATCGGACCTAGTCGAGCGCGGTGATTATCTGGTCAATGGCATCCTGGCCTGCGGCAACTGCCACACGCCGAAGGGGCCATCGGGGGATATCCCGGATAAGGCATTTTCCGGCGGCGCGTCGTGGGATGAGCCACCTTTCAAGGTCACCGCCCCGAACGTGACGCAGGACAAGGAAACCGGCATCGGCAATTACACCGACGCCGAGCTCAAGCAACTGCTGCGGAAGGGCGTCAAGCGCAACGGCGTACGTGTCGCCATGGTCATGCCAAGCGGCTTCTACGAGATCATGACGGACCGGGATATCGATGCGGTGATCGCTTATCTGCGGACGCTCAAGCCGATCAAGAATGCGGTGCCGGAGCCAATCTACAGGATAGCGCAAGGACATCCAGTCCCACCGGGCGGTGAAAGCCCGTACACCGAGGCGATGTTGAGCGACAAGGTGCAGCAAGGCTTCTACCTCGTTACTATCGCGCACTGCATGGCGTGTCATACGCCGATGGGACCGCAAGGGCTGGAATTCGCAACCAAGCTCGGCGCCGGCGGCAGGAATTTTCCGGGAGCATGGGGCTTGTCGGTTTCCAGGAATATCACCTCGAGCAAGACGAAGGGCATCGGCGGCTGGACTGATGACGCGATCAAACGCGCCATCACTCAGGGCGTCAGCAACGATGGCGGCAAGCTCAATCCGCCCATGGGCTTCCATTACTACGCCACTCTGGCAACTGCCGACCTCGACGCCGTCGTCGCCTATTTGCGTACGGTGCCGGCAAAAGAATAGTCTGACAGCCGCTTCTTCCGGGCAATGACGATGGAGAGGCGCAGACCCGGTGAGGGTCCGCGCCTCGCATATCGCCTGCTGCGATCAGGCCTTCGAGATGCCGCCGTCGATCACCGGTCCCATCGGCTCGTAGCGTTCGCCGCTGAAGCGCGTCAGTTGCAGTTGCTCGAGCGGATAGTAGTCGGTCGGCGAGGTGTTGATCTTGATGCCCGGCAGCAACATGTCGGATTCGACGTCCTTCAGGTTTGCCGCCTGCTTGATGATGTTTTCGGACGAGACGTCATCGCCGCACTGCTTGAGCACCTGAACCAGGATCTGGCTGGTGAGATAGCCTGTGACCGCGTAGATGTCGTTCTTGGCGGCCGCCGGATCGTATTTGTCGAGGAAGGCACGCCATTTCCGGATCGCGGGATCGCTGTCCCAGGCCGCGTCGACGGGATCCTTCAGGTAGGCGCTCGAGATGATTCCCTTCGACACGTCGAAGCCCGCGGCCTTCAGCGTCGAGCCCGCGGAGGAGGCGTTGTTGCCGATGTAGTGCACCGGCTGCCAGCCGAGCTCGGCGATCTTCTTGATGCCTTGGGCGGCGAATTTCGGCGTGGTCATGCTCATGAACACATTCGCACCGGCGGATTTGCAGCGCACGACCTGGCTGTCGATCGTTGGGTCCGCGGATTCGTAGGACAGCTCGGCAACGATCGCAGACGTCTTGGTGCCAAGTCCGTCCTTGAAACCCTTCAGCACGTCGCGGCCGAAATCGTCGTTCTGGTAGACAATGCCGATCTTGGCATCCGGTTGTGTCGCGAGAACGTGCTGTGCGAAGGCGCGTCCTTCGATCTGGTAGCAGGGCTGGAAACCCATGGTGTAGGGGAAATTCTTGTAGTCGCCGAACTTGGTCGCGCCCGAGGCGATGAAGAGGTGGGGGACCTTCTTCAGGTTCATGTATTTCATGATCGCCGCATTGGTGGGCGCGCCGAGCGGCGCGAACAGCACGTCGATCTCGTCGCCTTCGACCAGCTTGCGCGCCTGCTCGACGGTCTTGGCCGGGCTGTAGGCGTCGTCATAGGTGATGTACTTGATCATGCGGCCGTTGATGCCGCCTTGCTCGTTGATCATCTTGAAATAGCCGCCGGGTGTGCGGCCGATCGACGAATAGACCGCAGCCGGTCCCGAATAGGCGTCGATGTTGCCGATCACAATCTCGGTCTTGCCCTCCATCTTGCCCTTGGCGATTGCGGGCCTGCCGAGCAGCAGCGCGGCCGACGTGGCGGCAGCGCCCTTGATGAGCTGGCGGCGGGTCGGCTGGATCGAACGGTTCCTTGGCATTGTAGTCCTCCGCTTCTTCTTGTTGGCCGTTTTGGCAGCCTCTGACGGGCATCTCGGCTTTAAGCATTCCACTGTCTCGAGCCGGATCGGACCAGTCTAGGAGAGGAGTGCGTCCGGACTTGTGTGCAGTCGCTATCGTTTGGAATATTGGCGCGGTGTCAGGATCCGGAGCGGCGCGGCGGATCGGATGATCCGAGCCGCGCCGCGGCCGATCAGGCCGGCAGTGCCCGGCCTGCCGCGCGACTCTTCGCCTTGAGCTGAGGTAGCGGGAAGGCGCGGTCGTAGGCGATGTTGAACACGAATGCGTAGACCAGATAGAACGCGACGATCGAGATATCCATCATCAGCGCGGCCCACAGCGAGATGCCGAGATACCAGGCGACGAACGGGATCAGCAGCACAATCAGGCCGGCCTCGAACAGCATCGCGTGCGCAACGCGGATCGGCATCGTCTTGACGACACGGCCGGTGAAGCGGACCAGCGCGTGGTCGAAGCCGAGATTGAACGGCAAGTTCCAGATCGTCGCCACCGTCGCCGAGACGACGCCGATGACGCCCATATGGGCGACCGGCTGATTGAACAGCCAGGCGGATGCCGGCGTGAAGATGGCGATACCGATCAGTTCGAACAGGACTGCGTGTCCATGGACCAGCTCGAATCCTTCGTGGCGGCGGCCGAGCAAGGCTCGTTCTCCGGCGCGGCGCGACTTCTGAAGAAGGCTCAATCAGCGGTCAGCACGCACGTCGCGAATTTGGAAACCGACCTCGGCATTGCGCTGTTCGATCGGACCGGCCGCAACCCGGCGCTGACCGAAGCGGGTGCGCGATTGTTGCCGGAAGCAAAATTGATCCTAGATCGCCGCGAGCACCTGATCGGCGTTGCCAGCAGCTTCGAGGCGCATGTCGAGAAGCGCCTGGTGGTGGCGATCGACGAGCTCTATCCGGAGAGCGCGGTCGGCGAGCTGTTTGCGGAATTCGCCACGCGCTTCCCGCATGTCGAGCTCGAGCTGCTGTTTCCGATCATGGAGGACGTCAGCCGCCTCGTGCTCGACGGCAAGGCCGATGTCGGCGTGATGTGGCGGCAGGAGCAGCTGCCGCCCGAGCTCGGCTTCAAGACCATCGGCTGGGTTCCGCTGCAGCTCGTGTGCGGCAAGAACCATCCACTCGCGCATGGGCGGGTGGACTGGGAGGAATTGAAGCGGCATCGCCAGATCATGGTCACGGTGCGCAACGAGGGAACCGAGCGGCATCGGCTGCGTGTCGCGGCGGAGGTGTGGTGGGTCGAGAGCCATTGGGTGATCCTGCAGATCCTCAAGCACGGTGTCGGCTGGGCGCTGATCCCGGCGCACATCATGGCGAGCTCGCAGGTCGCCGAGGACCTCGCCATTCCCGAGCTGGAATTCGACGAGGGCGCGCATCCCGTCGCGCTCGAAGTGGTCTGGCACAAGCAGCGGCCGGCGGGGCCGGCGGCAAAATGGCTGCGCCGCCGTTTCGCCACGCGGCCGCCGATGCTCCGTCTGTGAGCGCCGGACACGCGCATCGCATGGGAGCTGACATCGCGACCGCGATGTGTTGCCATGCGCGCAGCACTGACCTGACAGGGTGAAGACGATGGTGAAGCAATTGGAAGGCAAGGTCGCGGCGGTGACCGGGGCGGCGTCCGGCATCGGACTTGCGAGCAGCGAGGCGATGCTGGCGGCCGGTGCGCGCGTGGTGATGGTCGACCGCGACGCCGCCGCGCTCGCGGCGCTCGCTGGCACGCATGGCGATGCGGTGATCCCGCTGGTCATCGACCTGCTCGACCCGAAGGCCTGCGCGACGCTGCTGCCGCGCGTGCTGGAGAAAGCCGGCCAGCTCGACATCCTGCATGCCAATGCCGGCATCTATGTCGGCGGCGACCTCGTCGATGCCGACAGCGCCGCCATCGACCGGATGCTGAACCTCAACGTCAACGTCGTGATGAAGAACGTGCACGACGTGCTGCCGCACATGATCGCGCGGGCGACCGGCGACATCATCGTCACGAGCTCGCTGGCCGCGCATTTCCCGACGCCATGGGAGCCGGTCTATGCGTCGTCGAAATGGGCGATCAACTGCTTCGTGCAGACGGTGCGACGCCAGGTGTTCAAGCACGGCATCCGCGTCGGCTCGATTTCGCCCGGGCCGGTCATCACCTCGCTGCTCGCCGACTGGCCGGCCGAGAAGCTCGCGGAGGCCAGGGAATCGGGCAGCCTGCTCGAGCCCAGCGAGGTCGCCGAGGTCGTGATCTTCATGCTGACCCGCCCGCGCGGCATGACCATCCGCGACGTCGTGATGCTGCCGACGAATTTCGATCTTTAGCGCGACGGCCGCTGGACCTCGTCTCAGGCGGCGCCGCGATCGAGCGCCGGCGCGGGGGCCTTCTTCGTCAGCCGGCGCAGCGCCGCGACGTTGGTGGCGACCGAGGCCAGGCGGCATTGGGCCTTGCCGGCGGATTTGGCTTCATAGAGCGCGGCGTCGGCAACCGCCAGCAGCTCTTCGGCCTCGGTGCCGTGCTCGGGCGATACCGCGACACCGACACTGACGCCGACCTTCGCAAAGATGCCGTCGGCGAGCCGGTAGGGCATCGTAACGGCCTGGATGATGCGATGGCCGACGGCGAGCGCCTGCTCGGCGGTGACGCCGTTCGCCAGCACCACGAATTCGTCGCCGCCAAGCCGTGCGATCACGTCGGTCTCCGGCAGCGCGCGCCGCAGCCGCTCGGCGGCCAGCATCAGCACCTGGTCGCCGGCCGCGTGGCCATAGGTGTCGTTGACCGGCTTGAAATTATCGAGGTCGAAGAACAGCAGCGCGAACGGCCTGCCGTGTCCGGCTGAGGTCTCGAGCTTGGCGTTCAGCGCGGCGACGAAACCGGCGCGATTGCGCAGGCCGGTGAGGGTGTCGTGATGGGCGAGGTGGCCGTTCTCGCGCTCGGCGCGCATGGTCGCGATCAGCATCTTGTTGAGGCGGAAGGCTGCGACCGTCATCGCCGTGAGATACAGCGGCACCTGCAGGAAGACGATGAACAGCAGCGGCTCGCCGGCAAGCGCCGCACCCGGCACGATCGGGCCGAGGCTGAGCAGGATCATGGTTCCGGCGAGGCGGGGGGCGCTGAAGTTGCGGAAGCAGATGCCGCCGACCATCGCCGCAGCGGACAGCGAGGCCAGCATCGCGACCACCCAGTCGCCGCTGGCAAGGCTGATCAGGATGCCGAAGCCGACGCTGGCGCTCCAGGCGATCGCAAGCACGAGGTGCAGATCGGTCGGCGTCGGCCGCCGCTCGCGCGCCGCGCGATGCGCAGCCACCAGCACCGCCAGTCGCGACAGGCAGATGACGAGTTCGAGGACGACCCAGGTGATGAACCATGCGGTCGGCTCGCGGATCGCAATCACGGCCGCGACTGCGACCGTGTTGACGGCGCCGGCCGCGAATACCGGCAGCGAGCCGTAGAGATCGCCGATCAGCGCCGCGCGGATGTCGTCAGGCACGCCGGGTCCGGCGTCGGCGAGCCAGCGCGTCACGCCCCAGCGCGGCTGGCCATATCGTCCTTTTTCGGACTGCATTGTTCTTGCCCCGTACTTTCAGCTGGCAAGAAACCCGACCGGCCCTAACAGGTCTCTAAGGCCGTCCCAGATCACGCAACGTGATTGACGAGCCGTAAATCCGCTCCGCGTCGCTGCGTCATCCGGCCGCAGCGATTGCCGCCGCATCAACGTCCGGTCATTCGGCTGTCACCTCGTTCGACTGTGATGGCGGCGCGAAGCCGCAACAGCGAGGCGGGGCATTCATGGCTTATCTTGGGGTCATCGCGACCTGGATCGGGATTGCCGCCTGCATTTTGCAGTCGGCGCTGTTCGCCGGCCTCAATCTCGCGGTGTTCGACCTCAGCCTGCTGCGGCTGCAGATCGAGGCGGACAGCGGCAACCGCGATGCGGTGCGGGTGCTCGAGCTGCGCAAGAGCGCCAACCAGATCCTGGCCACCATCATCTGGGGCAATGTCACCACCAACGTGCTGCTGACGCTGCTGTCGGATTCGGTGCTGGCGGGTGTCGGCGCGTTCGTGTTCTCAGCCTTCGCCATCACGCTGCTCGGCGAGATCTTCCCGCAGGCATATTTCTCGCGCAACGCGCTGGCGATGACCGCGCGGTTTCTGCCGTTCCTGAATTTCTATCGCATCGTGCTGTTCCCGCTGGCGAAGCCGACCGCTGTCGTGCTCGACTGGTGGCTCGGGGCGGAAGGCATCACCTATCTGCGCGAGCAGGACATCAGGCAGATGATCGCCCGCCACGTCGTCGACGGCGGCGACATCAGCCGCCTGGAGGCGACCGGCGCGCAGAACTTCCTCGACCTCGACGACGTCTCGGTCTGCGACGAGGGCGAGGTGATCGATCCCGAGAGCATCCTGAGCCTGCCGCTCGCCAATCAGCGCTGCGTGCTGCCGAAATTCGACCGCGTGCCCGACGATCCGTTCCTGCGCCGGATCGATGCATCGGGGATGAAATGGGTGATCGTGACCGACCTCGCCGGCGAGCCGGTGTTCGTGCTCGACGCCCATCACTTCCTGCGCGACGCGCTGTTCAACCAGCTCGAGAGCGATCCGACCGCCTATTGGCACCGGCCGATCATCGTGGGCGACGCCAAGGCGCGGCTTGGCGATGTGATCGGGCTGATGAAGGTGGTGCCTGAGACGCCGGGCGACGACGTGATCGAGCACGATTTGATCCTGGTGTGGAGCGGGCAGAAGCGCATCATCACCGGCTCGGACCTGCTCGGGCGGCTGCTGCGCGGCATTGCGACCGTGGAGAAGCGGTCGGCGGCCTAGACCGCGAGCAACTGTTCCGTCGCGCTGCCCGCGCGCTTGGCCTTCTTCAACTTGGCCGGGGCGAACAGGTTGCTTGCGGCGAGACCCGCGGTATCTGCGACCGCTGGATCACCCGACACCATGGCGGCGACGATGGCGCCGTCGATCAACAGCGCGAGCTGGTGCGCCAGCACGGCAGGCTCGGTCGCGCCCATCTCGGCGGCGAGCTTCTCGATATGCGCCAGCACCACCTTCTTGTGCTTCAGCGCGATGTTGCGGAACTGCTTGGCGTCCTTGTCGTGCTCGGCGACCGCGTTGATGAAGGGGCAGCCGTAGAAGCGTTCCTCGGCGAACCAGCTCTTCAGGGCAGGGAAGATCCGCGACAGCTTGGTCTGCGGATCGCCGCCACCGCCCTCGATCGCGCCGATGAACCATTCGCGCCACTGCCGGCCTTCGCTCTCCAGCACCGCATGCACGAGGTTGGTCTTCGAGCCGAACAATTTGTAGAGCGTGGTCTTCGCGGTGCCGGCCTCGTCGATGATCGCATCGATGCCGGTGGCGTTGATGCCGTTCTTGCAGAACAGATGCGTCGCCGCATTGAGCAGGCGTCCGCGCGCCGATTCATCGTCGCCGGCGGCGAACGCCGCGGCAGGTTTTTTCTTCGCAAGCGATTTGGCCATGTGCGGCAGTAAATCGGAGCGCGGCGAAATCATCAAGCCGCATCTTCATGCGCGCCTTCCTGCGCTGAAAATAATCGCAAGCCCGCGGCATCTGCTTGGCGATTGAGCAAGACGGCGCTGATCAATTCGCAGGCAGGCGCGCGTAAGCGCCTGCGGAATTTCGCCTTTTGATTTGCGGCGGGACTGGCACGCTTCGTGCAGGAAACAGACCGTTCGGTATCCTGACCATTTCCATCGCTCCCAGGGAGAAAACTGATGACCGCTGTCGCCCAGAAAACCGCACTGACCGGCTGCCTCGCGCCGATCGACAGAGGCGGGCTCGAGCAGCTCATTGCCAACGGCAAGGCCAACCCGAAGGTCATCAAGACCTTGAAGTGCAAGACGGTAGCCGAGGGCAAGTTCCGTCACGCCAACTACATCCGCAACCTCGCGCCCTATATCGTCGACGAGCCGCCGGGCCTGCTCGGCGACGACACCGCGCCCAATCCCTCTGAAGCCTCACTTGCCGCGCTCGGCTCCTGCCTTGCGGTCGGCCTGCACGCCAACGCCGTGCATCGCGGCTGGATCGTCAACAAGCTCGAGCTCGAGCTCGAGGGCGATCTCAACATCACCGCGGTGTGGGGCACCGGCGACGTCAGCGAGAAGCCGGTCGGTTTCACCGATGTCCGCGTCAAGGTCGACATGGAATGCGAGGGCGTCTCCAGGAGCGAGATCGACGCGCTGGTGGCGCATGTGAAGAAGTGGTCGCCGGTCGCCAACACCTTCACCCGTCCCGTCAATCTCGAGGTCGGCGCTTAAGCGTCCGACCGGCAATTCAAGGTGCGGAGATCATCCATGACTTCACTGGCTTTATCGCGGGTCGCAGCGCGAGATCCCGCACCGACCATCGCGGGCGAGGTCGCACGCCTCGCCCGTCAGGAACTGGCGCCGCTCGCATCCGCGATCGATGCCGGTTCGGTCTATCCCGGCGAATTCCTGCGCCGGCTCGGCGAGGTCGGCGCGTGGAGCAGCCATGTGCCGCAGGAGGGCCCCGCCGACCTGCGCTGGGCCATCCAGTCGATGGCCGCGATCGGCGAGGTCTGCGGCGCCACCGCCTTCATGGCCTGGTGCCAGAACACGTTGGTCTGGTACGTCGCCAATTCCACCAATTTGAAGCTCGCCGCGCGCTTCGGCGACTGCTTCTCTCGCGGGCGCGTGCTGGGCGGCACCGGGCTCTCCAACCCGATGAAGAGCTTCTTCGGCATCGAGCGGCTGAAGCTCAGGGGTCGCAAGGTCGACGGCGGCTACATCGTTCGCGGCGCGCTGCCCTGGGTGTCGAACCTCGGGCCCGGCCATTACTTCGGCACGATCTTCGAGCGCGAGGACGAGGAGGGCGGGACAGTGATGTTCCTGGCCGATTGCTCCGACCCCGCGATCACGCTGACGCCGTGCAAGCCGTTCCTGGCGATGGACGGCACCGGCACCTACGGCGTCCAGTTCCGCGACGTGTTCGTGCCGGATGAATTGATCCTCGCCGAGCCGGCCGCTCCCTTCGTCAAGAAGATCCGCGCCGGATTCATCCTGCTGCAGGCCGGCATCGGCCTCGGCTTGATGCGGGACTGCATCAACATCATGGACGAGGTCCATGCGCCGCTCGGTCACGTCAACCGCTATCTGCCGCAGCAGCCGCTGCAATTCCGCGAGCTCTATGCCGAGTTCGAGAAGGAGGCGATGACGCTGGCGAGCGATCCCTACAACGCCGACGACAGCTACTGGCGCCGCGTCGTCGCGCTCCGCCTGCGGATCGGCGATGCCAGCGTCGCGGTCGCGCATGCGGCGATGCTCCATTGCGGCGCGCGCGGCTACCTGATGAGCCACCGCGCCCAGCGCAGGCTGCGCGAAGCCTATTTCGTCGCCATCGTTACGCCCGCCACCAAGCAGCTGCGCAAGATGCTGGCGGACGGCTGAAGCATGATCCGGAAAAGTGGAAACCGGTTTTCCCTCACGACAAAACGCGGAACGCGTTTGCGCGGAGATCATGCTCAAACAAGGGTTTGGATCATGATGCGCGCATCATGATCCAACGGAGTTCGGGACCACCACAACTGCAACCGCAAACAGGAGAGAGCCATGACGGACGTTCTGATCACCGCCGGCGAACTTGCCGAGCTCGTCACAAGAGAGCCGTGTGTCGTCATCGACACGCGCAATCCGGATGCCTATGCGGCGGGACATCTGCCCGGCGCGGTCAATGTGCATGACATCTTCACCTATCTTGCGACCTCGACGCCGGAGGGCATGCACGCGCTGAAGACCAAGTTCGCCGACGCCTTCGGCGCCGCCGGCCTCTCCGGCAAGGAGACCGCCGTGATCTACGAGCAGTCGATGAATTCCGGCTTCGGCCAGTCCTGCCGCGGTTATTACCTGCTGGCGATGCTGGGCTATCCCAAGATCAAGGTGCTGCACGGCGGCTTCGATGCCTGGAAGGCGGCGGACCTGCCTGTCACCACCGACGTCGCGGTGCCGGTGAAGGCGGCGTTCGCGATCGTGCCGGAAGCCGGGGACATCATGATCGACGCCAAGGCGATGCTGGCGGCGGTCGGCAAGCCGGGTGTCGCGATCCTCGACGTGCGCGACGTCGATGAATGGATCGGCGAAAGCTCGTCTCCTTATGGGAAGGATTTCTGCCCGCGCAAGGGCCGCATCCCCGGCGCGGTCTGGCTCGAATGGTACCGGATGATGAAGCCGACCGGCGAAGGCCCACGCTTCAAGTCGAAGGACGAGATCCTTGCGGAATGCGCTACCGTCGGCATCTCGCAGACCACGCCGGTCTATCTCTACTGCTTCAAGGGGGCCCGCGCCTCGAACACGTTCCTGGCGCTGAAGAACGCCGGCGTGAAGGACGTGCGGATGTACTTCGGCTCCTGGAACGAATGGTCGCGCGATCCGGCGCTGCCGATCGACGAAGGCTTGCCGACCGCTGCCGTCGTAACCGGCAAAGCGGCATAGAAACTGCATGTTTGTCGGCGTCCGGCGGCGCTAAAATGCGGCCGGACGCTGATCGATGCCGGCGTCGGCGCTGCACGCTGGTCCCACGGAGGAAGCCTCATGAAACGCGAAGACCTCACCGAAAAGCTGCTCGACATCAAGCGCGAGAACGGCTGGAGCTGGAAGTACATCTGCGAAAAGATCGGCGGCTATTCCGAGGTCTTGATCACAGGCGCGATCCTCGGCCAGATGAAATTGACGAAGCCGCAGGCGGCCAATGCCGGCGAATTGTTCGGGCTGACGAAGGCCGAGATCGCGATGCTCAACGAGGTGCCGATGCGCGGCACCGGCACGCCGATGCCGCCGACCGATCCCCTGATCTACCGCTTCTACGAGATGGTGATGGTCAACGGCCCGGCGTGGAAGGCGCTGATCGAGGAGGAGTTCGGCGACGGCATCATGTCGGCGATCGACTTCGACATGGCGCTGGAGCGCGTTGCCAATCCGAAGGGCGACCGCGTCAAGATCACGATGAGCGGCAAATTCCTGCCGTACAAATATTACGGCGCCAGCGGCAACGTGCCGGAGTATGGCTTCAAGGAAGGTTGAGGACGGATGGCGAGTAGCGAACCGGGTTCTCCATTCGCTACTCGCTACGCTCTATTTGCTCTTGGCGGCCGCGAACGCCTCGCGAAGGTCCTTCACCGGCGCCATGTCGCGGACGAAGGTGAACGCGCCGTTATCCTTCATCTCGCGGGCGCACCGCAGGAACGCAGCCAGCGCGTGGCGTTCCATCGCGCCACCGACGCTGATGCGCTTGACGCCGGCGGCCGACAGCTGCTCGACCGTCAAGGTCGGATCGGCAAAACCCATCACGAGATTGAACGGCCGCCTCACGGCCGAGACCACGGTCTTGATGGTGCCGATGTCGTACAGACCCGGTGAATAGAGCACGTCGGCGCCGACCGCCTCGAACGCCTGCAGTCGCTTGATGGTGTCGTCGAGGTCCTTGCGCCCCCAGAGGAAGTTCTCCGCGCGCGCTGTCAGCGTGAATGGGAAGGGCAGGGCGCGGGCGGCCTCGACCGCGGCCTGCACCCGCTCGACTGCGAGCGAGAAGTCGTAGATCGGACGCTCGCGGTCGCCGGTCGAATCCTCGATCGAGCCGCCGACGACGCCGGCTTCTGCCGCGCGCGCGATCGCCTTTGCCGCGGTCTTCGGATCATCGGCGCCGCAATTCTCCAGGTCGGCGTTGACGGGCAGGTCGGTGGCCTCTGATATCACCCGGCAGTTCTCGATGATGGCATCGAGGGAGATTGTGGCCTGACCGAGCGTGTTGGCGACCCCGAGGCTGGTGGTCGCGAGCGCCTCGAAGCCCATCGCCGCGAGCAGCTTCGCCGTACCGGCGTCCCACGGATTTGGAATGATGAAGGCGCCGGGCTGCTGATGCAACTCGCGAAACCGTGCTGCCTTGTCTGCCTGGGTGCGCATGTGAACTCCTGACGGTTGGAAAAGCGACCGGCAGCAGCGATAGGGCGGTTTCGGTCATCAGACAAATTTGTTATTTCTCTCGATATCATCAGCTTTTTGCATGAGGCAGAGATGGACAGCGACGCGCTCAACACGTTCCTGGTGGTGCATCGGCGCGGCGGGATCTCCAATGCCGCCAAGGCGCTGCATCGCTCGCAGCCAGCGATCTCGAGGCGCATCGCGCTGCTCGAGCAGGAGCTCGGCGTGCCCCTGTTCGAGCGCATCGGAGGCAAGACGCGGCTCAGCGATGCCGGACGGGTGATGGTGCCCCATGCCGAACGGGCGGTAGCGGCAGCGCAGGATGCCGAGAACGCGGTGCGCGCTCTGCTGCGCGACAATTCCGGTCCGGTGGCGCTGGCGGTGACGGGCACGCTTGCCGGCGAGCGGCTCTCGAAGGTGCTGAAGCGCTTCGCCCGCCAGCATCCCGACGTCACGCTGACGCTGCGCACTGCGACCAGCGCAGAGGTCAGCGATTTGATCCGGCGCGGCGAGGCGACGATCGGGTTGCGCTACGATCGCGACCGTTCGGGCGAGCTCGATTGCGAGGTGCTGTGCGCCGAGCCGCTCGGGGTGGTCTGCGCGCCGGATCATCCGTTGGCCGGACGCCGGGTCGGCCGTCTTGCCGATCTCAGGGACGAGCGGTGGATCGCGTTTCCCGAAGTGCCGGGACGGCGCGAGATCACCGCCTCGCATGTGTTCGCCCTGTTCCTGACCCACGGGCTCGGCGAGGTCGCGTGGACACCGGTCGACAGCCTGACGGCGCAGAAGCGGCTGGTCGAGGCGGGGCTCGGGATCGCGCTGCTGTCGCAAAGCAACGCGGCGGAGGAACTGCGCGCCTCGACGATCGCGACGATTCGCGTCGGCAATCTCACGGCAAGTCACGAGGTCGTCGCCGTGACGCGGCACGGCGGCTTCCTCAGCGCCGCGTCGCGCCGTCTGCTCGACATCATCCGTGCTGAGTTCACCAAAGCGAGGGGTGCAAACACGTCGCGCCGGAGCAATGTCCGGCGCGCGTAGAAGGTCGAAACGGGAGCGTCGCGGGCGTGAGCCCAGGTGCGCGCCTGCCAATCCCTGCTTTCAGGTTCCTGCTTTCACCTGGGTCACGGCAACGGCCAGCAGCTCATCCATCTTGGCGCGGATGTCGCGCTCGGTGGCGGGCTGGCCCTTGGCGGTGAGGTCCTTCAGCACCTTGTGCAGGACGTCATTGTCGCCGGCTTCCTCGAAGTCGGCGGCCACCACTTCCTTGGCATAGGCGTTGGCGGCGTCGCCCGAGATGCCGAGCTTCTCGGCGGCCCACAAGCCCAGCAGTTTGTTCCGGCGCGCTTCCGCCTTGAACTTCAGCTCCTCGTCGAGGGCGAACTTCTTCTCGAAACCTTCCTCGCGCTTGTCGAATTCGTTCATAGCCGAAGTTCCAATCCCCTGCTGAATGCGGGCCGCAGCTCGTTGCGGCGGCCCCGATGCCTGCCTAGATAGGTGGGAGGAATCGGCAAGACAACGAGCCGTTAAGCCGCAGGCAAAACAGGCGGAATCGGCCCTTTTCGATAGGGCGGTATAAGTGCCCGCAAGGGGGCACTATCGATTGTGCTGGATGGGCCAATCAGATAGGTTGCCAACAGGTGTGGTTCTTGTTCTGTTTCCAGTTGGATAGCTCAGGTTCCAGGCCTCCGCGGCAGCTCCGTCGTGGGTCGTAACCCCAAGTCATCCGGAGCACCCAAATTCATGGATTTCAACAAAACACGGTACATCCCAATGAGCCGTCGACGCCGCATTTATGAAGGCAAGGCCAAGGTGCTTTACGAAGGCCCCGAGCCGGGAACCCTGATCCAGCACTTCAAGGACGACGCGACCGCGTTCAATGCCAAGAAACACCAGGTGATCGAGGGCAAGGGCGTCCTCAACAACCGGATTTCGGAGTACCTGTTTCAGCACCTCAACGACATCGGGGTGCCGACCCACTTCATCCGCCGCCTCAACATGCGCGAGCAGCTGATTCGCGAGGTCGAGATCGTGCCGCTCGAGGTGGTGGTGCGGAACGTCGCCGCCGGCTCGCTGTCGCAGCGGCTCGGGATCGAGGAGGGCACCCAGCTGCCGCGCTCGATCATCGAGTTCTATTACAAGAACGACCAGCTCAACGACCCGATGGTGTCGGAAGAGCACATCACCGCCTTCGGCTGGGCGACGCCCCAGGAAATCGACGACATCATGGCGCTGGCCATCCGGGTCAACGACTTCCTGACCGGTCTTTTCCTCGGCATCGGCATCCGCCTCGTCGACTTCAAGATGGAGTGCGGACGGCTGTTCGAGAACGAGATGATGCGGATCATCGTCGCCGACGAGATTTCGCCGGACTCCTGCCGGCTGTGGGACATCAAGTCGAACGAGAAGCTCGACAAGGATCGTTTCCGCCGGGATCTGGGTGGTTTGCTCGAGGCGTACACCGAGGTCGCGAAGCGGCTCGGCATCCTGATCGAAAACGAGCGGCCGGCCGGCAGCGGCCCGGTGCTGGTGAAGAGCTAAGCTTAAGGGGCAATCGTGAAGGCACGTGTGACTGTTACGTTGAAGTCGGGCATCCTCGATCCGCAGGGCAAGGCGATCGAGGGCGCGCTGAAGTCGCTCGGCGTCGACGGCATCGCCAGCGTTCGGCAGGGCAAGGTGTTCGACATCGAGCTCGCCGCGACCGACAAGGCCAAGGCGGAGGCGGCGCTGAAGGCCGCCGCCGACAAGCTGCTGGCGAACACCGTGATCGAGAACTACCGGGTCGAGGTCCTGAGCTAGCCGGGCGCGCCAGATGACAACAGCCGCTCTCGTCTGTTCCCGCAACGACCGGACGATCGCCCAATCATTGCTGGCCGGCTTGCTCACGGTCGTCGGGATCGGCGGCGCTGCGGCTCAGTCGCCGGCGCCGGCACCGGCTCCGGCCGCGACCACGCAGCGGCCGCCGTTTGCGATCAGCGGCTGGCGTTACGAGCGCCGCGCCGACACGCACCTGTTCCGTTGCGAGCAGCCGCAATGCGGTGCGGGTTCAAAGGTGAGCTACCGGTTCTACACCGGCGGAAATCAGATGACGCTGGACCAGTTCCGTGACAGCCAGAACCAGGTCATCAACGCGCTGGAGCAGCGGACACCCGGACAACGCATCACGCTGCTCGGCGTCGATGGCGACAAGGGCACCGCGGTGCCGCGCATGTACAAGGCACGGCGCCTGACGGTGACGCCGGGCGGCGCGAGCGAGTATCAGGTCAATGGCTTGATGTTGGGCGCGCAAGGCTCTGCCAGCCTGATCAGCTCGGCGCGTGACGAAAAGGCCAGCAACGACAATTACGCAAAGTTTGCCGCCGCAGTTAAGCTTGTGCTGGCGCCCAAAACCAGGTGATCCGATGAAATCAGCCGTCCTCGTCTTCCCCGGCATCAATCGCGAGCGCGACATGGCGCGCGCACTCAAGCTCGCATCCGGCAACGAGACCGCGATGGTCTGGCACGCGGAGACCGCGCTGCCCAAAGGCACCGACCTCGTGGTGGTGCCGGGCGGCTTCTCCTATGGCGACTATCTGCGCTGCGGCGCGATCGCGGCGCGCGCGCCGGTGATGGACGCGGTGCGCGACTTCGCAGCCAAAGGCGGGCTCGTGCTCGGCGTCTGCAATGGTTTCCAGATCCTCTGCGAGTCCGGCCTGTTGCCGGGCGTGCTGATGCGCAATGCCGCGCTGAAATTCGTCTGCCGTGACGTGCATATGAAGGTCGAGCGCTCCGACACCCCGTTCACCCGCGGCTACAATGCCGGCCAGGTGATCCGCGTGCCGGTGGCGCATGGCGAGGGCAATTACGAGGCGGACGAAGAGACGCTGAAGCGGCTCGAGGGCGACGGGCGGGTGCTCTACCGCTACTGCTCGCCTGAGGGCGTGGTCGACGAGGCCTCCAATTTCAACGGCGCGGCGCACTCGATCGCCGGCATCGTCAACGAGCACGGCAACGTGCTCGGCATGATGCCGCATCCGGAAAACCACGTCGAAGAGATCATGGGCTGCACCGACGGCCGCGGCCTGTTCGCAGGGCTGGTCCAGCAGTTCGAGAAGGCGGCGTAACGGAAATGCTGGGGCGGTGGTGCCTCGCCGCGGCCGCGGCACTCTTTTTCGCAACAACAGCCAACGCCCAGGATTTCCCGAAGCGCCCGATCACGATGATCGTGCCGTTCACGGCCGGCGGTACCTCCGACGTCATTGCCCGCGCCGTCGCCGACCAGATGAGTGCGGCGCTCGGCCAGACCATCATCATCGAGAATGTCGGCGGCGCCGGCGGTTCGACCGCGCTGACCCGTGCGGCGCGCGCCGAACCGGACGGCTACACGATTGCGATCGGCAACGCCGGCACCAATGCGGCGACCTACACGATCTATCCAAAACTGTCGTTCACGCCCGACTCCTTTGCGCCGATCGCCGTCGTGGCGAAGACCTTCGGCATCGTGGCGCTGCGCAAGGATTTTCCGGCCAAGGATCTCAAGGACTTCATCGACTACGCGAAGAAGAATCCGGGCAAGGTCAATCTCGGCCATGCCGGCGTCGGCTCGTCGAATTACCTGATCTGCAAGAGCTTCGTGCATGCCGCCGGGATCGACGTGCAGCTGGTCGGCTATCGCGGCGCGGCGCTCGCGCTGACGGACGCGATCGGCAGCCAGATCGACGGCGTCTGTGACGCCGCGGCCTCGGTGTCGCAGGCGATCGACGACAAACTGGTGAAAGCGGTCGTGGTCGGCTCGACCGTGCGGCTCGCCTCGCTGCCGGCGCTGCCGACCTCGGCAGAGGCCGGACTGCCGGAGTTCGAGGCGCAGGGCTGGAACGGCCTGTTCGCGCCGAAGGGCACGCCGCCGGAGATCATCGCCAAGCTCAACGCCGCGGCGCGCACCGCTGTCGCAAGCGACGCAGTGAAGAAGCGCTTCGTCGACCTGTCGACGGTCGCCCCCGACGCCAATGAGCTCACACCCGAGGCGCTGCAACAACTCGTGACCCGCGACGTCGCGAAATACCGCACGTTGCTCGTGGACGACAAGAAGTAGGCGGAACGGCTATCCTCGCAACCGGCCTAGCCAGCGCTTCACGGCTTCGCCGGGGATTGTCATCGCAGCGACGCCGAACATGACCAGCACGAGTCCCAGCGCCAGATTCGACGGCACGGATTCGCCGAGCAGGATGACCGACAACGCGACGCCGATCGGAATCCGCAAATAACCCTGCGCATTTGTCGTGAGCGTGCCGAGCCGCGTCAGGCACATGTAGAACAGCATCAACCCGAACGCGCTGGAGAAGATGCCCATCACGACGGTGGCGACCAGCGCCTGCGGCGTCGGGTGCAGCGTCCAGGGATGGTCGACGATCAGGGCGACCGGCAGCAGCACGGTGCCGCCGAACAGCAGCGAGCCGCCGGCGACCACCATCGGATCGTAGTCCGACAGCCGCAGCCCGAAGATCGTGGCGCAGGCGAACGAGACGGTGGCGAGCAGGATCGCGATCTCGGCGAAGATCTCCTTGCCGAAACCCGAGAGCGCGTCGAGGCCGATGATCGCGACCGTGCCGGCGAGACCGAGGATCGCGCCGACCAGCTTGGGCAGCGAGGCCGGCTCGTGCCGCGTGATCGCCCAGGTGATGAGGAAGGCGAAGATCGGCGTCGTCGAGGCCAGCACCACGGTGTTGGACGCGGGCACGTAGAGTTGCGCCCAGGTGATCACCAAAAACGGGATCGTCGAGTTGATGGTCTGCTGGAAGGCGAACAGCTTCCAGGCCTTGATGTCGGTCGAGATGCGGATGCCGCGGATCCGCAGCACCACGAGCAGGAAAGCGGCCGCCACCAGCGAGCGCGCCGAGATGAAGGTGACCGGGGGGATCGAGCCGAGCCCGATCTTGGTCAGCGGGTAGGTCGAGCTCCAGCAGCAGGCCAGCGCCAGCAGCAGCGCGTAGTCGCGCCAGCTACGCGCACCGGGCGCGGTGGACAGGCTGGGCGTGATCGCGGGAGCCGTCACGCCACCCGTGTTTGCTGTGCTCTTCGGCACCTTGATTGGCTCCCTTCGCGCATTGTCGCGCGATGAGCCGAATTTAGCTTGGCCGCAGGGCGAAAGGCTAGGGCGGAAAAAGCGACGAACGCCGGCTCGGCGTCCGTCGCGCGGAATTTGCGTGAAAGGCTAAAGCGCGATCAGCATCGCGCTTTAGTTTCTGTTTGAACATGGTCCTGCCGGAAAAGCCGCTTCGCGCTTTTCCGGAGCGTGCTCTAGCGCAGCACCTCGTTCAGTACCTCGCCGTCGACGTGATGCGGCGTCGTGCCGAGGATCCGCATGATGGTCGGCGCCACGTCGATGTTGCGCATGTGCCGCACCACGGTATCCCTGCGGATCTGCGGTCCCGCGGCGATGAACGTCGCGCTCATCACCGGAAGCTCGGGGTCATGACCGTGGGCGCCGTAGAAGTTCGGCATCGACAGCGCGGTCGTTGCCGAATTGAACGGCGCGTCGCCCTGGCGCGCGACGCCGGGGTTCTGGATGCCGTCGAAATTGTAGCCCGGCGCCATCAGCGCGAACACGTCGCCGTAGTCCTGGCCGACGGTCTTGCTGGTGCACTGTCCGGTACCAGCGTCGCATTGCAGCGGCCGGGTCTCGACGACGGTGAAGATGCGCTGATCCCTGAGCGAGTAGTTGAAGCGCGCGTTGGGATCGACCGCGTTCTTCACCGCGTCGGTGATCTGCGCCACCAGGGCCCGGTAGGTCGCCAGATCGACGGTGCCGCCGAGCTCGCGGTTCTGCAGGTTGACGTAGATGTCTGCGGCAGGACCCGAGGTGCGGACGCCGACCTTGCTGGTGTCGATGCCCGCGTTGCGCAGGATGTTGGTGAGGTTGACCGAGGTGTGGAACGGCGCGAAGCCGTGATCCGACACCACGACGACGTTGCTGTCATGGCCGGCCGCATCGGCGATCTGCTTCACCGCCTTGTCGGCGGTCTGGTAGGCGAAGCGGATGTAGGAGGCGTAGCGCTTGACCTTGGCGGGATCCTGTTTGGCGCCGATCGAATTCGGGTCGGCGGGGTTGGTGCCCTGGCGCGGATCGGTGAGCAGGAACTGGTGCTCGGAGCCGTCGGGCTGCTCGATATAGACCATCACGAGGTCGGCATCCGGATGGGTCTTGATCGCGCGCTCGCCGATGTTGGCCTGGTAGCGCACGAAGGTCTTCACCATGTCCTCGTACATCGTCTCGATCTCGACGTCGGGGAAGTTGGTGAAGCCTGGACTCAGGCGCTCCGGAATGCGGAAGTCGGCCTGCGGACGCCAGAAGCCGATGTTGTTGTTGATGTCGTCGACATCGGCGAGCACAGGCGTGTTGCGCGGGATGTAGTTGGCGCCGTAGCGGGCGAAGCGCACTACCGAGAGGTCCGGTGACAGCGCCGAGACGAAGTAGGCGGCGCCGACCTTCGCGCCGCTGCCCTCGAAGAAGAACGGCGCGTTCTCGCCGCCGAACTTGACATAGGCCGGCCCGGTCGACGGCGCGTGGAACGGTCCTGCGGTGATGCCGCGGTTCTCGTCGAAGAACACCAGCGTGTCGTAGTTCACCTTACGATCATTTGTCGTGTCGATCGCGGCAACGCGGATCGAATATTTGACGTCGAGTGTCGATGCGCCGGTGCAGGTAGCGGTCGCCGCCGCGGAGCACGAGAACGTCTCGATCGGTGCAGAAGTCACCAGCACCGGGCTGAACGAGAAATGGCCCGCAGCCTGCAGCGCCGCGACGATGCCGGGATCAGCCGCGAAGTCGCTGCGCGACAGCGTAAAGCCCTGGGCGCCGATGCCGCCGAACGCGCCGAACGGCACCGTGAAGTCGGTGACGCGGGTCGGCTGCGCCGGCTGCACCACGGTCTTGTTGATCGAGATGTCGGCGCCGTCGCCGCCGGGCCAGGTCGCGGTGACGACCTTCTTGCCCTGCTGGCGCAGCTGCACCCACAGCGGCTGTGCCGTCGGGTTTGCCGACGGCCCGAGCGGGCTTTCGGTATAGCCGCCGATCGGCGCCGCAAAGCCGCTGATACTGCTGGAGATCGGCCCGACGATCGGCTGGAACGTGTTCGAGGGGATGTCGTTATGAACCGCCGTGGAGCCTGTCGCGATCGCGATGTGTGACACCGCGGTGAGCGACGGTGACGCCGTCACGTTCTGCAACGCGACTGCGCCACGACGGCTGAGCCGGGCGAGGCCGCCGTCGCGCGGCAGCACGCCTTCCTCGATGAATTTCTGGATGAAATCGGGTTTTGCGCCGTCGAGCGAGATCATCACCACGCGCGGCTTGCGGCCATGATGACCGCCGTCATGGTCTTGGTCCTGATCCTGATCGTGACCGCGGGAATCGCTGCCGCGATCGCCATTATCGCCGTCCTGTCCGGCGCGCGCCGGAGTTGCGATCCATGCGAGCGATGCGACAAGCAACATCGCCGTCGTAACGGAAACGAACGTCTTCAATTTCATGAGAATGCCCCAACCTCGCTGCGCGAATGCACAAACGGAAATCGTTCGGCAATCTACGGAAGCTTGGCTGACAGGCATGTGACGCGTGCGCGACGACGCAACGACAGCACGTCGTCGCGTCACGACTGGAGTGTGCGTTGCTTCACACGAAGAACGCGCGTGGACTCAATGAACTAGAACTTCTGTGTTCGATTCAATCCGTGCCGATGTAACGGCTGGATGACGGCGTGTGTCCACGGCCGTGGTTCAGCCATTGCCTGTGGCAAGCTCAAAGCCTTCATCCAGCCAGCCGGTGATGCCGCCGGCCATGATCTTCACAGGTCGACCAAGTTCTGCGAGACGCAGCGCACCACGGGCGGCGCCGTTGCAATGCGGCCCCGCGCAATAGGTGACGAACAATGTACCCTCGGGCCAGGCGTCAGTTTTCGAGCGGATGATCTTGCCATGCGGCAGGTTGATGGCGCCCGGAACATGACCCTGGGCGAACAACGCTGGGCTGCGCACGTCCAGGACGACGAAGTCGGCGCCCCTGGACAGCGCGTCATGCACATCCCAGCAATCAGTCTCAAAGGTGAATTCGGCAGCAAAATGCTCACGGGCGATGGCGCTCGGAGCGGCCGGAATCTCGGTGACTGCGGATTTCATCATGGGCTCCAGTTTCTGGTGTCGCCGCCGATATGGATGCCGCGCGACCCCTGTTGCAATTGGCGCAGATGACAAGATACGTAAACATCATGCCAATCTCGTCGAAGCGCCCGATCCGCTTTCAAACCACCGGCCCGCTGGTCGTAGCGCTGCTCTATGACGGGCTCTGCACCTTCGAGTTCGGCATCGTGGCCGAGGTGTTCGGGCTTTACCGTCCTGAGATGGGGCCAGGTTGGTACCGTTTCGCGAGCTGCGCGATCGAGAAGGGGCCGCTACGCGCCCATGGCGGTTTCGCGCTTCAGCCCGACCGTGGGCCGGAACTGCTCGCCAAGGCGGATATCATTGTCGTGCCGGGCTGGAAGGGGGCGGACGTTCCCGTGCCGGAGAGGCTTTGCAAACAGCTTCGCGCCGCTCATGTCCGTGGAGCACGGCTTGTGTCGATCTGCTCGGGGGCGTTCGTGCTGGGCGCGACGAGGTTACTCGATGGTGGCATCGCGACCACACATTGGCGCTACGCCGCGGCGCTGCAGGCCCGCTTCCCGAACGTACGGATCGATGCGAGCTCGCTTTATCGCAGTCATAATCGGGTCTTCACGTCGGCGGGCAGCGCGGCCGGGATCGACCTGCTGATCGACATCGTGCGGCAGGACTTCGGCCCCCGGGCGGCGAATTCTGTTGCACGGCGCCTGGTTGTGTCCGCCCATCGCACGGGCGGGCAAGCGCAATTCCTGGAACGCCCCGTTCCCGTTCAGCCGGGCCGGGAGATCGCGCCACTACTGGATCGGATGCGCAACAATCTGAAGCGGACCTGGACCACAGGCGCCATGGCGCGCGAGTGCAAGATGAGCTTGCGTACCTTCCTGCGCCGCTTCCACGAGGCAACAGGCCGCAGTCCTGGCGACTGGCTGGTCGAAGAGCGGATCGAAGCTGCCAAAGTCCTCTTGTGCGAGCAGCCCCTTAGCATCGAGACGATTTCCGCCGCGGTCGGCTTTGGTTCGGCCCACGCGCTTCGCCATCATTTCCGCAGCAAAGCCGGCCTCACGCCGACGGAATACAGATCACGCTTCATACCTGTTAGCGTCTTGGCGAAATGACGCCCCCAAACAGCCCGAACGCTATGCGTCCGCAGCCGGAGCCTTGCGCTTCACGCGCTTGATGGTGCCGGAGAAGGTGAACAACGGCCGCTCGGCCGAGGTCAGCATGCCGCGCACGAAGATCAGCGAGCCGCCGGCGCGGGTGACCTCGCCGGTGCATTCGATCAAATCGCCCTCGCGGGCCGCGTCGAGGAATTCCGAGGCGAACGAGACCGTGACGCCGGGGCCCTGGAGCACCGAGGCGGCGAGCGCGAACAGGCAGTAATCCGCAAAGGTCATGAAGCAGCCGCCATGGACGTTGCCGGAGCCATTGAGGTGCTTCTTAGCGACCCGGAACGCGCAGGAGATGCGGCCGTTCTCGTCCATGCGGTGGTAAAACGGGCCGGTATGGGTCTCGAAATTGTCTCGCGTCCAGGTTCGCCAGCCGGCGAATTCGCCCTCGGTTTCGACATGCAGGTCGGGGCGGCGGTTGAATGCGGTGTTGAGTGCGGTCGGGGCGAGTTCGTTCACGAAATCTGGGCCTTCAATTATCGGGTTCGGGTCCTTAAATCCGATCCATCCCCATTGTGCAAATCCCGGGAGCATATCCCGGGCCGCGTCCAACCGCCGCAAAGCTCTGGACAGGCCGGAAATGGGCCGTAAAAGGCCTTTTCGCCCCCGTTCGATCTACCTATTAAGGGTCCCATGACCGCGCCCAAGAATGATCCGAAGAACGAGCCCCAGATCACCCCCGAACTCGTCGCCGCCCACGGGCTGAAGCCGGACGAGTACGAGCGCATCCTCACGCTGATCGGGCGGGTTCCGACCTTCACCGAACTCGGCATCTTCTCGGCGATGTGGAACGAGCATTGCTCGTACAAGTCGTCCCGCATCCATCTGCGCGGGCTGCCCACCAAGGCGCCCTGGGTGATCCAGGGCCCTGGCGAGAATGCCGGCGTGATCGACATCGGCGACGGCCAGGCCGTGGTCTTCAAGATGGAGAGCCACAACCACCCGAGCTATATCGAGCCCTACCAGGGCGCGACCACCGGCGTCGGCGGCATCCTGCGCGACGTCTTTACCATGGGCGCGCGCCCGATCGCCTGCCTGAACGCGCTGAGCTTCGGCGCGCCGGAGCACCCGAAGACCCGGCACCTGGTGTCCGGCGTGGTCGCGGGCGTCGGCGGCTACGGCAATTCGTTCGGCGTGCCGACGGTCGGCGGCCAGGTGCGCTTCCACACCCGCTATGACGGCAACATCCTGGTCAACGCGATGGCGGTGGGCCTCGCGGATGCCGACAAGATCTTCTACGCGGCGGCCTCCGGCGTGAACATGCCGATCGTCTATCTCGGCTCCAAGACCGGCCGCGACGGCATCCACGGCGCCTCGATGGCCTCGGCCGAATTCGACGACGCCTCCGAGGAGAAGCGCCCGACCGTGCAGGTCGGCGATCCCTTCGCCGAGAAGCTGCTGCTGGAAGCCTGCCTCGAGATCATGGAAGCCGACTGCGTGATCGCGATCCAGGACATGGGCGCGGCCGGCCTGACCTGCTCGGCAGTCGAGATGGGCGCCAAGGGCGACCTCGGTGTCGAGCTCGACCTCAGCGCTGTGCCGACCCGCGAGACCGGCATGAGCGCCTACGAGATGATGCTCTCGGAAAGCCAGGAGCGCATGCTCATGGTGCTCAAGCCCGAGAAGGAGCAAGAGGCCGAGGCGATCTTCCGCAAATGGGGGCTCGATTTCGCCATCGTCGGCTACACCACGCCGACCAAGCGCTTCGTCGTCAAGCATGGCGGCGACGTGATGGCCGATCTGCCGATCAAGGAGCTCGGCGACGAGGCGCCGGTCTATGACCGTCCGCACGTCGCATCGAACGCGCTGCCGGTGATCCGCGGCCAGGACGTCAAGCCGCCGCTCGGCATCGCCGACGCGCTGGAAAAGCTGATCGGCACGCCCGAGCTGTGCTCGAAGCGCTGGGTGTGGGAGCAGTACGACCATGTCATCCTCGGCAACACCGTGCAGCGTCCCGGCGGCGATGCCGCCGTGGTCCGGGTCGAGGACGGGCCGAAGGGGCTTGCGCTCACCGTCGACGTCACGCCGCGCTATTGCGAGGCCGATCCGTTCGAGGGCAGCAAGCAGGCAGTGGCGGAAGCCTGGCGCAACATCACCGCAGTCGGCGGCCGGCCGCTCGCGATCACCGACAATCTCAATTTCGGCAATCCGGAGCGGCCCGAGATCATGGGCCAGTTCGTCGGCTGCCTGAAGGGCATTGCGGAAGCTTGCATCGCGCTCGACTTCCCGGTCGTGTCCGGCAACGTCTCGCTCTACAACGAGACCAACGGCCGCGGCATCCTGCCGACGCCCTCGATCGGCGGCGTCGGCGTGCTCGACGACTTCACCAAATCCGCGACCCTGGCATTCAAGGCGGCGGGCGAGGCGATCCTTTTGGTGGGCGATACCCACGGCTGGCTCGGCCAGTCGGTCTATCTGCGCGACGTTTGCGGCCGCGAGGAGGGCGCTCCGCCGCCGGTCGATCTCGCCACCGAGAAGCGCAACGGCGACGTGGTGCGCGGCATGATCCACGCCGGAACCGCGACCGCGGTGCATGACGTCTCCGACGGCGGGCTCTTGATCGCGCTCGCCGAGATGGCGATCGCGAGCGGCATCGGCGCGCAGCTGCTGGCGGCGCCGTCCTCGATCGTGCCGCATGCCTATTGGTACGGCGAGGATCAGGCCCGCTACATTGTCACGGTGCCAGCGGCGGATGCCGGTCTCGTGCTGGCCAAGATGAAGGGCGCAGGCGTGCCCTGCGCGCGTATCGGCACCACTGGCGGCGATGCCATTGCGGTTGCCGGCGAGGCGCCGGTGACCGTCGACAGCCTGTCCCACGCTTTCGAGCACTGGCTGCCGAACTACATGCGGGGTGCCGCCGCCTGATCCGATCGGATCAGGCTCTACCGCGTGTAGCAAAAATCTCAATGGCGCGATGATCCCATCATCGCGCTATTTTCTTATGTTCGACCGCGATCCCTGAGGATCGTGCGCTAGGTTGCGCCGCGGACCGCGCGCCAGGCAAAGATGATGATGCAGGCGCCGATGAAGCCGGCGACGAGATAGCCGATCCAGCCTCCGCCGAGCGACACGCCGATCAGACCCAACAGCCAGTTCGCCAGCGCGGCGCCGACGATGCCGAGGATGATGTTCATGAAGATGCCGGTTCCGGACTTCATGATCATCTCGGCGAGCCAGCCGGCCAATCCGCCGACGATGATTGCCGCGATCCATCCAACTTGAGGGTCGTTCATTCTGGGACTCCCTAGGTCAAGCAGTCCGGCCAGCATACCTGAGAATCACCCGGCGGCATGTGACCAATGGCAGGGTGTGCGCAACTTGCCGGTCGCGATTTGCCGTCAAGCCTGCCGCTTCGCGCCGTTTCTCCATGCCGACGCTGCGGCGAGCCGTTTCGTCATCGGCGGCAACGTGGTGATCGGTACGCTGTTCGTGCTGCCGACCTCTACATCATTATCGCCCGCGACCCCCGCGCTGCAAAGCGCGGCGGCGAGGAGCGTGATCAAAGCACGTATTTCGAGCCGGGGATCTTGCGCAGCACGGCGGTGGCGGCCCAGCTCAGCGCCACGGTGCCGAAGAACGCGATCGCGGCCTTGGCGATCGCCGGCAATTCCATGTCGAACAGCCAGTATTGCAGCCACAGCACGATCGGATAGTGCACCAGGAACATGCCGTAGGCGTCGCCCTGCATGCGGTCGAGCAGCGTCGGTCCGGCCGCCTTCGATTGCAGGAAGTAGGCCAGGATCGCGAACAGGATCGAGGCGCTGAACAGCACGTAGAAGCTGCCGTAGATCGCGAGGTACCAGCCCGGCAGCGGGTCGGGGTTACCGATGATCTGCCGCTTGATGTAGATCATCACCCACATCAAGCAGTAGGGGATCAATGTGATGCCGGTCCAGAACCAGCGCCGCTCGGTCAGCCGTCCGTTCGCGCTGAGCAGGCCGTTCTCGAAGTTCGCCGAGCCGATCCCCGCACCGATGAAGAAGTAGCACGCATACAGCAGCACCCGGCTCGCCTGCACCGAGAACGGTCCGAGCTCGAACCAGTAGTTCTGGCCGTAATGGACCAGCATCGGCACATAGAAGACGGCACTGACGACGACGAGGAACAGCCAGAACTTCGAGGGGCGTTCAAATCCCTTGACCGACAGGCGGTTGATCGGTTCGAGCAGGCGCGACGACACCCGGTACAGCACGCTTGCCGTCAGGTCTAAGGCCATCAGGACCCAGACGAACCAGATCGGGCCGCTCGGCCAGGGCCCGTAGATCATGGTCCTCCACCAGAATTCGGAGAAGGTCAGGTCGGGCGTCGCACGCAGCGCGATCGCGTAATAGGCGATCGGAATCACGGTGAACGCGCAGATCACGAAGGGCAGGCCGAGCCGCAACAGCCGGTCGCGCAGGAAAATCAGCCACGGCTTGTTGCCGAGCCCGGGCCACACGAACAGCCCCGACAGGAAGAAGAACATCGCCATGAAGAAGCTGTCGGTGGCGAGCACCATGCAGTCGAAGCCGATCCAGGACGTCGGGTCGGTGTGCCCGAAATAGGTGTAGGGGATCACCGCGTGGTGCAGCAGCACGACCAGCGTCAGGAAGGTGCGCGCACGATCGAGGGCGACGTTGCGCTTGTGGAGCTTCGGTGCTGCCTGGACGTCGACGGCCGGAGCCGCGTGAGCAATCGATTTCATGGTGCCCCCAGCCGGGTCTGCACCCGGATGTTGCAATTGGGAACCCGATTCAGCAAGTACGAATTGTCTCGATTCCGTGGTGTCGAGGTCGGTCATCTCAGCGCGTCTGTTTCGATTTGGAACTGGAATATTGAGAGGGCGTTGTCGGGAAGGCTGGCGGGCGCGCCGGGCGCACGCGGCTTTGAGGAGCAAGCAATGACACTGCTGAAATGGGCGTTGATCTTCCTTGTTGTCTCGATCATCGCGGGCTTGCTCGGCTTCACCGGCATCTCAGCCGCCTCCGCCGATATCGCACGCTTCCTGTTCTACGTGTTCGTCGTGATCTTCCTGGTGCTCCTGATCCTCGGGCTCACGATATTCAGGGTCTAGCGGCGATCCGGCCGCACACTCCCGTCGTTATGCCCGGGCCTCGCCCGGGCATTTGCGTTCTCAGGCTGGGGGCGCACCCCGGAGCGCCGAGCACGGCGTTGCGGCGGGCAAGACGGCCTAGGCGACTTCCTCGATCTTCACCTTGTCGGGATAGAACGCGAGGTGGCCGGCGATCTCGGTCATGGCCGGGAAAGGCTCCTCATAGGTCCAGATCGCATTGTCCAGCGTCTTGCCGTTGGCCTTGATGCTGAAATAGCTCGCATCTCCCTTGTAGGGGCAATGCGTGGTCCGCTCGGTGCGGGTCAGAAGCTCCATGTTGGCGTCCTGCCGGGGGACGTATTGCACCGCCGGATAGCTCGCTTCCTTCAGGGTCAGCGCATGGGTCGTCTCGGCGATGACGACGCCGTCGGCGGTGACGCGGACGCGCTTGGCGTTGGGCGTGATCGTGATCGGATGGTCGGGGCCGGGGAGCTTCATGATTCTGCGCCTCTTCTGGTCATTTCGGCGTGATGGCTTGTGACCGATTGATGCAGGTTTAAATCGCTGGGAATGGGAATATAGTGTGCGGCGGGATGACCTAGAAGACCTCAAGGACTAGGTTTTATCCCGGCCGAATCGGCCCTGATTCGAACGACCTGACGGAGGTGGACTGGGATGCCGATGGACGCCCGTGATATCGAATCGATGATCAAGGCAGCTATCCCGGACGCCGAGGTGACGATCCGCGACCTGGCAGGCGACGGCGACCACTACGCGGCCACTGTCGTTTCCGAGTCATTCCGCGGCAAGTCCCGCGTCCAGCAGCACCAGATCGTCTACCAGTCGCTGAAAGGCCAGATGGGCGGGGTGCTGCATGCACTCGCCCTGCAGACCGGGGTGCCGGAAGGCTAGGCCCCGGCCAGCGGCGGAGCCCTCGAGCGATGGCAGACAATCCGCGCGGAGCGATGTTTCGCGTCATCGTGCCGAACCAGCATAGCCGCGTCACCAATGCCGAGTTGTTCTTCGACCTCGTCTTCGTCTTCGCCGTCACGCAGCTGTCGCACACGCTGCTGCACCACTTCACCCCGCTGGGCGCGGTGCAGGTCACGCTGCTGTTTCTCGCGGTGTGGTGGGTGTGGGTCTACACCACCTGGGTCACCAACTGGCTCAATCCCGACCTGACGCCGGTCCGCCTGCTGCTGTTCGTCCTGATGCTGGGCGGGCTGCTGTTGTCGACCTCGATCCCGACCGCCTTCGAGGGCCGCGGGCTGTGGTTTGCCGGGACCTACGCCGCGATGCAGGTCGGCCGCACGGCGTTCTGGCTGCTGGCAACGCCGCGGCGACGGACCGCGGTGCGTCACAACGCGATTCGCATCCTGACTTGGTTGAGCTGCTCGGCCGTGCTCTGGATCCTCGGTGGCTTCGCCGAGCACGAGACGCGGATGTGGCTCTGGATCGCGGCGCTGACAATCGAATATGTCGCACCGGCCGCGCGGTTCTGGACCCCCGGGCTCGGGTTCTCCTCGATAGAGGCGTGGTCGGTCGAGGGCGGCCACATGGCCGAGCGCTGTGCCGGCTTCATCATCATTGCGCTCGGCGAGGCGATCGTGGTCGACGGCGCGACCTTCGCCGAACTGACCTGGACGCCGGAGAATGTCTTAGCCTTCATCTCGGCCCTGGTCGGCAGCATCGCGATGTGGTGGATCTATTTCCACAAGGGTGCCGAGGCCGGCTCAGACATGATCTCGAAATCCGAGGAATCCGGCCGCGTGGCGCGGATCGCCTACACCTACCTGCACATGCCGATCGTCGGCGGCATCATCCTCACCGCTGTCGCCGACGAACTGGTGCTGAAGCACCCGTCCGGCCATTCCGACCTCAAGACGATCGTGAGCTCGGTCGGCGGCCCCATGCTGTTCCTGGTCGGGACCATCCTGTTCAAGCACGTGATCCGCAACTTCCTGCAGCTCTCGCACGGCGTCGGCATCGTCGCGCTGGCGATCACCGCGTATTTTGCTCATGACATGTCGCCGCTGACGCTCTCGATCGTCACCACCGCGATCATGATCGTGGTCGCGGCCTGGGAGTCGATCTCGCTCCGATCGACGGAGGAGGAAGAGTAGCAGGGCTCGCTACCTGCTGCGACCGGCCGTCGCCACCCGGTGCTGCCAATAGACGAACAGCGGCGCGCCGATCACTTCGAGCAGGGTGAACCCTACGAAGGGCAGCGGCGGTGCGCCGACCATCACGATCGACAGCAGCCTGCCGATGCCGCCGAGGAAGATGCCGCCCCAGACCACGCGAAACAGCACGCTCTCGCTCTCGATGCGCGGCACCAGCCAGAGCAGCGCGAGGCCGAGGCCGAGCCAGACCCCGCCGAAGAAGCGCAGATTGCTGTCGAGCACCGGTAGTGCCGGCACGCCCGACGAGGCGTAGAGCGGATCGCTCACGCCGAGCATGGTGATGATGCCGGTCAGGATCGGGACGAGGGCGAGCACCACTGTGGCGATCTGCAGCGCACGCCGGCCCATGATCCTGCCCCCGTCCCGTTCATAGCGTTTTCAAGCGAAGTGGATACCGGTTCGCGTGAAGAAAACGCGTCAAACTAATAATATCGCTAGTCCGCGACCAGCGCGTGCACCGAGAACATCGTGTTGGCGTCGGTCCAGCTGTTGCGCACCGTCCAGCCCGCGCTGCGGGCGAGCGCGGTGAAACGCTCGAGCGAGTATTTATAGCTGTTCTCGGTGTGAATGCTCTCGCCGGGACGGAACGCGAAAGTGTTGCCGAGGATGCGCACGGTCTGCGCCTTGCGGCTGATCAGGTGCATCTCGATGCGATGGCGGTCGCGGTTGTAGATCGAGCGGTGGGTGAAGCCCGACAGGTCGAAATTGCCGCCGAGCTCGCGGTTGATCCGCGCCAGCACGTTCATGTTGAAGCGCGCGGTGACGCCGGCTGCATCGTTATAGGCGTCGTACAGCACGCGCTCGTCCTTCTCGAGGTCGACGCCGATGATCATCTGCGCGCCGTGGCCGAGGATCTTGCGCGCGCTGCGCAGGAAGGCCAGGGCTTCGCTCGGCTCGAAATTGCCGAGCGTCGAGCCCGGGAAGAAGCCGACCTTCGGCATGGCGGCGACAGCGTCGGGCAGCGCGAACGGCGTGGTGAAGTCGGCTGCGACCGGATAGATGCCGAGACCGGGGAAATCCTTCCGCAATCCATCGGCCTGCGCCTTGAGGAAATCGCCGGATATATCGACCGGCACATAGGCTGCGAATTCGCAATGCTCGAGCAGCAGCCGCACCTTGGTGGTCGCGCCGGCGCCGAATTCGACCAGCGCCGCGCCTTCCGGGATGATCGCGGCGATCTCGTCGCCGCGGTCGCGCAGGATGCCAAGCTCGGTGCGCGTCGGATAATATTCCGGCAGCACCGTGATCTGCTCGAACAGCTCCGAGCCCGCGGCGTCGTAGAAATATTTCGGCGACAGCCGTTTCGGGTGACGGGCGAGATCGCCGATCACGTCGCCGGCAAACGCCGAAGTCGCCTCGTCGAACGGATACGCTTTTGCCAAAGCGGCGGCATGCACATTCATGATACTCTCCTGAACGCGCTTACCGGCGCGCACTTGATGTCAACTGGAATCAATCAGGCGTAGTCGGCGAGGCGTAACCCCGTGAATTGCCAGCGATGGTGCGGATAGAAGAAGTTGCGGTAGGTGACGCGGCTGTGACCTTGCGGCGTCGCCAGCGACGAGCCACGCAGCACGAGCTGGTTGACCATGAACTTGCCGTTGTATTCACCGAGCGCGCCCTCGATCGCGCGGTAGCCCGGGTAGGGTGAGTAGGCGCTGCGGGTCCATTGCCAGACGATGCCATAGGCGTCGTTGAGCAGGCCGGCGCGCGCCGCGACCTCCCATTCCATCTCGGTCGGCAGATGCTTGCCGGCCCAGCGGGCGAAGGCGTCGGCCTCGTAATAGCTGACATGGCAGACCGGGGCCTGCGGATCGATCGGCTGCAGACCGCCGAGCGTCATGATCTTCCATTCGCCGTCGATCTCGCGCCAATGGCCGGGCGCCTGCCAGCCCTCGTTGCTGACCGTGCCGAAGCCATCCATCAGCCACAGCGTGGCGGTGGAATAGCCGCCGTCCTCGATGAAGGCGAGCCAGTCGGCGTTGCTGACGAGATTCTTCGCGAGCTTGACCGGGCCAACCAAAGCGCGATGCGCGGGCTTCTCATTGTCGAAATGGAAGCTGTCGTCGCCATGGCCGACGGTGTGGATGCCTTCGTTGAGCGTCACCCATTCCTGCGGCCCGTGCTGCGACGGCGGGAAGCGCCACGCCGGATCGTAGGCCGGCGGGATCGGGTTCTGTGCGAAGGCATGCAGGATGTCGGTGTACATCAGCTCCTGATGCTGCTGCTCGTGATTGAGGCCGACCTCGACCAGCGGCACCAGGGCGTCGAGCTTTTCAGGCGTCGCGGTGTGGAAGAATTTCACCACCTCGGCGTCGACATGGCGGCGATAGGCGGTGACTTCGTCGGCGGTCGGGCGGGTCAGGTGGCCGCGCTGGTGGCGGGCATGGCGGGGGCCGGCGCTGACGTAATAGGAATTGAACAGATAGGCGTAGTCCGGATGGAAGGGCGTGTAGCCCCTGAGGTGCTCGCCGAGCAGAAACTGCTCGAAGAACCAGGTGGTATGGGCGCGGTGCCATTTGGCAGGGCTCGCATCCGGCATCGACTGGATCAGCTGGTCTTCCGCCGACAGCGGGGCGGCCCGGCGCTCGGTCTCGTCGCGGACCGCGCGATAGGCGTCCGCCAGCCGTTGCGCGAGCGGGGCGGATTCGGAGGAAAGTGACGGGGTGTTGGCGGTCGTGGTGGCCGCGGCAGAGGCTGGTTTCGTCACATGGGTCTCCGATTCCAGGGGAGAACGTTGCTTCGGCAATCTGGTTCCTGACGGACAGTTCGTCCTAGATAGGGGCTCCGTTACGGGAAAAAAGCCTCCCCCGATGATGATATTGGGGCCGTCAGATAATCCCGGCGCTTTTGGGGGTGCCGTCAGGCCCCCGCCGCATGCCAGAATTCCGCCATTTTGCTTTGGATGCACAATGGTTTGAGCTACATATATAGCCAGTCACGGGTTAGAAGGGCGGGCCGGCCCGCAAGGGCTTGAGAGCGCCGCCTACGCAAGGAAGCGAAAATGAGCATCGAGCAATTCATCGACAACGAAGTGAAGTCGAACGACGTCGTGCTGTTCATGAAGGGCACGCCGCAATTCCCGCAGTGCGGGTTTTCCGGTCAGGTCGTGCAGATCCTCGACCACATCGGTGTCGGCTACAAAGGCCTCAACGTTCTGGAATCGGCCGAGCTGCGTAACGGTATCAAGGTCTATTCGAACTGGCCGACGATTCCGCAGCTCTATGTGAAGGGCGAGTTCGTCGGCGGTTGCGACATCATCCGCGAGATGTTCCAGGCCGGCGAATTGCAGCAGCTGTTTACCGACAAGGGCATCCCGGTCGACGTGGCTGCCTGACCTTGACGGCGCGCCAGATCGGCAAGGCGCGGCTCGAAGTCATCGTTACTGACATCACGACCCTGCGCGTTGACGCCATCGTCAACGCGGCCAATTCATCGCTGCTCGGTGGTGGCGGTGTCGACGGCGCGATCCATCGCGTCGCTGGACCCGAATTGCTCGAGGAGTGCCGGACACTCAATGGCTGCGAGACGGGTGATGCCAAGATCACAAGAGGCTACAAGCTCCCTGCCAAGCACGTCATCCATGCCGTCGGCCCGATCTGGCACGGCGGTACCCAGAACGAGGATGCGCTGCTCTCGTCCTGCTATCGCCGCGGCATCGAGCTGTGCCACGCCAACCGGCTCGCTTCCATCGCATTTTCCGCCATCTCGACCGGCGTCTATCACTTCCCGGCTGACCGGGCCGCGAAGATCGCGGTCAAAACCGTCGTCGATGCCCTGCCATCCGCACCCGGTGTCATGCAGGTGATCTTCTGCTGCTTCTCGGCCCCAAGCGGCGAGCTTCATCAGGCGGTGCTGGACGCCCTCGGTAGCCCTTGTGCCAGATGATACCGCCGCTACACTTCCCCGTGATATCCGGGGAGGGATAGTTCAAATGCATTCATTCCGTTTGACGTGCGCCGCAGCCGCGGTCGCGGTGGTGCTTGCGGCGCCGGCGTTCTCGCACACCGAGGGCACCTATGAGATTCCGGCGGGTGCGCATTTCAACCCCGACAAGCTCGCCAAGATCAGCGAGTTCTTCAAGAACGAGGTCGCGACCGGGAAGATTCCCGGCGCCGTCGTCCTGATTCAGCAGCACGGCAAGCCGGTCTATCACGAGGCCTTCGGCGTGCAGGACGTGGTCAGCAAGGTGCCGATCACGGACAAGACCATCTTCCGGCTGGCTTCGATGTCCAAGTCGATCACCGCCGTGGCGTCGATGCAGCTGCTGGAGGAGGGGAAATACAAGCTCGACGATCCCGTCTCGAAATACATTCCGTCCTTTGCCAATGTGAAGGTCGGCGTCGAGAAGAAGGCCGAGGACGGCACCAAGACGCTCGAGCTGGTGCCGCCCAAGCGGCCGATCACGATCCTCGACCTGATGACGCATACATCGGGCATCACCTACGGCTTCTATGGCGACAGCCTCGTCCGCAAGGCCTACAAGGCAGCCGACATCTATGGCGGAGATTTCGATCTCGCCGAATTCGCCGAGCGGATCGCCAAGCTGCCGCTGCACAACCAGCCCGGCGCGCTCTGGCAATACGGCCATTCCACCGACATCCTGGCGCGCGTAATGGAGGTGACCACCGGCGAGAAGCTCTCGACCATCGAGCAGGAGAAGCTGCTCGGCCCGCTCGGGATGAAGGACACCGGCTTTTTCGTCACTGATCCCGAGAAGCAGAAGCTGATGGCCCAGCCGATGCCGAACGACAGCGACTTCCGGGTCGGCCGGGTCAACGATCCGACCAAGGTCAAGAAATGGGAGTCCGCCTCAGGCGGCATGGTCTCGACCATGGCGGATTATTCGCGCTTCGCGCAAATGCTGCTCAATGGCGGCACCCTCGACGGCAAGACCATCATGAAGCCCGAGACGTTCAAGGAGCTGACGACCGACCGCGTCGGGCCGGGCTCCGGCGTCGAGCGCGATTTTTTCTACTTCCCCGGAGATGGCTTCGGTTTCGGGCTGGGGATTGCGGTGCGCACCGATCCGGGCACGGCGAAGCCGCCGCCGCCCGGCGATCTCGGCGAGCTGAAATGGGATGGCGCCAGCGGCTGCTATTATGTCATCGACCGCAAGCAGGATTTCTTCTTCGTCTTGCTGGAGCAGACGCCGACCGAGCGTCAGCGCATCCAGCGGACGTTGAAGCAGCTCGTCTATGAAGCCATGGAGAATTAGAGCGTTCTCGAGCGAAGTGGGCACCGGTTCGCGTGAAGAGAACGCGTCAAAAAGAAGGAATGAGAGCATGATCCGATTCAATCCGATCGGATCCTGCTCTTACATGCGTGGGTGCCGCGCAATCGCGGCACTCGTGCTCGCGTTCGTCGCAACCGATGCGAAGGCCGGCTCCCCGGGGTCGGCCGCGCACAGATTCTCTCCGGAGGGCCTCGCCAAGGTCTCCGACTATGTCAGGAACGAGATCGCGACCGGCAAGATTCCTGGTGCGATCCTGCTGCTGCAGCAGCACGGCAAACCGGTTTACTTCCAGAAGTTCGGGGTTCGCGACGTCGCCACCGAATTCTCGATGAGTGCGGATACCATCTTCCGCCTCTATTCGATGTCGAAGCCGATCACCACGGTCGTCGCCATGATGCTGGTGGAGGAAGGCAAGCTCGCGCTTAGCGATCCGGTGTCGAAATACATCCCGGCCTTTGCCGGCATGAAGGTCGGCGTGGAGAAGCGCGGCGACGAGGGCAAGCCGACGATGATGCTGGAGCCGCTGAGGCGTCCCATTACCATCGAAGACTTGATGCGCCACACCGCCGGGTTGCCTTACGGTTATTATGGCGGGGGGATCGTGAAAAAGGATTACGCCAATGCGGGCCTGTTCAATAACGATCCCGACAATGCCGAATTCGTGGCGCGGCTCACGGCGCTGCCACTCGCCGAGCAACCCGGCACGCAATGGGACTACGGCCATTCCACCGACGTGCTCGGCCGCATCATCGAGGTGATCTCGGGGAAATCCCTGTTTCAGGTCGAGAAGGAGCGGCTGCTCGGCCCGCTCGGGATGAACGAGACGGCGTTCTATGTCACCGATCCTGCGAAATGGCCGCTGATCGCCGAGCCGATGCCGAAGGATCGCATCATCAGTCCGGTTGCCGACATCCGCGACCCGCGCCAGCTGCTGCGATGGGAATCCGGCGGCGGCGGCATGGTCGGCACCATCGGCGACTATGCGCGCTTCTCGCAGATGCTGCTGAACGGCGGCCTCTATGAGGGGAAGCGCTATCTGAAGCCGGAAACCATCGCGCTGATGGCGAAGGACCATATCGGCCCTGAAACCGGGGTCGTGCGCGACAAGAACTATTACCCCGGTCCGAACTCCGGCTTCGGCCTCGGCTTTGCCGTGCGCACCTCGGTGCCGGAGAACACGGATTGGCCATTGGGCGAGTATCGTTGGGACGGTGTCGGGGGCACGTTCTTCTTCATCGATCCCGCCGACGATCTGTTCGGGATCTTCATGGTGCAGACGCCGTCGCAGCGCGGCCGGATCCAGCAGGAACTGAAAACGCTGATCTACCAGGCGATGGGGCGGTAGCGGTGGCGCGGGGAGGTGGTCATGCAGGCGATGACGTTCACTCTCCGCAAGCTCATCCTGGCGGCCGTCACATCTGCCGCCATGATTGCTGCCGCCATGACTGCGTGCCGGCCTGTTCTGGCCGAAGAACCTCGCAGCCTCGGTGATGCCGACGTCATGCAGCGGATCGACCGCGTCCTGAACGGCCTGAGGACGGCGATTGTCGTCGACGGCGATGCGCCAATGACGCTTGCCGATCGCATGAACGAACTGCACGTTCCCGGTGTCAGCATCGCGGTGATTCATGGCGGCGCCATCGAATGGGCGCGCGGCTTTGGCTCGGTCGCCATCGGCGGTCCGCCCGTGGTGCCGGAAACGCTGTTCCAGGCGGCCTCGATCAGCAAGCCGGTAACCGCCATTGCCGCTCTGGCGCTGGCCCAGGCCGGCAAGCTCGATCTCGATGCGGACGTCAACGCTTCGCTCAAGAGCTGGAAGATTCCGAACTATCCGTATTCCCTGTCCCGGGTGACAGTTCGACGGTTGCTGAGCCATACGGCCGGGACCAACGTGTCCTTCTACCCGGGCTATCAGGCCGGCCAGCCGGTCCCCTCTCTTCTCCAGATTCTCGACGGCACGCCGCCTGCGAACAGCGCGCCTGTCCGGGTCGAGCACGAACCCGGCAAGCAGGACCGCTATTCCGGCGGCGGCTATACGATCGTTCAGCAACTGCTCGTCGACGTGACGGGGCGGCCGTTTCCTGCGCTGCTCGACGACGTCGTCCTCAAGCCTTTCGGGATGACGCATTCCAGCTTCGCACAGCCATTGCCTGCGGATCGTTTGACGATGGCCGCCACACCGTACCGGTCGGACGGCGCACCGGTGCCTGGCGGCCCGCATGTCTATCCCGAGCTGGCCGCCGCGGGATTATGGACGACGCCGACCGATCTCGCCCGTCTCTTGCTCGGTGTGCTGGATTCGTTGGCAGGTCGGAGCAATCCCGTTCTGTCGCAATCGATGACGGCCGAGATGTTCTCGCCGGTTCTCGGCAGCGCCGACGGGCTACCCCCCGGGATCGGACGACGCGGGCTGGGCTGGCTGGTTCGCGGCTCGGCGCCCAACCGGCAATTCTGGCACAACGGGGTGAACGAGGGCTTCATCGACACCATGGTCATTTTCGAGAACGGCGATGGTGCCGTTGTCATGACCAACAGCTGGGGCGGTCGGATCCTCGTCGACGAGATCCTGCGCAGCATCGCGGCCGAGTACGGCTGGCCAGATCGCCAGGCCAAGGTCGGGAAGTTCATTGCGGTGAGCCCGCAGACGCTGGACCGTCTGGTCGGAACCTATCGGTTCTCGCCGGAATTTTCGATCCGCGTCACAAGGGAGGGCAATCGCCTGTTCAGCGAGGCGACAGGGCAGGAGCGGCGCGAAATCTTCGCCACCAGCGATCACGAGTTCTTTTTCAAAATCGTCGTTGCCGTGCTGTCATTCGACACGGACGACCAGAACGCGGCAATGCAAGTGAGGCTTCACCAGGAAGGAACTGACTACGTCGGAAAGCGGCTGCCGTAGTTTGGCAGCCCGGATTTCGTGGAGCTCCATCCGGGCTGCGGGAGTTACGCCGCGCGCACGATGTCCCTGACGTGTCCGATCGTTTCCTCGATCATTGCTGCTGACACATCGAGATGCGTGCAGGCCCTGATCCGGCCGTCCATCATCGCGAGCGTCACGCCGCGCTTGCGCAGCTCGGCGACCATCTTGTCGCCCGAGACGCCGGCGCCGTCGGGCTTGAAGAAGACGAGGTTGGTCTCGGGCGTCTGCACCGCGATGCCGTTGATCTGCGACAGCCCGCGCGCCAGCGCCCGCGCATTGGCGTGGTCATCGGCGAGGCGGTCGACATGGTGATCGAGCGCGTGGATGCAGGCGGCGGCGCAGACGCCGGATTGCCGCATCGAGCCGCCGAGCCGCTGCTTCCAGCGCCAGACGTCGTCGATGAAGGCGCGGGTGCCGGCGATGGCGCCGCCGATCGGCGCGCCGAGGCCCTTGGAGAAATCGATCCAGGCCGAATCCCAGCCCGCCGTCATGTCGCGCGGCGAGATGCCGGATGCGACGGTCGCGTTCAGGAGCCGCGCGCCGTCCATATGGGTCGCCAGCCCGTGGGCCTTGGCGATGCTGACAACCTCATCCAGCGCGGCCTTCTTCCAGATCGTGCCGCCGCCGATATTGGCGGTCTGCTCGACGCTGACCAGCACCTGCGGCGGCTGATAGCGGGTGCGCGGATGCAGCGCGGCGCGGAAGGTGTCCGGCGTGAACTGGCCGTCATCGCCCGGAAGCTGGGTGATCTGGAAGCCGCCGAGCGCGGCATGCGCGCCGCCCTCGCGCGCGATGATATGCGCGGTGGCATGCGCCAGGATCTCGTCGCCGGGCCGGCAATAGGCGAGCGTCGCCGCGACGTTGCACATCGTGCCCGACGGCATGAACACGGCGGCTTCCTTGCCGAGCAGATCGGCGACGCGCCCGCAAAGCTCGTTGGTGGTCGGATCGTCGCCGACCTGCTCGTCGCCGACCTCCGCCTTCGCCATCGCCTCGCGCATCGCCGGCGTCGGTTTCGTCTGGGTGTCCGACAGCAAGTTGATGCGGACGGCGGGCGCCTTCGGATCGGGGCGGGCAGGGGTGTAGTGCATGGCTTTCCTCATCGCTGGGCGCTGGGGTGCGATTTCGCCGCTAGCGTATGGGCCTCCGGGCCGCGTGACGAAACCGCATTATGATAATTTCGGTCGGCGTTACGCGGTAGTCGATCAGGTAGGGGTATGGCGTGACTGAAAGCCGCCGGACACCTGGACGGCTCGTCGTACGCCCTGCGCGGGGCTGCTCTTGCAGTAGCGTGACAAGGGTCAGGATGCGGTCTCGAACGTGGACCGCGCCTTGAGGCGATCGTGCTTCAACATAGGAGAGCGCTTGATCGATCTGAACAAGGGCGCGTCGCGTATAGCGGACGTTCACAGCCCGTGCTTGCTCCACATCGCGCGAACTTCCTCGTCCGTTGCCAACTCGCCACGCGCGATCTCGGCGTCGGCTTCAGCCAGGTCGGCGTCTTCTTCCGGCGTGAGCTGGAGCGGCGGCTGGTCGACTCCAGCAAGCTGCAGCACGATGCGCGCGAGCTCGTCCTGCTCCGTGTCGGGCAAATTTGAAACCGTATCGAACGCTTGTTCGAGTAACCGGGTCATCGGCAAGAACCTCTTCGCTGCCAAGTCCTGCACATAATAGTCGTCTCGTAGCCAAACAAAAAGGCCCCGGCAAAACCGGGGCCTTTCCGAACTCGCAATGCTGAACTGATCAGCGCGAATAGAATTCGACGATCAGGTGCGGCTCCATCTGCACCGGGAACGGCACGTCCGAGAGGCCGGGGGTGCGCGCGTACTTCGCGGTCATCTTGGAGTGATCGACTTCGATGAAGTCGGGCACGTCACGCTCGGGCAGCTGGCTCGCTTCCAGCACCGGGGTGAGCTGCTTGGAGGATTCCTTGACCTCGACGACGTCGCCGACCTTCAGCTTGTAGCTGCCGATGTTGACCTTGCGGCCGTTCACCTTGACGTGGCCGTGGTTGATGAACTGGCGCGCGGCGAACATCGTGGAGACGAACTTGGCGCGATACACCACGGTGTCGAGACGGCGCTCGAGCAGGCCGATCAGGTTCTCGCCGGTGTCGCCCTTGAGGCGGCTGGCTTCGACATAGATGCCGTGGAACTGGCGCTCGGAAATGTTGGCGTAGTAGCCCTTGAGCTTCTGCTTGGCGCGGAGCTGCACGCCGAAGTCGGAGAGCTTGCCCTTGCGGCGCTGGCCGTGCTGGCCGGGGCCGTATTCGCGGCGGTTCACGGGGCTCTTCGGGCGGCCCCAGATATTCTGGCCCATGCGGCGATCGATCTTGTACTTCGCCTCACTGCGCTTTGTCATCGCGTCCTCTTTGCATAGCCGTCGCATCAAGCGGCCGGCGTTTTGTCAATCTAGGGTTTGAGGAGACGCGCCCTCCTGTGTACCGGCCAGAAGGCCCGTACCGACAGGTTCGCCTCGAAAGCTCGGGGAGAACCACGGGTCGCGAAACGCTTCGCGGGCCGAAACCGGCCCGCGAGCAAGGGTGGTCTTAAGGAGAAAGTCCGGTCCTGTCAAACGAAACGGAGGGCGTTTTGGGCCGAATCGGCGTCAAAATTGGCCGGTTTCAGCCCTCAAGGCCGGTTTCCGGCCGCGCGGACCGGCCGGGCGTCGGCGTGCGGCCGGATCGTGCCCAATTCCGCGGCGATTTCGCCGCCCAGCACGTGCTCAAGCCGGGTCAGGGTCTCCGCGATCAGGGCGGCGTCGCAGACCAGATGGTCCCAGCGCAGCACCACATCGACGGTTTGGTCCGGCTTGATCACGCCATAGCTCAGCAGGAAGGGCCCCGGGCTCAGCGCGTGCAACTCGCCGGGGCCATAGGCCGCGACCGAGGTCACGCCGAAGCTGCCGCAGAAATTGGCGCGCTGCCGGCCGAAATTCAGCCCGATCGCCCAGGCGAGGCGGCGCAGCGGAAGCGGCAGGCGCGTCACACAGAGGGTTTTGCGGAACGAGGGGATCTCGTGCAGCGGCGCGGTCTTGGCGCGCCGGATCAGCGCATCGACATCGCTCAGCGCCATCTCGTCGGCGGCGCAGACGCGCTCGAACAGCACGCAGTCCTCACCCTTCTCAACGCGCGCAATGGCCACCATGCCGACGCTGCGCGGCAACACGTAGAGGCAGGGCCACGGCAATTTGACGTGCAGCGTGCGCAAGGTCGGCTCGGTCTTGGCGACCAGCGCGAATGCCTTGACGAAGATGGCGGCCCAGCCCGGTGCCTGTGCCGCGCGTGCGCGGGCCTCGACCACCGCACGAACGTTCAGCGAGCGCGTCAGGGAGACGAACGGCACGCCGGCCGATGCGTACATCAGATCGGCAACGAGACGGCGCGGCAATGAAATCCGACGAAACTTACCGCGCATCTGTCCGGTTCAAATCCTTGCAAACAGGCAAAACATCAAAGGCCCGGCGAACTCAAATTGTCGCTCGCCGCACCTGAAGCTGACATGAACCGATTGGTCGGAGACCAATCGGTTCGGGTTCACGGCGCTGGTTTCGCCAAGGGCTCGCCGGCCTTGACCACGTAGACGCCGAGCACCTTGAGCGGCTTGTCGCCGGAAGTCTTGGCGTCGTGCACCGCGCCTTCCGGAATCTGGTAGGAATCGCCCGCCTTCAGCTTCAGCGGCGGCTTGCCGTCGATCACAAGCTCCAACTCGCCTTCGAGCACATAGCCGGTTTCAGCACCGGGATGGCTGTGACGCCCCGACGCACCCCCCGCCGGAACCTCGGCAATCGCGGTGACTGTGTTGTAGCCCGCCGGAAAATCGACCTTTTGCAGTGGCGTTCGCTTGATGCCGCTCTGCTGCGCCAAGGCAGCGCCAGCACCGACAAAGGCAGCGCCGGCGCCGGCAAACGCAATCACGGTGAGACCAAGCAGCAATTTCCTGAACATGCAATATCCTCCCAACCCGCGAAACTCTAGCAGCGTGGAATCGCGGCGAAAAGCGGGCGCTGTGTGATGTATGCTTTCGACATTGGGATTAGTCCGTTCATCCAATAACGCTTGGCCGTCGTGGAATTATCCGCGGCCGAGCTTACAGAGGGCTGACAAGCTGTTCAGGAAATTGCAGCGCTCGGCGTTCAGCTGATCGCAGCACGCCGAGTTGTGCTGCGGTTCCTCCGTGACATCACTGGAACTTGTTCGCCGGCGCGAGCACGCGACACGCCTACCGCTTGATCCCCGCAAACGCAGCTGCGATGCCGCGCTGGAACAGCGACCAGTCGAAGCCGAGCGCGAGCGCGAGGTAGCCGCGGTCGATCATCGCATTGGCCTGCTCGGCGGTGCGCGCGACGCCGCCGATCGGCACGCCGCTCTTCAGGATGCCTTCCTCGGCGCGCTGCATCAGTGCGACCACTTCGGGATCGTCGGGCAGGCCGCGCTTGTTGATCGAGGTGGCGAGATCGCCGGGGCCGATCACCGCGAGGTCGATGCCGGGCGTTGCCATGATCTCGTCGATGCGGTTGACGGCTTCGACATGCTCGATCGTGATCATGCAGATCATGTCGTCGTCGGCGGTCGCCATGTAGTCGTTCATCGAGACGCCCCAGCGGAACGGCGCATGGAACGGGCCCCAGAGCCGATCGCCTTTTGGCGGATAGCGTACGCTGCGCACGGCTTTTGCGGCGTCGTCGCGGTTGCAGATCATCGGGAAGTTGATGCCGAGCGCGCCGATATCCATCGGCGCCTTGGCGAGGTGCGGCTCATTGGCGGCGATCCGCACCATCGGCACGCATGGCGTCCCTGAGGTCGCCACGATCATCGCATGCGCGGTGCCGAGATCGATCGGGCCGTGCTCGAGATCGACGATGATCCAGTCCAGCGACTGCGCCATGATCTGCACGGTCTGGATGCTCGGGATGGTCGCGATCGCGCCGAAGGTCGGGTGCTTGTCGCGCCACGCCTTGCGCAGGCGGTTGAGCGGCGTCAGCGGTGCTGAGGTCAAATGCGGTGCTCCCTCGGTGAGGCGAGGGCAAACTAGCAGCGCGCTGTGACGGCGGAAAGGATCAGGCCGGGACGCGGCCGCCGAAGAATGGCGTCAGCGCCGCGCTCAGGGTGTGCGGGCGCTTCGAGGTGAAGATCATCTCGGCGCCGGCCGTATCGCTCGCGGTGCCTACCGGGCCGAGCAGGTAGGCGACGCGGCGGGCGATCGCCGGCGCCGGATCGATCCAGTCGACCGCCCAGGGCGCGAGCCGCCTCAGCCGTTCCAGCAGCAGCGGATAATGCGTGCAGGCCAGCACGACCGTATCGGTGCGGGCCGGGTCGCCAGCGCCAGTGCCGACGAAGCAGGGCGCGAGCTCGGCCGCGATGTCCTCGTCGCGCACCGTCTGGCCGCTGAGGGCGGCTTCGGCCAGCGAGGCGAGTTCGCCGGAGCCGACCAGCGTCACCTCGCAGCCTTGCGCGAAATCCGAAATCAGCTTGCGGGTATATTCGCGCTTCACGGTGCCCCTGGTGCCCAGCACCGAGACGCGCCGGGTCTTCGACGAGGCGCAGGCCGGCTTGATCGCCGGCACCGTGCCGACGAAGGGCAAAGGATATGCGTCGCGCAGATGCGACATGACCAGGGTGGATGCCGTGTTGCAGGCAATCACGACCAGATCGGGCGCGTGCGCCTCGATCAGCTCGCCGACCAACGGCACCACGCGGGCGATGATCTCGTCCTCGGTGTGGTGGCCATAGGGGAAGTACGCATCGTCGGCGACATAGACAAAGTGCGCGTCGGACCGGGCGCGGACGATCTCGCGCAGCACGGTGAGGCCGCCGAGGCCGGAATCGAACACAAGGATGGTCGGGGGAGTGGACACGGTGAAAAGTCTATCCGAAGCAGGGTTACCATTCAGTTGTCTTTGCCTGCCCGGCCTTTGGGGCCGACAAAAGGCAGTGAAGGCGGGAATTTCATATGGCCTTGACCGATCCCTGCAAGTATCACGGCAAACTATTGCCGCGACGTGCGAAATCCTGACGGGGCCATTCGACCATGATCCGCAATACCACCGTGAGCTGGGGTTCGCTCGCCCGGGCGTTCCACTGGGTGCTCGGCATCGCCATCATCGGCATGCTGGCCTATGGCTGGTGGATGAACCACATCCCGGCGCGGGCGGACAAGTTCTTCTATCGGTCGATCCACGCCGACATCGGCTATCTGGTGCTGCTGCTCACGGTGCTCAGGCTGGTCTGGCGCGGGGTCAATCCGACGCCGGCACTGCCGGCCGATATGCCCAGCTGGCAAAGGATCGCCGCCCGGATCAACCACGGCGCGCTCTATGCGGTCACCATCCTGGTCGCAATGCTGGGCTGGGCGCATTCCGGCTCCCGCGCGCAGGACTATTCGAGCTTCTTCGGCCTGTTCCGCGTGCCCCAGATCACCTCGCCGGACAAGGCGGCGGCGGATGCCTATGAAGGCCGTCACATCTTCTTCGCCTATGTGCTACTGGCGCTGATCGTGCTGCATCTCGCCGCGGTCGCCTTCCATCATTTTGTCAAGCGCGACCGCGTCGCCGCGCGGATGATCGGCGCTCATACCGCCGACCAGGTCAGGTAGCCCGCGTAAACGCTTCCGCACGGGATGCTGACGGCCGTTGGCGGATGCCGGACGAGAGCGCACCGCATGCGGCCACCTGGATGGCGTTCGCCCACGACACGAAACTTTGGCGCAAGCCGCACCTGCTTCCGGTGGTCAGGCAAAACCTTGCGCTGATTGCGCAGGCGACCGCGGCTCATGATGAGCCCGTGAACATGCTGGTGCATAAGGAGGACTACGAGGTCGCCGCGCGGCTGTGCGGGCCCCGGGTCACCCTCGTCGTCCAGCCGTTCGATGATGTGTGGACCCGCGACAGCGCGGCATTCACTGCGTCACGCAACAGCAGCCGCGTGCATGACATGCATAAAGGCCGCGACATGGTCGCGGCCTGACGCTTTGCGATTGAACGGACGACGCCTCAGCCCGCCGGCATCTGCTTCTCGACCAGGCGCACCCAGTAGGACGCGCCGTGGCCGAGGATGTTGTCGTTGAACTTGTAGGCGGGGTGGTGGCACATTGGCCCGTCGCCCATGCCGAGGAAGACGAAGGCGCCGGGGCGCGCCTCCAGCATGAACGCAAAATCCTCGGCGCCCATCACAGGCACCAGATTGTCGTTGACGCGGTCGGCGCCGACCACGTCGCGGGCGATCTCGGCGGCGATGCCGGCCTGATGCGCATGGTTCAGCGTCACCGGATACATGCGTCCATAATCCGTCTCGGCCGAGCCGCCATAGGCTTTGGCGATGTTGGAAGCGACCTCGCCGATCCGGCGCTCGACCATGTCGCGCACGCCAGGGTCCAGCGTGCGCACAGTGCCGCCCAGCGTGACGGTCTCCGGGATCACGTTGAACGCGCTGCCGGCCTCGAACATCGTGATCGAAATGACAGCCGATTTGAGCGGGTCGAGATTGCGCGACACGATCGATTGCAGCGCATTGATGATCTGGGCGCCGATCAGCACGCTGTCGACCGCCTCGTGCGGCGCGGCGCCGGCGTGGCCGCCCTTGCCGCGCACGACGATCTTCAAGGTGTCCGACGAGGCCAGCATCGGGCCCGGCGTGGTCGCGAAATAGCCTTCGGGCAGGCCCGGCATGTTGTGCAGGCCATAGACCTCCTGGATGCCCCAGCGGGTCATCAGCCCGTCGTCGACCATCGCCTTGCCGCCGGCGCCGCCTTCCTCGGCGGGCTGGAAGATCACGACCGCGGTGCCGTCGAAATTGCGCGTCTCGGTGAGGTATTTCGCGGCGCCCAGCAGCATCGCGGTGTGGCCGTCATGGCCGCAGGCGTGCATCTTGCCGGGAATCTTCGAGGCGTAGGGCACGTCGGCCGCCTCCACGATCGGCAGCGCGTCCATGTCGGCGCGCAGCCCGATGGTCTTTCCCGAGCCGTTCTTGCGGCCGCGGATCACGCCGACCACGCCGGTGCGCCCGATCCCCGTCACCACCTCGTCGCAACCGAACTCGCGCAGTCTGTCGGCGACGATGCCGGCGGTGCGGTGGACCTCGTAGAGCAATTCGGGGTTCTCGTGGAAGTCATGGCGCCAGGCGGCCATTTCATCCGAGAGGGCGGCAACGCGATTGACGATGGGCATGGGGAGCGTCCGTTTCTTGTGAGCTTTGTAAGGCGGGTCAGCGTAGCGTAACCCGCCGCGATGTCACGCGGGAATGGCGGCCTCCCTCAGGCCTCCCCGAACACCCGCTTGAAGATCGTGTCGACATGCTTGAGGTGATAGCCGAGGTCGAACTTCTCCTCGATCTCGGCATCGCTCATGTACTTCTTCACGTCGGGGTCGTTCTTCAGCAGCGTCTGGAAGTCGCCTTCGCCGCGCCAGACCGGCATCGCGTTGCGCTGCACGAATTTGTAGGCGTCCTCGCGGCTGGCGCCCTTCTGGGTCAGCGCGATCAGCACGCGCTGCGAATGCACCAGGCCGCCGAGCCGGTCGAGGTTCTTCTGCATGTTCTGCGGATAGACCAAAAGCTTCTCGATCAAGCCGGCGAGCCGGACCAGCGCGAAGTCGAGCGTGACGGTGGCATCAGGGCCCATCATACGCTCGGCCGAGGAGTGCGAGATATCGCGCTCGTGCCAGAGCGCGACGTTCTCCAACGCCGGCGTCACATAAGCGCGCACCATGCGCGACAGGCCGGAGAGGTTTTCCGACAGCACCGGGTTGCGCTTGTGCGGCATCGCCGACGAGCCCTTCTGGCCCTCGGAGAAGAATTCCTCCGCTTCCAGCACTTCGGTGCGCTGCAGATGGCGCACCTCGACCGCGAGCCGTTCGACCGAGGCGGCGATCACGCCGAGCGTGGCAAAATACATCGCGTGGCGGTCGCGCGGGATCACCTGGGTCGAGACCGGCTCCGGCCGCAGGCCCATCGCTTTCGCGACGTGCTCTTCGACCCGCGGATCGATCTGCGCGAAGGTGCCGACCGCGCCCGAAATCGCGCAAGTCGAAATCTCGTCGCGCGCGGCGACCAGGCGGGCGCGGGCACGGGCGAATTCGGCATGGGCATAGGCGAGCTTGAGCCCGAAGGTGACCGGCTCGGCATGGATGCCGTGCGAGCGGCCGATGGTCGGCGTCATCTTGTGCTCGAAGGCGCGGGTCTTCAGCGCCGCCAGCACCCGGTCGAGATCGGCGATCAGGAGGTCGGCGGCGCGCTTGAGCTGGACGTTGAGGCAGGTGTCGAGCACGTCGGAGGAGGTCATGCCCTGGTGCACGAAGCGCGCCTCGGGGCCGACGATCTCGGCGAGATGGGTCAGGAAGGCGATGACGTCGTGCTTGGTCTCACGCTCGATTTCGTCGATCCGCGCGACGTCGAAGGTGGCATCCTTGCCCTTGGCCCAGATCGTCCTGGCGGCTTCCTTGGGGATCACGCCGAGCTCGGCCAGCGCGTCGGCGGCATGCGCCTCGATCTCGAACCAGATCTTGAAACGCGTCTGCGGCTCCCAGATGGAGGCCATTTCCGGGCGGGTATAACGGGGGATCATCGAGAACTCCGAATCGAGCGGGGCGGGGCGCGCAAAACGCGCTCCGGCCAATTTGTTTTTACGCTGCGCTTTAGCAAATCAGGCCGGGCGAAGCCACCCATTCGGGGCATTTGGCAGGGAAAACCGGGTGAAATCGGCGGTCCGGAGCCGGATGAGCAAGCCAATATCCGGGGTCTTGCGACCGGTCCCGGTGTCGCTCCGCTCACCCGGGCTACGCGGCTGGGAAGGCGGCGCCTACAGGTTCGCCAGGCCGCATTCGACGGCCAGGCGGACCAACTGGGCGTCGGTCCGCATGCCGGTCTTGGCCTTGATCAGGTAGTGGTAGTTCTGCACGGTCTTGGTGCTGAGGTTGAGGTTGGCTGCGATCTGCTCCTTGGTGCTGCCGGCAGCGAACTGCCGGAGGATTTCGATCTCCCGCTCGCCGAGCTGGTCGAGCGCCGATTGGGTCGGCACCAGGCTCTCCAGCGCGAGCACCCGCGCGACGTCGTCGCTCATCGCATGCTCGCCGCGCGCCACCGAGCGGATCGCCGCGATCAGCTCTGCCGGCTCGCTGCCCTTGGTGACGAAGCCGGAGGCGCCGGCGCCGAACGCCGCCTTCACCTGGCCGGCCTCGCTGTGCATGCTGAAGACCAGGATGCGGGCGTCGGGATCGCGCGCGCGGATGTTGCGGATCGCCTCCAGCCCGCTGGCACCCGGCATCGAGATGTCCATCACCACCACATCTGGCCCGTGCGACTTGAAGGCCCGGTAGGCGTTGGCGGCGTTGTCGGCTTCGGCGACCACGCTGAAATCGTCCTGATGCTCGAGCACGCGCCGATAGCCCTGGCGGACGACCGGATGATCGTCCACCAGCAGGATCGAGATTCCCCGAGTCTTCACTGCTGTCATCTTCACGGCTGTCATCTTCGCGGTCGTCATCTCAGGCGGCGAGCGGGATCGTTGCGGCGACGGAGAGGCCGCGGCTGGCGCGCGCGATCGACAGCGAACCGCCAAGCGCGGCGACGCGCTCGCTGACGCCGGTGAGGCCGAAGCCCGCCGACTGCGCCACCTTGGCGGCATCGCCGCCGCCGTCATCCTCGACCCGCACCAGCAGCGCGTTCTCGGTTCCACTGCGCCGTTCGATCCGCAGCACGATCTCGCGCGCCGAGCTGTGGCGCAGCGCGTTGGTCAGGCATTCCTGCGCGACCCGATAGGCCGTTACCGCAACCGTGCCGCTGATGTCGGCGAGGTCGCCCTGCAAATCGAGCTGGATCATCGGCTGCGTCGTGCGCGACCGCCAGCTGGCGACGAGGTCGACCAGGCTTGCCTCAAGCCCGAGCTCCTCGGCCGGCGGATGGCGCAGCCGGTTCAACGTGTCGCGCAGGCAGGCGATGATGCGGCGCGTGGCCTGCGAGATCATCCGTGCGTCCTGCGCAATTTCGGTCCCGGCGGCGTATTTGTCGCCGGCGCTCGCCTCGATCGTGTTGGCGAAGGCCAGGATCGCGGTGAGATTCTGGCCGAACTCGTCATGCAGCTCGCGAGCCAGCGCGCGGCGTTCGTCGCTGCGGATTTCGAGCAGGCGCCGCGTCAGCGTCGTGCGTTCCTCCTCGGCCTGTGCGAGGCGATCGCCGAGATCGCCGACGGCGCGTCCGATCATGGCAAGCTCCATCGAGCGCACGCGCGGCAATGGCGTGCGGTACTCGCCGTCGGCCATGCGGCGCAGCGCCGACACGATCGAGTGGGCGGGCGCCAGCGTATGTGCGATCGCAAGCGAAGCGAGCAGCGCGATGGCGAGCGCCATCAGCAGCGCGACATGGATGTTGTTCAGAATGTGCTGCCAGGCGAGCGCAATCGCGGCGTCCGGATCGGCGATGGCGCGGACGGTTCCCGCGGTCGCGGCGCGGGCGCTGATTGGCCGCTCGACGGTGGCGTGCTCGCCGAGCACCGCCTGCACGGTGGCCGCGAACCAGCGCGGCGGCGCCTTGCCGATCCCCTTGCTCTGGCCGCAGAGCGGCTTCTCGAAGGCGCCGGCGGGTTCGAACTGCACGCAGATCCCCGGCGCGATCAGGCCCATGGTTTCGATGGTGCGCCAGTCCGGCGCCGGCAGCAGTTGCTCGCGCATCCGGTTGCTGCGCAGCAGCAATTCGCGCCAATACAGCGCCTCGAGCGACTGCGAGACCCGCGCAGCGGAGGCATCGGTGGCGCGATCGACGCTGCGATAGGCGTCGATCGTGGCCCAAACGGTGGCTGCGCCAAGGCATAGCGCGACGATGACGAGCAGGCGGGCGACCAGTTGAAGCACGAGGCGCATGCGATCACTCCACGGCCGGAGCATGAGCCGAACGAGCGTGATGCGGCTTCATGCTGAAACGGGCGACGTGATGGTAACAGCGCCGCTGTTCCCCGCCAATCGCAAGCGTGCCAGGCTATGCAGGTCGGGAAAATTGCCCGACGAAACTTGGGCAGAAGTCTTTGGACGGCGCCCGCCGGCTCTGCTCTAACCATCAGCGAGGTTCTCACGCAGGCCTCGCGGAACAACCGTTACAGGGAGCTAGCGCAGCATGGACGCCAAGGTCGAGGCTGCGGCCGCACCGGCCGGCACGGACGCGGCGGAGCGCAGCGTCCTGCTGCTCTGGATGATCTTCACCGGCCTTTCGATCTTCGCTGCCTTCCTGCTGTGGCGCTACGGGCTGATCCGCCTGATGGTCAGTTCCGACCGCACCTACATTTCCAGCGTCATCGCCGTGCTCTACATCGTCACCTGCATCCATTGCTTCTGGCGGACGCGGGCGATCGCGCGGGAAGGCGAGGTGGCGCGGTCCTGCCGCACCATCCTCGCCGCTCCCGATGGCGCCAAGGCGCTCGCTGCTGATGCGCGCGGCCTGCCGCGTGGTCTCGTCACCGATCACATCAAGAGCCTGGTGCAGAAGGCCGACGCGCAGGCCAAGGGCCGCATCGACCAGACCCTGCTGTTGCGGACGCTAGCCGACCGGCTGCGCGGCTCGAACGGTTTCGGCGCCTTCGTCTCCGACACGCTGATGAAGCTCGGCCTGCTCGGCACCATCATCGGCTTCATCATCATGCTGGCGCCGATCGCCTCGCTCGATGCCGCCGACAAGGTCGCGATGAAATCGTCGATGGGCCTGATGAGCGACGGCATGGCGGTTGCGATGTATACGACGCTGGCCGGGTTGATCGGGTCGATCCTGGTCCGCATCCAGTATTACATGCTGGATTCCGCGACCCAGCGGGTGTTCTCCGATGCGGTCGTGCTGACCGAGACGCACGTCACGCCGGCCCTCGAACGTCGCCTTGATACGTCCCTTGGTACGCCGCCATGATGGACGAGTTCGGGCTCTATCCGCGCGAGGAACCGTTCGATCCGCTCGGCGTCATGCTGTTCAAGGCGCTGCAGGTGATCGCCTTCCTGTTCTTCCTGGCGCTGCTTGCGGTGTCGCCGGACTCCAAGGACGGCAAGATCGAATCCAAGGCGGAGTTCATCATCACGATGGACTGGCCCGACAACCACCCCGACGATCTCGACCTGTTCGTGCAGGACCCGGCCGGTAATATCGCCTGGTACCGGCATCGCGAGGCCGGTTTCCTGACGCTCGACCGCGACGATCGCGGCGGCGCCAACGACTTCATCGTGGTCAACGGCAAGAAGATTGCATCGCCGATCCGCGAGGAGATCGTCACCTTGCGCGGCGTCGTCGCCGGCGAATACACCGTCAACGTCTCGCACTTCCAGGCGACGACCGGCGAGCCGGTGCAGGCGAACGTCAAGGTGCAGAAGCTCAATCCGACGGCGCAGGTGATCTTCGACGACAAGCTGACCGTCGATCACACCGGCGACGAGAAGACCGCGGTCCGGTTTCGTCTCGACGCCGAGGGCAAGGTGATCAACGTCGACCGGCGGCCGAAATCGCTGCTCGAGACCTTCCGCAGCAGCTGGCGCAACGGCGCCGACCTCGATCCGAACACCGGCGTTCCGAGATCCGGCGTCAGGGTGCTCCGCAATGATTAGCTTGCAGTCAGTGATCCTCACCATTGCGGTCGCCTACGCAGTGATGGGTGCGCTGCTCTTGATCGTGCTGGTCTATGCGCGGCTGCACTGGTCGTTGAAGGCGGTCGTCATCGTCGTGACCAGCGCCTTCTATTTCGTCAGCTTCGGCGGGATGCGCGGCCTGCTCGGCTGGGCCTCCGCGGAGAAGCTGCCGGCGAATTTCAAGCTGCTGTCGACGCGGATCGTGGAGCCGCATTCGCTGGAGGGCGATCCGGGTTCGATCTATCTCTGGGTCGAGGAGCTCGACGAGGACAACCGGCCGAGCGCCGTGCCGCGCGCCTTCCGCATTCCCTACAGCGACGCCTTGGCCGAGCAGACCCACACCGCCGACAACGAGATCAAGGCCGGGCATCCGCAAGGTGGGCGGGCGGCGGATTTCGGCGGCGGCGACGGCACCATCATGGATTTCGTCAGGGAGTACATCACGCCGAAGACGATCGTGGAGACATCAGGCGGCGATTCCACCACGGGGACGTTCGTGGCCCCGCCGGCGGGCGCGCAGGGATCGGTCTTCACGCCGCTGCCGCCGCCCCGGATGCCGCCCAAGGACGAGCAACAGTAAGACGGGGCGCACCGACCAGAGGATGGCATAAAAATAGGGATCGCCAATAATCAGTCAGCGGGGTGGACAGTAGTGATCCGGAATCCCGCCAACCGTCAGCTCGGTGTAATCTAACTCCTAACCGGGGCTAGATTTTATCCCGAAGCCATTTTCCCGGCAAAGGGGCCGCTGCGTGAAGCGGCCCCTTTCGATTCCGGCGCCGCGTTCCGGCGCTGCCAAGCGATCCTCACACCGACAGGAATGCGATCGCGACAACCATCAGCCATCCGACAATGACGAGCGAGGCCGCCGCGCCGGCGGTGATCTTGGCGATCTCCTTGAAGGTGATTGGGCGGTCCATGCAAACCTCTCCTGGCAACCTTTTTTTGGGCTGGTCTCGGGCTGGCTTTGGGCTGGCCGTATCGAGACATATGCACGCCCCGGCGGATCGCCCCGCTGCTCACGGAACGGTGTAGGGCCCCGACGTCGGGGGGCGGGGCCGGTCCGGTCCCCGGCTGTCATTTCACAAAATATTGTCTGACAGATATTGAAATCTGTCAGCGAGATGGTGTATATACTCACTAGCCCAAGGGAGGAGGGCGCCCAGTGGCTGTTCCGGCGTTTTGGCCGGGGGAGCCGAACCTGATTTGATTACCTCGAAGGACTACCTCCATGACGATAGAAATCTTCCAATTGACCGCCCAGATTCAACAGTGGCTCAACCTTCGCGTCGCCCGCCACTTGGCAGCCCAGGCCGCCAAGTTCAGCCGCGGGCAGGACAGCGATAACCAGACGGTAAACGCATGAACGAGGCGGTGGTTTTGACACCCGAGCGGATCCTTGAGGCGACTGAGGATGTCTTGAGGCGCTTTGGGCTTTCCAAGGCCACCGTTGTCGACGTTGCCCGTGCGCTCGATGTCAGCCACGGCAGCGTCTACCGTCACTTCCCCAGCAAGGCCTCGCTGCGCGACGCGGTCGCCAAGCGCTGGCTCGACCGCGCCAACGAGCCGCTGTGCAGGATCGCAGCCGGCTCGGGCCCGGCGCCGGAACGGCTGGAGAAATGGCTGCGCACCGCCTTCTCGATCAAGCAGAAGAAGGTCTGCGACGATCCGGAGATGTTCGCGACCTACCTCGCGCTGGCGCAGGACGCGCGCGAGGTGGTGGAAGCCTACAAGGACAAGCAGGTCGATCTGATCGCGAAAATCCTGTCCGACGGTGTCGCGCAGGGTGTGTTCGAGATCGACAACGTCAAGGCGACGGCGCGGGCCGTGTTCGACGCAACCGTCCGCTACCATCACCCGGCGCATGCCGAGGAATGGGCCAAGCCGGAATGCCCGTCGCGGATCGACGCCCTGATCGCCCTGCTGCTGCGCGGCGTGCGGGTGTGCAAGCCCTAAGCCGGTCTTTCTTCCAGCAACCCTGATCGATTGATGCCTTTGGCCCGATTGCGAGCCCGGGGCTGCGTGTGCTTGATATCGTCTAGGGATCAGCGGCGCGGACCACGATGCGGCTTGCACTCTTTGCCGATATTCATGCCAACCGGCAGGCCTTCGCCGCCTGCCTCGATGCCGCGCGTGCGCGCGGCGCGGAGCGGCTGATCTGCCTCGGCGACATCGTCGGCTATGGCGCCGATCCCGAATGGGCCGTCGACACGGTGATGGATCTCGTCGCCAAGGGCGCGATCGCGGTGCGCGGCAATCATGACAATGCGATCGGCGAGCCCAGCGACAGTATGAACGCCGATGCGCAGGCCGCCATCGACTGGACCCGCAGCCGGCTCAGCGGCGAGCAGAAGGCCTTCCTCGCGGGCCTGCCGATCCTGCACGAGGAGGACAACCGTCTCTACGTGCATTCCGAGGCCTCGGATCCGGCGAAGTGGCGCTATGTCCGCGACACGTTGGATGCCGCGCGCAGCATGATGGCGACCGAATTGCAGATCACCTTCTGCGGCCACATCCACCGTCCCGGCCTCTACTCGATGTCCTCGACGGCGAAGATGACGAGCTTCGTCCCGACCGCGGGCGTCGCGGTGCAGTTGCTGACCGGGCGGCGCTGGCTTGCGGTGCTCGGCTCGGTCGGCCAGCCGCGCGATGGCGATCCCGCGGCCTCGTTCGCGATGTTCGACACAGTGAGCCGCGAGATCACCTATCACCGCGTGCCCTACGACGTCGCGACCGCCGCGGCGCGGATCAAGGCGAACGGCCTGCCGCTCTGGCTCGCTGATCGCCTGCCGCTCGGCAGGTGACTGACATGGCGGCGCTGACGATGCAGGCCGGCGCCGAAATCGATGGCTTCACCATCGGCGAGCGCGTGCACCGCGGCGGCATGGCGACGCTGTGGAGCGTTACCCACCCGGGCATCGACGTGCCGCTCTTGATGAAGGTGCCGCTCACCTCGGAGGGCGAGGATCCGGCCGCGATCGTCAGCTTCGAGATGGAGCAGATGATCCTGCCGCGGCTGTCGGGGCCGCACGTGCCGGCCTGTTTCGGCACCGGCGATTTCGAGCGCCAGGCCTATGTGGTGATGGAGCGCATCCCGGGCCAAACCCTCTACAAGCAGATCGACAATCTGCCGTTGCCGTATGACGAGGTGAGGGTGATCGGCGGCAAGGTCGCCACAGCGCTCGCCAGCCTGCATCGGCAGAACGTCATCCATCACGACATCAAGCCGAGCAGCATCATGTTCCGCGAGCGCGGCGAGGCGCTGCTGATCGACTACGGCCTCTCGCATCACCAGCATCTGCCCGACCTGCTGCAGGAGGAGTTTCGGCTGCCTTACGGAACCGCGCCCTACATGGCGCCGGAGCGCCTCAACGGCGTGCGCGACGATCCGCGCAGCGACCTGTTTTCGCTCGGCGTGCTGCTCTATTTCTTCACCACTGGCGTCCGCCCGTTCGGCGAGACCGAGACGCTGCGCGGCATGCGCCGGCGGCTGTGGCGCGACCCGTATCCGCCGCGCAAGCTCAAGCCCGACTATCCGCCTTGGCTGCAGGAGATCGTGCTGCGGTGTCTCGAGATCGATCCGGCCGCGCGCTATCCGACCGCGGCGCAGCTGGCGTTCGATCTCGGCCATCCCGAACAGGTCAAGCTGACGGCGCGGGCGCAGCGGCTCGATCGCGACCCGCTCGGCACGGTCTGGCGCCGCCGCTTCAATCTCGGTGCGGTGCCGCCGCAGCCGAAATCTGATGTCGCGGCCCAGCTCGCATCGAGCCCGATCGTTGCCGTTGCACTCGATCTTGGCGAGGGCACCGAGGCGCTGAGCGAGACCATCCGCGTCACCGCCGAGCAGGTGCTATCGACCTCGCCATCCGCGCGGCTCGCCTGCGTGAATGTGCTGAAGCTCAATCGGCTGGCGATCGACCGCAGCCATGACGAGCAGGGCCAGAACAAGCATGTCGACCGCCTGGTCGCGCTGCAGCACTGGGCGCGGCCGTTCCGGCTCGAGGAGGGACGGCTGACCGTGCATGTCCTGGAGGCGATCGATCCGGCAGCGGCCATTCTGGAATTCGCCGCGGTCAACCTGGTCGACCACATCATCATCGGCGCGCGGCAGAACTCGATGCGGCGCGCGCTGCTCGGCAGCGTGTCCGCCAAGGTCGCCGGGGAAGCGCCGTGCACGGTGACCGTGGTGCGGCCGTCGCGGCTCACGCCGCAAGCCGACGACGATCAGGCGGCGGGCCAGGCGGCCAATGCCCCGGTCACGCCGCCCGGGTTGTTTTGAACGGCTAACCGATCAGATCGCTTCGCCGCGCGCGTCGGCCGCGGCATTGCGGATCGCGGCGATGTTGGTCTTGTAGGCATCGAGCGTGCCGCCCTTGAACACCGCGGAGCCCGCGACGAAGGCGTTGGCGCCGGCGGCGGCGAGCTGGCCTGCGACGTCGGGCGCAACGCCGCCGTCGACCTCGATGTCGATCGGGCGGCCCGCGACCATCGCCCTGACGTCAGAGATCTTGCCGATCGCCGAGCGGATGAAGGCCTGGCCGCCGAAGCCGGGATTGACCGACATGACCAGCACGAGGTCGATCAGGTCGAGCACATATTCGATCGCGCTCGCCGGCGTCGCCGGATTGATCGAGACGCCGGCCTTCTTGCCGAGCGCGCGGATCGCCTGCAGTGAGCGATGCAAATGCGGGCCGGCCTCGGCATGCACCGTGATGTGGTCGCAGCCCGCCTTGGCGAAGGATTCGAGATAGAGGTCGCAGGGCGAGATCATCAGATGCGCGTCGAAGATCTTCTTGGTGTGCGGCCGCATCGCCTTGATGACATCAGGGCCGTACGAGATGTTGGGCACAAAGTGCCCGTCCATCACGTCGAGATGGATCCAGTCGGCGCCGGCCTGGTCGACGGCGCGGACCTCCTCGCCGAGCTTTGAGAAATCCGACGCCAGGATCGACGGAGCAATAACGAGGGGACGCGGGGTGAATGACTGAGTCATAGCGCAGTTCCGAAAGACTTCAGGGGGCGACGGGTGTTCCCGCCTAACATGCGGACGCGTGGCGGGCAATGCGAGCGGACGGCGGCCGGAAGCCGGAAGATTCTGCCGCCGGCGGCAGGTCTTGCCGGGTGCGTGGAACCGGTCTGGATGCGCCAAGGCCTGGTTTTATTGGGTTTTTGCCATGGCACGCCGCTTGCTGCGCCTTTGGCAAGCGTTTGAGCCGCCTGGCGCGGCCTTGTTGGAGTATTGCCATGTTATTTGCCATTGGCGCTGCGTCATCCGCCGTCGATCTTTTGAGCTCGCTGATGTCGTCGAAATCGACGACGCAGACCGGCAGCTCCACGCAGGGAAATCAGACCACCGGGCTGTTCGACCTCTCGACCGCGACATCGACGTCGAGCAGCACCAGCGCCGGGTCGGGCGGCAGCACCCCGCAGATTTCGCCGCAGACCATGAGCGCGCTGCTCGACGCGCAGAGCCAGACCACGGCTTCAACCAACTCGGCTTCAACCAGCACAACGCCGACCAGCCGGTCGGACGCGCTTAAGGACCTGTTCTCGCTGATCGATGCCGACGGCAACGGCCAGATCACCAAGACCGAATTCGAGAACGCGCTCGGCGCCGGCGGCACCAACATCGCGCAGGCCGACGATGTGTTCTCCAAGCTCGATAAGAATGGCGACGGCAGCGTCAGCCTCGGCGAGATGTCGCAGGCCTTGCGGGGCCACAAGGGCGGCGGCCATCATCACCACCACATGGAGAGCGGCGCGACCGATGGATCCGGCTCCAGCAACGGCTCGGGCGGATCGAGCTCCGATCCCCTGATGCAGGCGCTTGATGGCGCGACCTCGACCTCGGTGACCAACAGCGACGGCTCGACCACGACGACCACGACCTATGCCGACGGCTCCAAGGTGTCGATGACGACGCCGGCCACGGCCTCAGCCAGCAGCAGCACGAATTCGTCCTCCGCCGGCAACAACGCCACCTCGTCCTACAATTTCATCGAGCAGCTGATCCAGCGCCAGTCGCAGGCGATCTCGGCGAAGGCCTCGTCGTCGCTGTCGGTCAGCGCCTAGCCGAACCGGTCCTGCCAGCTCGGCAGCGCGCCGGGGAAGGGCAGCGCGGTCGCTGAATGGACGCCGCGGGCGATCGCGCGCGCCACCGTGTTGGCTGCGATGGCGCCGAGCTGGGTCAGGCCGAACAGCGGATCGACCGGCTTGGCGCCGGTCGCGGCGGCAAACACGACATCGCCATCGAGCGGGGCGTGCACCGGATAGATCGCGCGCGCCATGCCGGTCTGCGCGATCATCGCAAGCCGCCGCGCCTGCGGTTTTGTCAATTGCGCATCGGTCACGACCACGACCAGCGTCGTGTTCTCGGCGGCGGTGGCGTCCGCGCCGCCCTTCAGCCGCGGCTTCAGCATGTCCTGGGTGAACGCGGGCGGCAGGCCGCGCCCGCCGAATTCGCCGTTCACCTCGAACGGCGCCGCCCAGAACCAGGGGCCGCCGCCGACCGTGACGCTGCCGACCGCGTTGACCACCGCAAGCGCTGCGACCTTGATGCCGTCGTCGGTCACGGCGGACGCCGAGCCGAGGCCGCCCTTGAGATTGGCGGTGGTCGCGCCCATGCCGGCGCCGACGCTGCCGAGTTCAAAGTCATCGGAGGCGGCATTCGCCGCGGCATAGCCGAGATCGCGATAGGGCGGAAAGCGGCCCCACGCCTTGTTGCCGCCGTTGAGCAGGTCGAAGCAGATCGCGCCGGGAACGATCGGGATCACCGCATCGCGGATGCGAAAGCCACGGCCGCGCTCGGCGAGCCAGGCCTGCACGCCGCCGGCGGAATCGAGCCCGAGCGCGGAGCCACCGGACAGCGTGATGGCGTCGATCGCCTCGACGACGTTGTGCGGGGCAAGCAGCGCGTCCTCGCGGGTGCCGGGGCCGCCGCCGCGGACATCGATCGAGGCCACCGCCGGCCGCTCGAACAGGATCGCGGTGACGCCCGAGGCGATCACCGCGTCGTCGGCGTGGCCGACGGCAACGCCGGCAATATCGGTGAGAAGGTTTTTCACGATGCGTCCGTCCCTGCTGTCCGATCGATCCGGTATAGCAGCCGTGGTGTCAAAGCAAAACGCCCCGGCTGACCGGGGCGGTTTGTAACTCTATCGACGTCATTGCGAGCGAAGCGAAGCAATCCATTTCACCGTTCGCGGAGACGTGGATTGCTTCGTCGCTTCGCTTCTCGCAATGACGGAAGGGGTCTCTCAGGAGCCCTTTGGGTTGATCTCGGTGTAGTTGCCCTTGGCGTCCCACTTGTAGACGACGTAGTCGATCGCCTTGATGTCGCCCTTGGCGTCGAAGCCCATCTTGCCGAGCACGGTGTCCCAGTCGCCGGCCTTGATGGTGGCCATCACCTTCTTGGCGTCGGTGGTGCCCGCCTTGGCGACGGCCTGCGTCCACACCTGCATCGCGGCGTAGGTGTAGAGCGTGTAGCCTTCGGGATCGATGTTCTTCGCCTTGAACTTCTCGACGATCGCCTTCGCGGTCGGCTTGTTGCGCGGATCGGGGCCGAAGGTGAACAGCGTGCCCTCGGCGGCCGGGCCGGTAATCGAGGCGAATTCCTTGTCGTTCATGGCATCGCCCGCCATCAGAATGGTCTGCAGGCCCTGATCGCGCATCTGGCGCAGGATCAGGCCGGCTTCCTGATGGTAGCCGCCGACATAGACCAGATCGATGTTGTCGCGCTTCAGGCGCGAGACGATCGAGTTGAAGTCCTTGTCGCCCTTGTTGTAGGACTCGAACATCTTCTCCTGGAAGCCGGCCTTGTTCAGCGCCTTCTTGGTCTCGTCGGCGAGGCCTTTGCCGTAGGTGGTCTTGTCGTTCAGGATCGCGACGTTCTTGCCCTTGAAGTTCTTCATGATGTAGTCGGCGGCGACCAGGCCCTGCTGGTCGTCACGGCCGCAGACGCGCGCCACGTTCCAGAGCTTGCGCTCGGTGAACAGCGGGTTGGTCGAGGCCGGGGTGATCTGCAGCACGTTGGCGTCGGCATAGGCCTCGGAGGCCGGGATCGACGACGACGAGCAGAAATGGCCGGCCACGAACGGGATCTTCGACGAGCCGATCTTTTCCGCGATCGAGCGCGCCTGCTTCGGATCGCAGGCATCGTCGTCGGCTTCCAGCGCGAGCTTCTTGCCGAGCACGCCGCCGGCGGCGTTGATGTCGGCGATTGCCTGCTCGGCGCCGTTCTTCATCTGCCGGCCGAAAGCGGATTCGGAGCCCGTCATCGGGCCCGCGACTGCGATGGTGATATCTTGCGCGAATGCGCTCGCCGAGAATGCGAACGAAGCGCCCAATGCCAGGCCGATCAGCTTCAGTGATTTCATGAGACGTCCCTCGTGGTCGTTGCCTCTTGCGGAAGGGCCCGGCACGCCGGGCCCCAAAACCGCGGGCATTCTCGGCTGGTTTCGCGGCGAAGTCACCGGCAATTTTCAGGCAATTCGACGCTGCATCAGCCTGCATCCTGCTGCAGGCGCGGCACGAAACGTGCAGCTACCCGCGGCGGCCGCCTTCCAGATAGGCGGCGCGGATTTCCGGGCGCTGCAGCAAATCGGCGCCGGTTCCGGCCAGCGTGATCAGGCCGTTGACCATGACGTAGCCGCGATGAGCGAGCTTCAGCGCATGGTTGGCGTTCTGCTCGACGATCAGCACGGTGAGGCCGTCCTGCCGGTTCAGCGTGCGGATGGCGTCGAAGATCTGGCGCGCGATCAGCGGCGCAAGGCCGAGCGAGGGCTCGTCCAGCATCAACAGGCGGGGCCGGCTCATCAGGGCACGGCCGATCGCGAGCATCTGCTGCTCGCCGCCCGACAGCGTGCCGCCGCGTTGTGCGACGCGTTCCTTCAGCCGCGGGAACAGCGCGAACACGCGCTCCAGCCCGGCCTCGCGTTCGGCTTCGCTGCATTCGGTGGAGTCGGCGCCCATCTGCAGGTTTTCCGCGACGCTCATGCGCGGAAAGATCCGCCGGCCTTCGGGCGATTGTGCGATGCGCAGCCGCGCGATCTCGTGGGTCGGCACGCCGGTGATGTCATTCCCGTCGAATTCGATCCGGCCGGCGCGGGCGCGCGGCCTGCCGAAGATCGTCATCATCAGCGTCGACTTGCCGGCGCCGTTGGCGCCGATCAGGGCGACGATCTCCCCTCGATTGATCTCGATGTCGACGCCTTTCAGCGCCTCGATCTTGCCATACGCCGCACGCACGCCGCGCACCGCGAGCAGGGGTGTGGTTGCCGCTAGCGCGCTCACGTGCCGCTCTCCATCACGGCGATCGCCTCTTCCTCGTCGGCGCCGAGATAGGCGGCGATCACCTTGGGGTCGTCGCGCACGGCCTGCGGCGTGCCTTCGGCGATCTTGACGCCATAGTCCATCACCACGACGTGGTCGGAGATCTCCATCACGACCGACATGTCATGCTCGATCAGCAGGATCGAGGTGCCCTGTTCGTTGCGGATCGACAGCAGCAGCTCGTTGAGCCCGCCGCTCTCGCGCGCGTTGAGGCCAGCCGCCGGCTCGTCGAGACAGAGCAGCGCAGGCTCGGTGCACATCGCGCGCGCGATCTCGAGCCGCCGCTGGTCGCCATAGGGCAGATTGCCCGCGGCATCGTCGGCACGGTCGAGCAGGCCGACGCGGTCGAGCCAGGTCCGCGCCAGCTCGATGGCGCGCTGTTCGGCCTCGCGCCAGGACGGCAGGCCGAGCAGCCCGAGCAGGGTTAGGCCCGAGGCGCGCATCAGCGCGTTGTGCTGGGCGACCATCAGATTCTCCAGCGCGGTCATGCCGGGAAACAGCCGGATGTTCTGGAAGGTGCGCGCCACTTTGGCCTGCTTGGAGATACGGAAATCGTTCAGCCGCTCGAGCTGGATGCTGCGGCCGTCGTCATGGGCGAGGCGGATCGCGCCGCCGCTCGGCCGGTAGAAGCCGGTGATGCAGTTGAACACGGTGGTCTTGCCGGCGCCGTTCGGTCCGATCAGCGCGGTGATCTTGCGCCGCTCGGCCGCGAACGAGAGCTCGTTGACCGCGACGATACCGCCGAAGCGCATCATCAGGCGGTCGACGGTGAGGATGGGATCGCCGCTCATCCGTGGCCCTCCTTGACGAGGTCGGACGAGATCGCCTGGTTGCGCTCCAGGAACACGGTCGGCGCGCGATGGCCGATCAGCCCGCGCGGCCGCCAGATCATCAACAGCACCATCGCGATGCCGAACACCAGCATGCGGTACTGATCGAAACCGCGGAACAATTCGAAGCCGCCGATCATGGTGAGCGCGGCAAGCGCGACGCCGAGCTGCGAGCCCATGCCGCCGAGCACGACGATCGCCAGCACCAGCGCCGATTCCTGGAAGGTGAAGGATTCCGGACTGATGAAGCCCTGCCGCGTCGCGAAGAAGGCGCCCGCGAGGCCGCCGAACATCGCACCCGTCGCGAACGCGGTGAGCTTGGTCGTGGTGACGTTGATGCCGAGCGCGCGGCAGGCCACCTCGTCCTCGCGCAGCGCTTCCCAGGCGCGGCCGATCGGCAGCCGGCGCAACCGGATCGTCACCCAGTTGGTGAGCAGCGCCATCGCCAGGATCAGGTAGAACAGGAACACGATGCGATGGGTCGGCGAGAACTCGATGCCGAGTTTGGCGGCAAGCCCGTCATCGCTGTTGTCGAGCGGAATGCCGAACAGGGTCGGGCGCGGGATGCCGGAGACGCCGTTGGGTCCGCCGGTCAGGCTTTGCCAGTTGATGATCACGAGGCGGATGATCTCGCCGAAGGCGAGCGTGACGATCGCGAGATAATCGCCGCGCAGCCGCAGCACCGGGAAGCCGAGCAGCACGCCCCAAAACGCCGCCAGGATGCCGGCGAGCGGCAGGCAGACCCAGAACGACAATCCGAAATTGGTGGCAAGCAGCGCGTAGGAATAGGCGCCGACCGCATAGAAGGCGACATAGCCGAGGTCGAGCAGGCCGGCGAGCCCGACCACGACGTTCAAGCCCCATCCCAGCATCACATAGGTCAGCACCAGGATCGACAGATCGAGAATATAGCGCTGGTTGTAGAAGATCACCGGCACCAGGAAGGCGAACACCAGGAGCGCCGGTGCCAGCCAACGCCCGGCGAACGACATCGCGGCCTGCACCGGCTTTGGGACGATGCGGTCCTTGTCGACCGGTCCCCACCATTGCCGCAGCAGCTCGATGATGATGCTGCCGCCGAACACGGTGCCGACCATGGCGGCGAGGTCGCCGAACCGCGTCCAGTAGATCAGGCCGCCCTGCGGCCCGGCCTCGGTGCGGACGCCGATCATCAGCGAGAACAGCACCAGCGCGACGGCGGCGCTGATCAGGGCTTTCTTGAGAATGAAGGCGCTGCCCGAAGGCTGCGCAGCGTGCGAGGGGCGGGCTGAGGTCGCGCTCACGAAGTGCCTGTCAGACTTTTTCGACTTCGGGACGGCCAAGCAGGCCGGTCGGCATGAAGATCAGCACCACGATCAGGATCGAGAACGCGGCGACGTCCTTGTACTCCACCGAGAAATAGGCCGACCAGAACGTCTCGATCAGGCCGATCGCGAGCCCGCCGAGCATCGCGCCAGGCAGCGAGCCGATGCCGCCGAGCACCGCGGCGGTGAACGCCTTGATGCCGGCGACGAAGCCCATGAAGAAATCGACCAGGCCGTAATAGAGCAGGTACATCATGCCGGCGACGGCGGCGAGCGCGGCACCGATCACGAAGGTCATCGAGATGGTGCGGTCGACATCGACGCCGAGCAGTGAGGCCATCGTCTGGTCCTGCTCGCAGGCGCGCATGTCGCGCCCGAGCCGGGTGCGCGAGACCAGCCAGGTGAACACCGCGAGCAGCACGATGGTCGCGAGCACGACCACGATCTGGATGTTGGAGAGCTGCACGGCGAAGCCTTCGGAGCCCTCATGCAGCGTGTAGCCGCCGGTGATGATCGGCGGCACCGGCTTGACCCGCGCGCCCTGCGACACCTGCGAGAAATTGGTCAGCACGAACGACATGCCGATCGCCGACAGCATCGGCGCGAGGCGGAACGAGTGGCGCAGCGGCCGGTAGGCGATGCGTTCGATGGTCCAGCCATAGAGCGCCGTGATCACCATCGAGACCAGCAGCACGATCAGCAGGATCAGCGGGATCGCGGTGAGGCCGAGCGACACCAGCACCAGGAACGAGATCATCGCGATGAAGCCGCCGATCATGAAGATGTCGCCATGGGCGAAGTTGATCATGCCGACGATGCCGTAGACCATCGTGTAGCCGATGGCGATCAGGCCATAGATCGAACCGAGCACGAGGCCGTTGATCAATTGCTGGGCGAAATAATCCATGCGCTGCCGTCAGAGCCTGTTCGGTTGAGAACCGAACGGGCTCTCGGTTTGATTTGGACGCGGCGTCTTCACGCGAACCGGTCTCCACTTCGCTCGAAACGCTACGTCGCGGGTGACGCGGCGAGGGCCCCCGGCAGCCTGGTCCGTCGCGTCGCGGTATTTTCTAACAGCGGAACCCCGGCGGCGGCAACAGCATGGCAGCAGCAGAAAGGGCCTTGTACATAACTACTTTGGCGGGTGCGCTTCCGATGTCACAGGGACCGAGACCCCGTTGCCTTGCAATGATCGCGCCGGAACCCGTGTTCCCCGAGCAACTGCGGTCCCGATGCGCGCGTTGTCCCCAGCTTGACGAGAGAATGACCAACCGGAGCCCAGATCGGAAGCTCAGCGCCGCAGGATCCGGGCCGATGTGATGCCGGGCAATTGAGCAGTTGCAACAAAAAGGGTCTCGCCGCGTTGCGAGGCCCTTTGTCAGTCGATTTGTTTCTGCCGCTGTTATTCAGGCCAATTGATCGGCGAAGCGGCCGCGGAAGGCGTATGAGCCGAAATGCGTCAGCTCGCTGCGCAGGTCGAGCCAGATCTCGCCGCCGAGGTCGATCCAGCGCCGGCAGAATGCGTAGTCTTCGGACAGATACTCGCCGGTGGTCTTGTCGATCATGCATTCGAACAGCGACACGCGGTCGAGGTCGGCGCGAACCAGATTGCCGGTGTTCAGATCGTTGGTCTTGTGGTTCGCCCGGTATTTCAGTTCGGGATGGGCATCGCACAGCCTGACGAGCGCGGATCGTTTCATCATCAGGAAGCCGGTTCCGGCATATCGGACTTTGGCAAAGCCATCGCCGCGCGCAGTGATCTGGTCGCCGGCCCATGTGACGACATAGTCCAGCGAGGATGAGGCGAGGTTCTTGCGCTTGGCGTCCGCGGCCCGCTGCACCTTTTCCCAGTCGATGTGCTTGAGCGGATAGGCCGCGGCCGAGACATCGGCGCCGCACTCGAGCAGCCGGAACACGGACTCGGGCTCGAACCCGATATCGGCATCGATGAACAGGAGATGGCTGGCGCCGGAGGCGAGGAATTGGTGGGCCAGCTCGTTCCGGGCGCGCACGATCAGCGATTCGTTTCCGATCAGATGGAACACGATGTCGATGCCCCGGGTCGTCGCCGCAGCCTGAAGCTTCAAGGCTGACAACACATAGGCCATCTTCAGATCGCCGCCGTAGCAGGGCGTTGCGACGAAAACGCGGGTTCTTTCGGTCATTTTACCCCCTTTATCCTTGGCTGGCGTGGATTCTGGCCGAGCCCGATCGCATCGATCCGGAACCATCGCACCGCGCTTAACCTTAACAAAGGGTTTAAATTGCTGCCGGCAATCGATCGGCGTTACCTCGCACGCTGAACCGTCGCCAATCCAAACGGCGCTGGAACCACGGGAAGCGGCAATGTCGAATAACTGGCGGATCAGCTCCTTCAACGGCGCGCTGCTTGCGGCCTATTTCATTCCGGTCTGGACCATCATCGCCTTCAGCATCATGGTGTCGCCGATCCACGGCCTCTATGAGCGGCCTAGCGTATCAATCGCGCTGTATGCGAGCGACTATCTGCACCTCGGCAAGATGGCGACGGTGCGGCTCGCATGGCTGTTGGCGCTGGCGCGGATCACGGTGGTGGCGTTCTTCGCGGTGTTCCTCGCGATGGCCGCGTTCTCGCCGCTCCGCAGAAACAGCAGTGGCGCCGACGAGGCGCTTTCGGTCGCGCTCTGCCTCGGCAGCGTGCTGAGCTTTGCCAGCATGATGATGGCGTCCAAGGTCGGCGAGGTCGAAGCGATGCGCATGCATGCATCCGAGCTTCTGATGCTGCTCGGCACCGCGATCGTGATGCTGTTCGAGACCTCGCCGAAGCGAGCTGCCGTTGCCCCAGCCGTTGAGGCGGGTGCGCCGGCGAGTGGGCTATCCCTTCAGCAGCCCTAGATCGGCAATGATTGCGCCGGCTTCCTTGACGGCGTGATTGGCCGCGGGCACGCCGCAATAGATCGCCTGCTGCAGCAGGATCTCCTTGATGTCGTCCGGCGTGAAGGCGCCTTCGCTGAGCGCGGCGCGCACATGCAGGCGGAACTCGTCCCACTGGCCGAGCGCGACCATGGTGCCGATGACGAGCACGCGGCGCGTGCGGTGGTCGAAATGCGGCCGCGTCCAGATATCGCCCCACGCATAGCGCGTGATCAGGTCCTGGAAGTCGGTGTTGAACGCGTTGCGGTTCTTGATCGACTTGTCGACCCATTCATTGCCGAGCACCTTGCGGCGCTGCGTCATTCCGTCGTCGCGGCGCTGATTGTCGTCCATTGATGTCTCCTCCCGTCATTGCGAGCGAAGCGAAGCAATCCATTTAGCCGCCTGCGGAGACATGGATTGCTTCGTCGCTTCGCTCCTCGCAATGACGCTCTTTCTGGTTATCGTTGCGTCAGGAAGCCGACCACAGCTTCGGTGAAGGCGTGGGATTGCTCGACATTGGAAATATGCGCGGCATCGAGCAGCGTCATGCTGGCGCCGGGAATGCCGCTGCGGATCATCTCACCCGCCGACACCGGCGTTGCCATGTCCTGCTTTCCTGCGATCACCAGCGTCGGGCTTTTGATCTTCGGCAGCAGCGCGCGCTGGTCGAGCGTCGACAGCGCCTCGCAGCAGGCGAGATAGCCCTCGACGGGCGAAGCCTGCAGCATCGCCTTCATGCGCGCGGTGGTCTCCGGCTCGCGCTCGCGGAAGTCGGCGGTCAGCCAGCCCGCGATCACGGTGTCGGCGACGGCGGCGATGCCGCCTTCCTTGACGACCTTGATGCGGTTCAGCCAGTTGGTCGGATCGGGATAGTAGCAGGCGGTGTTGGCGAGGATGATCTTGCCGAATCTTTCAGGGGCGTTGGCGCCGAGCCATTGCCCGACCATGCCGCCCATCGACAGGCCGCACCAGTGCACCTTCTCGATGTTGAGGTCGTCGAGGATCGCCAGCACGTCGCGACCGAACCGCTCCATGGAGTAGGGGCCGGCCGGCACGCCGGACTTGCCGTGACCCCGGCGGTCATAGCGGATGACGCGGAACATCTGCGTCAGCGCCTTCATCTGCGGCTCCCACATCTGCAGGGTGCAGCCGAGCGAGTTCGACAGCATCAAGGTCGGTCCGCCGTCGCGGCCATCGACCTGGACGTTGAGCAGGCATCCGTCGGCGTTGATCATCGGCATCTTTTTTCCCTCGTCTTGCGCGGCGAAGCGTCGTTCGTTCTCACCGCCGCTACTTTTCATCCAGTGAAGCGAGCAATCGGTCGATCAGCGCCTGCGAGGCGCCCTGATACGCCATCGGCTCGAACAGTTCTGCGATTCTCTTCGCGTCGAGATGCGCGGTGACCTTGGCATCCGCCGACAGCACGTCGCGCAGATGCTTCTGCTCGGCGACCGCTTTCTTGCTGGCGGCCTCGATCAGATGATGGGCGTCGCTCTTGCCGATCTTTTCGGCCAGCGCAAACGTCACGGCTTCCGCCATGATCAACCCATGCGTCGCGTCGAGATTGGCGCGCATCCGCGCCGCATCGACCTCGAGCCCTTCGGCGAGGTCGACGATCGCGGCGAGCGCGCCCGAGGTCACCAGCATCAGGCCCGGCAAGGTCGGCCATTCCGCATGCCATGGGCCGGCGCTGCGCTCATGGTCCTGCACCTGCGCGGCGAAGATCGTCGCCGCGAGGTTCGGTGCCATGGTCGCGGCGCCCAGCGCGCTCGCAGCGGCGACGGGGTTGCGCTTGTGCGGCATGGTCGAGGAGCCGCCGCGGCCGGCGCCGGCGGGCTCGAAGGCCTCGCCGACATCGGTCTGCATCATCAGCGAAATGTCGCGCGCGATCTTGCCGCAGCTGCCGGCGAGGATGGCGAACACCGACGCCGCCTCCGCGATGCAGTCGCGGTGGGTGTGCCAGGGCGCATCGGGCAAGGGCAGGTCGAGCTCTTTCGCCAGCGCTGCGGCGACCGCGAGGCCCTTGTCGCCAAGCGCGGCGAGCGTGCCGGCGGCGCCGCCGAATTGCAGCGCCAGCGTCTCATGGCGCAGGCGCAGCAAGCGCTTGCGGGAGCGCTGCAGGGCTGCTGCATATTCGGCGAGCTTGAGGCCGAACGGCATCGGCAGCGCGTGCTGTAGCCAGGTCCGCGCCACCACTGCGGTGTCGCGATGGGCGTGGGCAAGCTTAGCAAAACCCGCGACGGCGCGGTCGAGATCGGCGAGCAACGCATCGATGCCGGCACGCAGCGACAGCATGGTCGCGGTGTCGATGACGTCCTGGCTGGTGGCACCCCAATGCACATAGCGCGCCGCCTCGGCATCCGCCTTGGCGACATCAGCGGTCAGGGCCTTGACCAGCGGGATCGCGAGATTGCCTGATCGCGTCGCGGCGTCGGCCAGCGCGACGAGGTCGAATGATTCGGCTTTGCAGGCCGCGGCGATCGGTCCGGCGCTGGCTGCGGGAATCACGCCGCAGGCCACCTCGGCGCGGGCCAGCGCGGCCTCGAAATCCAGCATGTTCTGCAGGGTGGCGGCATCGTCGCACACCGCGCGCATCGCCGCGCTCGACAGCATCGGCGCAAGCAGGGGGGAAAGGGCTGTGCTCATGGCGCGCGACCTAACCACTCCCGGGCGTCGCTGCCAATGCCCCTGCGCTGCCGTCATATCCGGCAAGCGGACCGCGCGATTTCGTGAACGATGCGCTTGGCTTGCTGCGGTTGCGAATATGCATCGCTCATCCTCCCAAGGTGGCCTTTCCTTTGCGCCCGGGCTGCTTTACTTGGGGAAAAGGTTTTTGCGATCGAGGAGGTCCTCCCATGGCCATGACAATGACCGGCGAAGTCCAGCTTGCAGCGCCGCGCCAGGCTGTGTGGGACAAGCTCAACGACCCCGAAGTGCTCAAGGCCTGCATCCCCGGCTGCGAAGAGCTGGAGAAGACCGACGAGGGCGGCTTCCGTGCCACCGCCAAGATGAAGGTCGGCCCGGTCTCCGCCCGCTTCAAGGGCAAGGTGACCTTGAGCGATCTCGATCCGCCGAACGGCTACAAGATCTCGGGCGAAGGCGAGGGCGGGGTCGCCGGCTTCGCCAAGGGCGGCGCTACCGTCGGCCTTGCCGACAAGGACGGCGGCACGCTTCTGAGCTACAACGTGGAGGCGCAGATCGGCGGCAAGCTCGCCCAGCTCGGCCAGCGCCTGATCAACGGCGCCGCCAAGAAGCTGGCCGATGAATTCTTTGCAAATTTCGCCAAGGCGGTGCAGGGTTAGAGCGTTTTCGAGCGAAGTGGACACCCGGTTCGCGTGAAGAAAACGCGTCAAAACTAGAGTCTATCCCGCACGCGGGCCGGATCATTCAGGCCCCGCCAAGCCTTCCCGATATGTCCTGGATGGGTGGCTCCAAAGGTTGCCCATCGCGGGGCGCGCCCATATTATGCCGTCTGGAATGATTTTAAACCGCCTGCTTCGCCGATATGCGGTGGCGCAGATAAGAGAGTGCTGATGGCCAAGATTTCAATGATCGTGAACGGCAACCCCGTTAACGCGAACGTCGACCCCCGTACCCTTCTGGTCCAGTTTCTGCGCGAAAACCTGCGGCTGACAGGCACCCATGTCGGCTGCGACACCTCGCAGTGCGGCGCCTGCGTCGTGCACCTGGACGGCAAGGCGGTGAAGTCCTGCACGACGCTCGCGGTGATGGCCGACGGTCATGAGGTCAAGACCATCGAGGGGCTGGCGGCCGATGGCGCGCCGCTGCATCCGATGCAGGAGGCCTTCCGCGAGCATCACGGCCTGCAGTGCGGCTTCTGCACGCCGGGCATGATCATGACCGCCGTCGACCTGGTCCATCGCAAGGGCCACGAGCTCTCCGACGAGGTGATCCGCGAGGAGCTGGAAGGCAATCTGTGCCGCTGCACCGGATACCAGAACATCGTGGCCTCGATCGCCGCCGGCGCCAAGGCGATGGCCAAATCGGACTTGGCTTAAACAAGTCGGACCTCGCTTAATCAGCAATTCGTCGCGATCGCGATCAGGACATTCCAATGTACGAATTCAAATATCATCGTCCCGGCACCGTGCGGCAGGCCGCCAACCTCCTGGTGAAGAACGAGGACGCCAAGCTGATCGCCGGCGGTCACACGCTGGTGCCGGTCATGAAGCAGCGGCTCGCGAGCCCGCCGCATCTGGTCGACCTCTCCCATATCGAAGGTCTCGACACGATCGAGATGAAGGGCCGCTCGCTGGTGATCGGCGCCACCGCCAAGCACGCCGACGTCGCGAACTCTGCTGTTGTCGGCGAGGCGATCCCGGCGCTGGCCGAACTGGCCGGGCTGATCGGCGATCCCGCGGTGCGCCACCGCGGCACCATCGGCGCTCGCTCGCCAACAACGACCCGACCGCGGACTATCCGGCGGCGGTGCTCGCGCTGGGCGCGACCATCGTCACCAACAAGCGCCGCCTGAAGGCCGAGGAGTATTTCCAGGGCCTGTTCTCGACCGCGCTGGAGGCCGACGAGATCATCACCAAGGTGATGTTCCCGCTGCCGAAGAAGGCGGCCTACATCAAGTTCCGCAACCAGGCCTCGCGCTATGCGTTGGTCGGTGTGTTCGTGGCCAAGCGTCCGTCCGACGTGCGCGTCGCGGTCACCGGCGCGGGCTCGGACGGCGTGTTCCGCGCCACCGCGTTCGAGGAGGCCTTGAAGAAGCGCTTCTCGCACAAGGTACTCGACGGCATCGCGGTTCCGGCCGAAGGGCTGAACAGCGACCTGCACGGCAGTGCCGAATACCGCGCCCATCTGATCGGCGTTTTGACGCGCCGGGCGGTGGAAGCCGCCAACGCCAAGGACTAGCTAAGGACTAGATCCAAGGGACTAGATCCAAACCGGATCCCAAGGACTAGATCTGACGCGTGATTTTGCTAACCCCTGTTCGAAGACTGGCAGTTCCATGAGTGCATCGGCGTTACCCACTTCCGTCGATGCGCTCGAGGAGCTCTTGACCTCGCGCGGCTATCTCGCCGAGCGGTCGCTCGCGACCGTGACTTATCTGGCGCTGCGCATGGGCCGGCCGCTGTTCCTCGAAGGCGAGGCCGGCGTCGGCAAGACCGAGATCGCCAAGGTGCTTTCGGCGGCGCTCGGGCGCAAGCTGATCCGCCTGCAATGCTATGAAGGCCTCGACGTCGCCTCCGCGGTCTATGAGTGGAGCAGTGCGGCGCAGATGATCGCGATCCGGCTGGCGGAAGCCTCCGGCGACACCGATCGCGACCAGCTCGCGAGCGACATCTTCGCCGAGCGCTTCCTGATCAAGCGGCCGCTGTTGCAGGCGCTCGAGCCCGACGTTGCCGGCCCGCCGGTGCTCTTGATCGACGAACTCGACCGCGCCGACGAGGCGTTCGAGGCGTATCTGTTGGAAATCCTCAGCGACTTCCAGGTCACGATCCCCGAGCTCGGCACCGTGAAGGCGCCGGCGCCGCCGATCGTGATCATCACCTCGAACCGCACCCGCGAGATTCATGACGCGCTGAAGCGGCGCTGCCTCTATCACTGGGTGGATTATCCCTCGGCCGAGCGCGAGCTCGCGATCGTCAAGTCGCGGGTGCCGAACATCTCCGCAAAACTGTCGCAGCAGGTCGTGCGCTTCGTGCAGGCGCTGCGCAGCCAGGATTTCTACAAGTCGCCCGGTGTCGCCGAGACCATCGACTGGGCCACCGCGCTGTCCGAGCTCGACGCCCGCTCGCTGACGCCGCAGGTGGTCGGCGACACGCTGGGCGCGCTGCTCAAGTACCAGGACGACATCGCGCGCATGCAGGGCGATGCGTTGCAGAAGACATTGAAGGAAGCGACGAGCGAGACGTAAGTCGCGCGTCGCAATAGCATTCGTCATTCCGGGGCGATGCGAAGCATAGAACCCGGAATCTCGAGGTTCCGGGTTCGCCCGCTCCGCGTGCGCCCCGGAACGACGGGAAATGGATTCCAATGGCGATCAACCACCTCGCGCCTCCGACCGGCCACATGGCCGACAACGTGATCGGCTTTGCCCGCGCGCTGCGGGCGGCCGGGCTTCCGGTCGGGCCAGGCTCGGTGATCGATGCGCTCGACGCGCTGCAGCTGATCGAGGTCGGCAACCGCTCGGATTTCTACGCCACGCTGGAGGCGATCTTCGTCAAGCGCCATGAGCATGCGCTGATCTTCCGCCAGGCCTTCATGCTGTTCTTCCGCGCCGCCGAGGAGTGGAAGAGCATGCTGGATTCGGTGCCACTGCCCGACCACGCCAAGAAGAAGCCACCGCCGGCCTCGCGCCGGGTCCAGGAGGCAATGGCGCAGCCGGCGCGGAGCGAGGAGCGGCCGCAGGCCCAGGAGCAGGAGCTGAAGCTCTCGGTCTCCGACAAGGAGGTGCTGCAGAAGAAGGATTTTGCGCAGATGACCGCGGCCGAGATCGCCGAGGTGACGCGCGAGATCGCCAAGATGCGGCTGCCGCAGGCCGAGCTCGTCACCCGCCGCTACCAGCCGGACGCGCGCGGACTGCGGCTCGACATGCGCCGCACCGTGCGCAACTCGCTGCGCACCGGCGGCGAGATCATCGATATCCGCAAGCTCGGCCGGATCGAGAAGCCGGCGCCGATCGTAGCGCTGCTCGATATCTCCGGCTCGATGAGCGAATACACCCGCCTGTTCCTGCACTTCCTGCATGCCATCACCGACTACCGCAAGCGGGTCTCGGTGTTCCTGTTCGGCACCCGCCTGACCAATGTGACGCGCGCGTTACGGGCGCGTGACCCCGACGAGGCGCTGGCGAGCTGCTCGTCCTCGGTCGAGGACTGGGCCGGGGGGGACGCGGATCGCGACCTCGCTGCACACCTTCAACCAGCTGTGGGCCCGCCGGGTGCTCGGGCAGGGCGCCATCGTCCTCCTTATATCGGATGGACTAGAACGGGAGGCCGATGCCAAACTGGCCTTCGAGATGGACCGTTTGCACCGCTCCTGCCGCCGCCTGATCTGGCTCAACCCGTTGCTGCGCTATTCGGGCTTCGAGGCCAAGGCGCAGGGCATCAAAATGATGCTGCCCCACGTTGACGAATTTCGCCCGGTGCATAACTTGACGTCCATCAAGGGCTTGATCGGGGCGCTGTCATCCCCGCCGCCGGCGCACCACCGCAGCCTGATCCGTTCTGTTGCCTAAGAAGCCTGACCCCATAGCAGGAGGCCACCATGCTGAACCGCGACGAAGACATTCTTCAGGCCGCCGAGACCTGGCAGAAGCAGGGCCATGGCGTAGCGCTCGCCACCGTGGTCGAGACCTGGGGTTCGGCGCCGCGCCCGGCCGGCTCGAGCCTCGTCATCAATGACGACGGCACGTTTCTCGGCTCGGTCTCCGGCGGCTGCGTCGAGGGCGCCGTCGTCACGGAAGCGCTCGACGTGATCGCGAGCGGCCAGCCCAAGATGCTCGAATTCGGCGTCGCCGACGAGACCGCCTGGAATGTCGGCCTGTCCTGCGGCGGCACCATCCGCGTGTTCGTCGAGAAGGTCGGTTAGCCGTGAAGCTCGAGATCCTCAAAGAGCTGAACGCCGAGCGCGCCGCGCGGCGCCCGGTGATCATCGTCACCGACACCGCCAATGGCGATCAGCGCCTGGTCAAGGCCGCGGACATCGCTGCCGATCCGCTGCGTGCCGAGCTTTCAAAGCAGCTGCGGATGGGCAAGAGCGGCAATGTCGAGGTATCCGGCAAAAAGCTGTTCCTCAACGTCTACGCGCCGACCGCAAAGCTCGTGATCATCGGCGCGGTGCATATCAGCCAGGCTCTGGCGCCGCTGGCGCGCTCGCTCGACTATGACGTCACGGTGGTCGATCCGCGCACCGCGTTTGCGAGCCCGGAGCGTTTCCCCGACGTGCCCTTGGTCGCCGAATGGCCCGACGTCGCGCTGCCGCCGCTCAATGTCGATCACTACACCGCGTTCGTCGCGGTGACGCATGATCCCAAGATCGACGATCCGGCGCTGCTGCACGCCTTCGACCGCGGGTGCTTCTATATCGGCGCACTCGGCTCGCGGAAGACCCACGCCAAGCGCGCCGAGCGGCTGCGCGCGCAGGGCGCGAAAGACAGCGACATCGCGCGCATCCACGCGCCGATCGGTCTCGACATCGGCGCGGTGTCGCCGTCGGAGATCGCGGTCGCGATCATGGCCGAGATCACCGCGCAGCTGCGTCTGCCCCCCAAACAAAAAGAAGAAGCGGCATGAAGTTCGGTCCCGCCAGTCCAGCCGACGCGATTGGCGGCGTCACCGTGCATACGCTCCGCCAGGGCGCGCTGGTGCTCAAGAAGGGCACCACGATCGGCCCGGCTGAGGTCGAGGCGCTGACCAAGGCCGGCGTCAAGGACGTCGTCGTGGTGCGGCTGGAGGAGGGCGACGTCTCCGAGGATGTCGCTGCCGCCAGCATCGCGCAGGCGGTGGCGGGCGAGGGCGTCAATGTCGAGCGCGCCTTCACCGGCCGCGCCAATCTGTTCGCGGCGCGCCCCGGCGTGCTGGTGGTCGACCGTGCCGCGGTCGACCGCATCAACGGCGTCGACGAGGCGATCACCTTCGCGACGCTCGCGGCCTACAAGCCGGTGGTCGAAGGCGAGATGATCGCGACCGTCAAGCTGATCCCGTTCGGCGTCGAGGGGCGCTTGCGCGATGCCGCCGTCGCAGTCGCGGGGAAGGACACGCTGCGGATCGCGCCCTACGTGATCAAGAAGGTCGGCGTGGTCTCGACCCTGTTGCCGGGCCTTGCGCCGAAGGTGATCGACAAGACGCTGCGCGTCACCGCCGAGCGGCTGGCCCCGGCCGGCGCCATAATCATTGCAGAGCGCCGCGTGCCGCATGACGAGACCGTGCTCGCCGCCTCGATCAAGGAATTGCTCGGCTTGGGGGCCGAACTCGTCATCGTGTTCGGCGCATCCGCAATCGCCGACCGCCGCGACGTCATCCCGGCCGCAATCACCGAGATCGGCGGCGCGGTCGAGCATTTCGGCATGCCGGTCGATCCCGGCAATCTGCTGCTGATCGGCAGCGCCGGCGGCGTGCCGGTGCTGGGCGCGCCGGGCTGCGCGCGCTCGCCGGTCGAGAACGGTTTCGACTGGGTGCTGATGCGGCTGCTCGCCGGCATCAAGGTGACGCGGTCGGACCTCACCGGCATGGGCGTCGGCGGTCTTCTCATGGAGATCGTGACGCGGCCGCAGCCGCGCACCGTGCCGGACACCGAGGGCAACCGCAACGTCGCGGCGATCGTGCTTGCCGCCGGCCGCTCGACCCGGATGGGCGGTCCGAACAAGCTGCTCGCCGAACTCGACGGCAAGAAGCTCGCGCGCATCGTCGCCGAGCAGGCCCTGGCCTCGAAGGCTTCGGAGGTGATCGTCGTCACCGGGCATCAGGGCGACCTGGTCGAGCAGGCACTTGACGGGCTCAAGGTCAAGTTCGTGCGCAACCCGGATTTCGCCGGCGGCATTGCGAGCTCGGTGAAGGCTGGTATCTCGGCGGTCTCCGACTCTGCCGACGGCGCGATCGTCTGCCTCGGCGACATGCCGCTGATCGATGCGCAGCTGATCGATCGGTTGATCGAAACCTTCGCGCCTGACCGCGGCCATCTGATCGCAGTGCCGGTCAGCGAAGGCCGTCGCGGCAATCCGGTGCTGTGGTCGCGGCGCTTCTTCAAGGAATTGATGACGCTCGACGGCGACATCGGCGCCCGTCATCTGATCGCCAAGCATGCCGAGGTGGTCGCCGAGGTCCCGGTCGAAGGCAACAGCGCCTTCCTCGACATCGACACGCCGCAGGCGCTGGAAGCGGCGAGGCGGAGCTAATCTATCCGCGTCGTCCCGGCTTTCGCCGGGACGACGAGTGGATGGAGCACCATCGTCCATCAACCCGTCATTCACCATCTGGAAACGACCCCCGCGTACAGTCCGCGCCGGACTTTGGGGGATTTCCACTTGATCATTTCGACCGCCGCCGCGCAGCGCCGCGCGCTGACGATACTTGTCCTGACGTTGCTGCTCGGTGCCACGCGTTTCTCCGTGGAAAACTTCATCCCCAAGGCCCGCGCGGCGGGCGCTTTCGCGGTCGGCAAGTGCGGGGCGTATGGCCAGGCCTACGACTATCCCGCAGAAGGCGCGGCGCGCGCCGCGGCGCTGAAGCAGTGCAAGGGCGATTGCACCACCGTCACCATGAAGCGCGCCTGCGCCGCGCTGTCGATCGACATGAAGAATCCCTGCGGCGCCCATGGCTACGCGGTGGCGCCGAAGATCTCGAGCTCGCTCAATGCCGCCACCAGGAAGTGCTACGAATACGGCGGCAAGGAATGCGTGATCCGCGCCTGGGCCTGCGACGCCAAGGGCTAGCCGCGCGCGGGTTCGCAACGTCCACCGCGCTGGACGAAGCCGAAATGTGCTGATGACCTCGAGCCGGGACGTTCGGCAGAAGCTCAGACCGCGCCATAGAAGTGGCGATATTGCCAGGCGGCATCGCTCTGCAATTGGGCTTCAGACCACGACTGGTCCGTGAACCGCGTGACCGACATCGGCGATAGGTCGACCGGCGGCTGGCCGTCGACGATCCAGGCCGCGAGCGCCTCGCCGACAGCCGGCGAGATCGAGAGACCGGCGACGTTGCACCCGCTTGCGAAATAGAAGCCTGTCGCGCCGGGCGCTGGGCCAAGAATGTGATGGCCGTCGGCGGTCATGGTCGGAATGCCGCCGCGAAATTCCCGTACCTTGGCGGTTTGCAGGAACGGGAGCTGATCCTTCACCGCATCGGCGGCTGCATGAAGCACGTCGATGTCGAGCGGCATGTCCTTGACGTCGAAGCCGGGCCCGAGCTTCTCCATATCGAAGAAGCGCGGCGTTTCCTCGTAGACACCCCAAAGGAAACCGCCCTGACACGGCCGCGTATACACCGCGGCATCCATGATGCGGATCATCGGCAAGTCGGCACGCACACCGTCCAAAGGCTCGGTCACGATCAATTGCTGTCGGGTTGGCACCAGCGGCACGCGAATTCCGCTTGCCTCCGCGACCTGCCGCGTCCATGCACCGGCCGCATCGACAACAACGGGACATTCAATGACGCCGTTCGCCGTGGTCACGCCGATCACGTTGCCGCCGACGATGTTCACGGCGCGTACGTCGGTCTTCGGCAGCAAGGTTGCGCCCTGGGCCGCCGCGGCCCTGGCGAAACCGACGGCAACCTGTGCCGGGTCGAAATACCGGTCGTCGCCGATCCGCATCGCCGCGACGACGCCCGTCGGCTGCAAAAACGGATTGAGACGGCTCGCTTGCTCCGGAGAGATCAGTTCGACATCGAGACCCATGCGGTGCCCGCGCTCGAAATCGGTCTCGATCACTTCGGCATCCTGCGGCCGACGCGCAATCTTCAAGCTGCCCGAGTGGACCCAGTCGAGCGGCTGGCCGGTTTCTTCCGTGAATGTTTCGATCTTGCGGCAAGCGTCCTGGATGAGGCCAACCATCAAGTCGCTCGTGCGGGCGCAACTCACCATGCCTGCCGCGCGGGGCGAGGTTTGCGATCCGATCTCATGCTTGTCGACAAGCGCGACGCTGAGACTTCCACGCTTGCTCAGGTAGTAGGCTGTGGCCGCGCCCAATCCGCCCGAACCAATGACAACTACATCGGCCTTGCTGATCATGATGCAATGCTCGAAATATGTTGATCGTAATCGAATTCCCGAAGAATACTACGCGGCGCAGGAGCTGACCATTGTTATCCTGCCAGCCCGCGCCTGGACCTGTGACGCCAAGGGCCAGGGCAGGGGTTAGCTTGTAGCCCGCATGAGCCCGCGGTCCCCGGAGGCCTTGCAGGAAACGAACGCCGGCGTCTGACGGGCAGGCGAGAGATGCATCGTCAGGGCTGGTGTTGGCCATCAGCCTGCGGATAGATTTGTCGTCATGCAGTTCGACACCAAGATCGCGGTCGTGATCCGCACTGACCTGGAAGTCTGGCAGAAGCTCAACGTGGCGTCGTTTCTCGCCGGTGGCATTGCCGCCTCCTTTCCCGAATGTATCGGCGAGAATTACGAGGACGGCTCGGGGACGAGATATCTCTCCCTGATCGGCCAGCCGATCCTGATCTACGGCGCCGACGGGCCTGCGCTCTCGCGGGCGCTGGACCGCGCGCTGGCGCGCGACGTGAAGCCGGCGCTCTACACCGAGGACATGTTCAAGACCACGCATGACGCCGCCAACCGCGAGGTGGTGAGGGCGGTGGCGCGCACCGACCTCAATCTGGTCGGCCTCGCCATCCGCGCCGAGCGCAAGGTGGTCGACAAGATCCTCGATGGGCTGAAGTTTCACGCGTAGCCGGGCCAACTCTCTCCGTCGTCATTCCGGGGCGTGCGGAGCGCGAGCGCGGAATCTATTCCACCACATGTACTGTGGTTTGATGGATTCCGGGGCTCGCGCTACGCGCGCCCCGGAATGACGAAGGGGTGCGGGCATCGATGCCGTCAAAGCACGCGCGCATGCCTGGTGACGGGCGTTATCCAGCGCGGTGATTTGATCACGCTCAAGCCAGCGAACAGCAACCTTTTGTAAGGGAACGCGTTACCCTCCATTGAATTGACAATGACTGACTAGTCAGTCATAATTGTTGCCATGACAAAGCGCATCGAACGGACGACCCGCACCCTGCCTGCCGCCCGCCGGACCGCGATCCGCGCCGCCGCGGCGAGGACCCCGAAGGTGGCCTCGGCCAAACTGCCTGAGGTGAAGCCCGCCTCGAACCGCGCCGAGAAATCGGCGGAGCGGCGGGCTGCGATCATCGAGGCGGCGATGGATGAGTTCATCGCGCGCGGCTATGCCGCGACGCGGCTCGACGACGTCGCCAAGCGGGCCGGCGTCGCCAAGGGCACGCTCTATCTCTATTTCAAGGACAAGGAGTCGATGTTCGAGGAACTGATCCGCACCGCGCTGGTGCCGCTGATCAGCCGCATGACGGCGCAGCCTCCCATCACCGGTCCGGTGCGGGACGCGGTGGAGAAATTTGCCGAGACCTTCATCCGCGAGATCGTGTCCACCCGGCGCGGCGACATCATCCGCCTGATTGTCTCCGAGGGGCCGCGCTTTCCGGCGATCGCCGATTTCTATTTCCGCGAGGTGGTGTCGAAGGGAATGGCCGCAATGCGCGCGCTGGTCCAGCTCGCAATCACGCGCGGCGAGATCAGGCATCGGGAGCTCGGGGAATTCCCGCAGCTGGTCGTGGCGCCCGCGATCGTCGCAGTGATCTGGCAGAGCCTGTTTGCCCGCCACGCGCCGCTCGACGGGCTCGCGATGTTCAAAATTCATCTCGATCTGATCTTCGGCGAACGGAGGAAGACATGACCGCGTCGCGCGTGATGAAGCTCGTGACGGTCGTCGCGCTGGCGGCAGCGCTGGCCGAGTGCCAGGAGAAGCGCGATCCCGGCTTCCAGGGCTGGGTCGAGGCCGACATGATCTTCGTCAGCCCGGACGAATCCGGCCGCGTCACCAAGCTCAATGTGCGTGAGGGCGACGAGGTCAAGCCCGGCGATCTGCTCTATACGGTCGACGACGATCTGCAGCGCGCCGATCTCAACCAGAACAACGCGACGCTGGCGAATGCGCGGCAAAGCTACGACCGCGCCGCCTCGCTGCGCGGCACCGGCGCCGGCACCCAGGCCAATCTCGATTCCGCCGTCTCGGCGCTGCGCGTCGCGGAGGCGCGCGTCAACACCTCGCAGACGCGGCTCGACCGCCGCAAGGGTTTTGCGCCGATCGCGGGCTCGATCCAGCAGATCTATTTCCGCGAGGGCGAGATGGTGCAGGCGCAGCGGCCGGTGCTGTCGATCATGCCGCCCGGCAACATGAAGCTGCGCTTCTTCGTGCCGGAGACCGAACTGCCGAAGCTCGCGCTCGGCGACGAGGTGCGGGTGACTTGCGACAATTGCGCGGCCGATCTCACCGCCAAGATCTACTTCATCGCCACCACCGCGGAGTACACGCCACCCGTCATCTACAGCCTCGATGAGCGCAACAAGCTGGTCTATCTGATCCAGGCCCGGCCGAGCCGGCCCGATGTGCTGAGAGTCGGTCAGCCGATCAGCGTCTACCTCAACCCCAAGACCAACTCAAAGACGCCGGTGGCGGAGCGCAGATGAACGGCGGCCCCACCAGCACGCAGCCCAGCGCATCCTCCATCGCGATCGATGTGAAGGGCCTGACCAAGTCGTTTGGCGGACGCGAGGTGGTCCACGATTTGTCGATGCAGGTCAAGCGCGGCGAAATCTACGGCTTCCTCGGCCCCAACGGCAGCGGCAAAACCACCACCATCCGCATCCTGTGCGGCCTGCTGACACCCGACAGTGGCGAGGGCACCTGCCTCGGCTACGACATCCGGCGCGATGCCGACAAGATCAAGCGCAAGGTCGGCTACATGACGCAGCGCTTCAGCCTCTACCAGGACCTGTCGGTGCGCGAGAATCTGGAGTTCGTCGCGCGGCTCTATGGCATGCCGGACGCGCGCGGCGCCGCAGCCGATATGATCGCGCGGATCGGACTGAAGGGCCGCGAGGAACAGCTCGCCGGCGAGCTGTCTGGCGGCTGGAAGCAGCGGCTCGCGCTGGGCGCCTGCACGCTGCCCAATCCGCAATTGCTGCTGCTCGACGAGCCGACTGCCGGCGTCGATCCCAAGGCGCGGCGCGATTTCTGGAACGAGATCCACGCGCTTGCCGCCGACGGCCTCACCGTGCTGGTCTCGACCCACTACATGGACGAGGCCGAGCGCTGTCACGAGATCGCCTACATCGCCTACGGCCATCTCCTGGCGCATGGCACCGTGGACGAGGTGATCGCGAAGTCCGGGCTGTCGACCTGGACGGTCACCGGCGAGGATTTCAACGGCCTGATGGCCGAGCTGACCGGCAAGCCCGGCGTCGACATGGTGGCGCCGTTCGGCACCAGCCTGCACGTCTCCGGCCGCGACAAGGCGGCGCTCGAAGCCGCGATTACGCCCTATCGCGACAATTCGAAGTGGCGCTGGCAGCCGAGCGAGCCGTCGCTCGAGGATGTTTTCATCGATCTGATGGGGCGCTCCAAGGACAATTTCCAAGGATAATCGTCAGGGATAAGTGCCATGAGTGCGACGGATACGATCCGGAATGGCGAAGAGAGGGAGCCGGCGTTCGGCTTCTGGCGCCGCAGCTACGCGATGCTGGTCAAGGAGTTCATCCAGCTTCGCCGCGACCGCGTGTCGTTCGCCATGATCATCATCATTCCGGTCATGCAGCTCCTGTTGTTCGGCTTCGCCATCAACACCACGCCGCGGCATCTGCCGACTGCGGTGCTGCTACAGGAAGATTCCGACCTCGGACGCTCGATCCTGAAGGCTATGGAGAACACCGCCTATTTCCGCTTCACACGCGAGGTGCACACCGTCGAGCAGCTCGACGAGCTGCTGCAGTCCGGCAAGGTGCTGTTCGGCGTCGAGATCCCGCGCGGCTTCGAGCGCGCGGTGCGGCGCGGCGACAAGCCGGCGCTCCTGGTCGCGGCCGATGCCACCGACCCGGTCGCGGCGGGCTCGGCGCTTGGCGCGCTCGGGCCACTGGTGCAGGGCGCGCTGGCACACGACCTGCACATCGGTGATCCGCCCGAAATGCCGTTCGAGATCCGCGCCCATGCCCGCTACAACCCGGCGGCGGAATCGCGCCTCAACATCGTGCCCGGCCTGGTCGGGACCATTCTCACCATGACTATGTTGATCTTCACCGCGCTGTCGGTGACACGCGAGATCGAGCGCGGCACCATGGAAAGCCTGCTGTCGATGCCGATCAAGCCGGTCGAGGTGATGTTCGGCAAGATCATCCCCTACGTGATGGTCGGCTTCATCCAGGCCGGGCTGATCATCGGCATCGGCGTGCTGCTGTTCGGCGTACCGGTGCTCGGCAGCCTCACATTGCTGGGGCTGCTGACCACGCTGTTCATCACCACCAATCTGTCGATCGGCTATACATTCTCGACCATCGTGCAGAACCAGCTGCAGGCGATGCAGCTCTCGATGATGTTCTTCCTGCCGAGCATCCTGCTCTCCGGCTTCATGTTTCCGTTCGCCGGCATGCCGGTCTGGGCGCAATATATCGGCGAGGTCCTGCCGCTGACCCATTTCATCCGCATCGTCCGTGCCATCATGCTGAAGGGGGCGGCGATGCCGAACCTGCAATATGACACGATTGCGCTTGCTGCCCTGATGCTGTTCGCCATGACCGTCGCCGTGACGCGCTTCCGCCGCACGCTCGATTGAGGCTAGTATGAGCAAGGAGTCATTCTGGTATGGTGACCGGGGCGATGACGATGGCTGGCTGGCGGGGCGGCGATAAGACGACGCAGGACACGACGGTCTCCGCCGACTTCCATCACGCCCTGATGCAGGAGGTGATGACCACCGAGCTGCTTCGCATCAAGGTGCTGATCGGCATTGCCCTGGCATTCTCGGTGCTCACATCCGCGATCTACTTCACGGCTCCGGACGCGCTGGTCCGGGTGTGGCACGGCAATTTCAAGCCGTCCTATCTCTATTCCGTCATTACGCCGTTCATCCTGTTCGAATTGTGGGTGCATGGCGCAATCAGCTGGTACAGGAGGCAGGGACGCGACCTGCCGATCATCAGGCGGTATGTCGGCGCGCTGATCGAGACGTCGATGCCCACCGTCGCACTCGCCCTGCATATCGACAGTATGGGCCCGGTTGCAGCACTCGGCTGGGTCGCGCCGCTGGTCTATTTCATTTTTATCATCGCCTCGACCCTGCGACTGGACTTCTGGCTGTCGACCTTCACCGGCTTCGTGGCGGCCTCGGAACTGTTCTGGATGGCGATGTATTATCGCCCCGAGGGGACGCTCGACCCCGAGCCGGATTTTTTCTACCACTGCGCGCGCAGCGCCGTGATCCTGATCGCCGGCGTGCTTGCGGGGACTGTCGGCATGCAGTTGCGGCGGCAGTTCGCGGCCAGCATCGCGGCCGCTACCGCGCGCGACCGCATCACCAATCTGTTCGGCCAGCACGTCTCGCCGCAGGTGGTCGAACGCCTGATGACCGAGGGGGCCGGCACCGGGAGCGACATCCGCCGCGTCGCGGTGATGTTCGTCGATTTCCGCAGCTTCACCGCGGGGGCGAGTACGCGCTCGCCCCAGGAGGTGGTGGACCGGCTCGACGGCGCTTTCGCCGTGCTGGTCGATATCCTCGATCGTCACGGCGGCATTGTGAACAAGTTCCTGGGCGACGGCTTCCTCGCGCTGTTCGGTGCGCCGTTCGAGGCCGGCGACGCCGCGCATCAGGCGGTCGCCGCCGCACGCGAGATGCTGGCCGCCAATGAGCGCACCAACGCGACGTCGAGCTGGCCGCTCCGCATCGGCATCGGCATTCATGTCGGCGAGGTCGTCGCCGGCAATATCGGCTCGCCGCGGCGCAAGGAGTACACCGTGATCGGCGACACCGTGAACTTTGCCGCCCGGCTCGAGGCGCTCAACAAGGAGCTCGGCTCGCAATTCCTGATCTCCGCCGCGGTGCGCGACGCGCTCGGCGACGAATGCAGGGATGCTGTCTCGCGCGGCGATATCCCGGTGCGCGGCTACGAGCACCCCGTGGCGGTCTGGCAACTGGGGTAGGCCGCAGCTCCTAGCAATTAGAGGTATTTTAGTAGTGATTGACGCAATGTCATATACTCATATAGATGACTAGATGAATTCGGCCCTCGACGACCGCCTGCCGCGCTATCAGCGTCTCCGCGACGATCTCGCAGCGCGCATCAATCGCAATGAATGGCGTCCCGGAGACCTGATCCCGTCGGAGGCCGAGCTCGGCGCGCATTACGGCGTCGCGATCGGCACCGTGCGCAAGGCGATCGATCAGCTCGTCAGCGACGGCGTGCTGGAGCGCCAACAAGGGCGCGGCACCTTCGTGCGCCGCGCCCGATTCAATTCCTCGCTGTTCCGCTTCTTCCGCTTCCAGTCCGAGACCGGCGAGCGCCGCGTCCCGCAAAGCCGCATCGTGCGGCGCAAGGCGATGCCGGCGACGACGGCCGTTGCGTCGGCACTGCGCATCGGCGTCGGCGAGCCCGTCATCAGCCTGTCGCGCCTGCGGCTGATCGACGACGTGCCGCTGCTCGCCGAGGAGATCTGGCTCGAGCGGTCGCGCTTCGAGGCGATCCTGGCGCTCGACACCGCCGAGTTCGGCGATCTCTTGTATCCGCTCTACGAGGACCGCTGCGGCCAGGTCGTGGTCTCCGCCGATGAAATCCTCACCGTCGAGATCGCAACCGAGATGCAGTCGCGCCTGCTGCGGCTGGAAGCCAACGCGCCGCTGATCGTGATCGAGCGTCTGGCCTTCGATCTGGAGCGGCGGCCGATCGAATGGCGCCGCTCGCGCGGGCCGGCGGATCGCTTCCGCTACCACGCCGAGATCAGATGAGCGCGGCAAGCAAATAAACAACACAAGACATTTCAGGGAGGAATGATGGCAAACTGGTACAGCGAATGCTCGCCGCTCGAACGGCGCACCTTCTGGGCAAGCTTTGGCGGCTGGGGGCTCGATGCGCTCGACGTCCAGATGTTCAGCCTCGCCATTCCGGCGCTGATCACCGCGTTCGGGATCAGCAAGGCCGATGCGGGTCTGCTCGGCTCGGTCACGCTGTTCTTCGGCGCGTTCGGCGGCTGGCTCGGCGGCGCGCTCGGCGACCGCTTCGGACGGGTGAAGGCGCTGCAGATCACGGTGGCGACCTTTGCGCTGGCGACCTTCGCCTGCGCGTTTGCGATGAACTACACCCAGCTGCTGGTGCTGAAGGCGATCCAGGGCGTCGGCTTCGGCGCCGAATGGGCCTGCGGCGCGGTGCTGATGGCGGAGATCATTCGCGCCGAGCATCGCGGCAAGGCGCTGGGCGCCGTGCAGAGCGCCTGGGCGGTCGGCTGGGGCGCCGCGGTGCTGCTCTCGGCTCTGGTGTTTACCTATGCGCCGGCCGATATCGCCTGGCGCATCCTGTTTGCGGTCGGCCTGATTCCGGCGCTCTTGATCCTCTACATCCGCCGCGGGCTGAAGGAGCCGCCGCGGGCCGCATCGCGCCAAGCCGAGCCGCCGTTCTTCGCAACGCTTGCCGGAATTTTCCACCGCGACGTGCTGCGCTCGACCTTGATCGGCGGGCTGTTCGGCATCGGCGCCCATGGCGGCTATGCCGCGCTGACGACGTTCCTGCCGACTTACTTGCGCGAAGTGCGGCATCTCTCGGTGCTCGGCTCCAGCGCCTATCTCGCGGTCATCATCGTTGCCTTCTTCTGCGGCTGCGTGGCCTCGGGAATCATCAGCGACCGGATCGGCCGGCGCGCCAATGTGACACTGTTCGCAGCGGCCTGCGTCGTGACGGTGCTGGTCTACATCTTCGCGCCGCTCTCCAATTCGCAGATGCTGGTGCTCGGCTTCCCGCTCGGCTTCTTCTCGGCGGGCATTCCGGCCAGCATGGCCGCGCTGTTCAGCGAGCTCTATCCGGCCGGCGTCCGCGGTACCGGCGTCGGCTTCTGCTACAATTTCGGCCGCATCGTCTCCGCCGCGTTTCCCTTCCTGGTCGGCTATCTCAGCGATCACATCGGCCTTGGGGCTGCGATCGGGATCGACGCGGCGTTCGCCTATTCGCTGGTGCTGGTCGCGGTGCTGATGCTGCCGGAAACCCGCGGCAAGGTTTTCGAGCAGGCCACCGCTGCGCGCGCGTGATGATGAGGAATGATCATGACATCGTACGAACATGGCTTGACGCGGCGCCGGTTTGCCGCGGGGATGGTTGCCGCGCTATCGGCAGGCGGATTGGCGCGCAAAGTGAGGGCTGAGGTGCCGCAACCGGCGATCGATACCCACGCCCACGTCTTTCATCGCGGGCTGAAGCTCGCGCCGGGACGCCGCTATGCGCCAGACTACGACGCACCGCTCGCGCTCTATCTGCAGCAGCTCGATCAGAACGGCATCACCAATGGCGTGCTGGTGCAACCGAGCTTTCTCGGCACCGACAATTCCTATCTGGTCGAATGCCTGAAGGCGACCAATGGCCGCCTGCGCGGCATCGCGGTGGTCGATCCCACGGTCGCGACGGACGAGCTTCGCGCGCTCGATCGCGCCGGCGTCGCCGGCATCCGTCTCAATCTGGTCGGCCAGCAGCTGCCCGACCTGACGTCGGCGGAGTGGACGGCGCTGCTGGCGCAGATCAGGACGCTCGACTGGCAGGTCGAGATCCAGCGCAACGCCAGCGATCTTGCTGTTCTCGCGCCACGGCTGCTCGACCAGGGCGTGAAGGTCGTGCTCGATCACTTCGCCTTGCCCGATCCGAAGCTCGGCGTCGACGATCCCGGATTCCAGGCCGTGCTCAAGCTTGGCGCGACACGCAATGTCTGGGTCAAGACCTCGGCGCCATACCGCAATGGTCCCAACGGAGAGGCATTCGCGAAGCAGGCGTATCCGCTGCTGCGCAATGCTTATGGCGTCGATCGGCTGTTATGGGGCAGCGACTGGCCGCACACTCAATTCGAATCGACGCAGAACTATGCGAAGAACCGCAAATTCCTCGATGAGCTCGTCACCGACGCCGATGAGCGGGCGCGTGTGCTCGCATCGCCGCGTGCGCTGTTTCGCTTCTAGCTCGCGGGCGATTGTACCGAGTGCTCTGACGGGCGTCGTTGCAGCCGTGCTACGATGACGCCATCGGTCGCGGATGACCGGAGCACAAGGACACGCAAGATGCAGCGGCGCTATATCACTGTCGACGTTTTCACCGACCGCGCCTTCGGCGGCAACCCGCTCGCCGTGGTGCTCGACGCCCAGGGGCTGTCGACCGCGCAGATGCAGGCGATCGCGACCGAGTTCAACTATTCGGAGACGACCTTCGTGCTGCCGCCGCAGGACAAGGCCAACGACGCCAACGTTCGCATCTTCACGCCGGTCAGGGAGCTGCCGTTCGCCGGGCATCCCAATGTCGGGACCGCCTTCGTGCTGGCGCAGCTTGCGAAGGAGCCGAAGCCGCGTCTGGTGTTCGAGGAGAAGGCGGGGCTGGTGCCGGTCGATATCACGCGAGACGGCGGCAGAGTCGTTGCTACCGAACTGACCGCGCCGCAGCCGCTGTCGCGCCTGTCGCAATTCTCCGCCGGCGAGGTCGCGAGCCTGATCTCGCTCACGGCAGACGACGTCAGGACGGATCGTCAGACACCGCAGGTGGTTGGTGTCGGAACACCATTCCTGGTCTTCGAGGTCGCATCGCGCGATGCGGTGCGGCGGGCTAAGCCGGATGCGGCGGCGTTCGGCCGTTTCTTCCCGCGCGACGGCGCATTCTCCGCGTATTTCTACACGCGCGATGTCCCCGCCGCGGAAGCGCCTTGCGATCTGCAGGCGCGGATGTTCTTTCCGGGAGCAAGCGGCCTGATCGAGGACCCGGCGACGGGCAGCGCCACGGTCGCCGCGGCCGCGCTGCTGGCCGCGCTCGATCCGCTGCGTGACGGCACCGTGAAGCTGACGATCGGGCAGGGCTTTGACATGGGCCGGCCGAGCCTGCTGTTGACCCGCGTCCGCAAGCAGGACGGTGCAAACATATCGGCGCATGTCGGCGGCGCCTGTGTGCAGATGATGCAGGGGACGTTGCGCGTGCCCAGCGAGGCCGGCTAGACCACCTGCGGCGCGGCGAGGTTCTCGATCCTGACCCCGTCGCGTTCCTCGATGATCTCGGCGATCCAGCGGCGGTGGCAGTGCTCGTGGTCGCGCTCGTAGCAGAGGATGCACACCGGGCCGGACTTCTTGACCAGCGCCGACAGCTCGTCGAGTTCCTCCTTGGCCTGCACCGTCTTGAGGTGCGCTGAGTAGATCTTGTGCAGCAGCGCATATTGCCCGCTGCGCGCTGCTTCCCGTCCGCTCTTCGGCGTGCCGAGGCCGCGGAGGTGGACGTAGCCGATGCCGCGCTCGTCGAGGCCGGCGGCGAGCTGGGTCTTGGAGAAGCCGGGCCGGCGCGAGGAGGCGACCGCACGGACGTCGACCAGGAGCTTCACGCCGGCATGCGCGAGCTCGTCGAGCACGGCTTTCGACGGCGTCTGCTCGTAGCCGATGGTGAACAGCCGCTTCGCCTTCGCCATCGCTTCGCCTTCACTTCACCCGTTCGATCAATTCCATCGCGCCGGCGGGCGCGCGGATCTTGCCCTCGTGGATCACGTAGGCGAACACGTCGCGCGGCGCCTTCTTCGGCGCCGTCTTGTCGACCTTCGGCAGATCGTCGGGCTCGCCACCGCCGGCCCAGTCCTGAAAGCGCTTGGCCCAGGCGTCGAGCTGCTTCGGCGGATAGCAGGTCTTCAATTCGTCATTGCCCTTCTGCAGCCGCGCATAGACGAAGTCGCTGGCGACGTCGGCGATCGCCGGATATTTGCCGTGCTCGGCGAACACCACCGGCACTTCGTGCTCGCGTATGAGGGCGATGAATTCGGGCACGCAAAAGCTGTCATGGCGCACCTCGACGACATGGCGCAGCGCGCGGCCGTCGAGCTTGCGCGGCAGCAATTCGAGGAACTTGCCGAAATCGGCGCTGTCGAACTTCTTGGTCGGCGCGAACTGCCAGAGCACCGGGCCGAGCCGGTCCCTCAGCTCCAGCACGCCCGAATCATAGAACCGCTTCACGGAATCGCCGGCTTCTGCGAGCACGCGGCGGTTGGTGGCGAAGCGCGGCCCCTTCAGCGAGAAGATGAAGCCGTCGGGCACTTCGCTGGCCCATTTGCGAAAGCTCTCCGGCTTCTGCGATCCGTAATAGGTGCCGTTGATCTCGATCGAGGTCAGCTTCGAGGCGGCGTAGGACAGCTCCTTCGCCTGCGTGAGTTTCTCCGGATAGAACACCCCGCGCCACGGCTCGAAGGTCCAGCCGCCGACGCCGATATAGATATTGCCTGCGTCCGTCTTGGTCTTCTTGGCGTCGGTCTTGGTCGCCTTGGTGGGAGCTTTGGCCACGATTGCACTCATCGTGAGGGAGGGAACAGGGGTCGAGAGTAGTCAAAATAATCGTGATTGGCCAGTTTGCCAGATTGGCGCGGGGATGCTTATCGTTGCTGTCGCTCTTCGCTACGATGCGCCAAAACGGAGAACAACACATGCGCATGCTGGTTGCGGCCGCTCTGCTGATCACGTCCTCCGCTGCCATATCGTTCGCTGCAATGGCCGACGAGGTCGACGATGCGCACAAGCTCGCGATCACCGGCCGCGACGCCTACTGGAATTGTCTCGCCCGCGAATATCCCCGTGACAGCAACAAGGCGATGTCCGACCAGGAGTTCACCTCGCTGATCGCCAATGTCTGTCCCTCAGAGCGGCAGAACTTCCGGGTGTCGCTGATCGACTTCCTGTCGCTGCAGTTTCCCAAGCAGGATGCCGACGCGAATCTGACCACCGCCAACCGCGCGATCGAGCTGGCGCAGAAGGACATCGTGACCGCCTTCACCCGGCGCAAGGCCGCCGCGAAATAGGTTCCCAAATCCTGTTGCGGCCGGCCGATTTTTGATATCAATCCGCGCAGGCGAGGGGATGATCGGCATGCGCTCACAATCGACGGCAGGGTTCTTGGGCGCGTTGGTCGCAGCCATCGCGCTGGCGGCAGCGTTCATCTACGGGCCGTCGCCGAGCCAGCTCCGTAACCCGACCCAGCCCGCAGCGGCGC
>NZ_LGHK01000078.1 GCF_001908235.1 Bradyrhizobium sp. NAS96.2
TTGTCGAGATCGAGACCGTCAACGAACACATCGACCGCTCGCACCGGATTATCCTCGGTCACATAATCGTCGAGCAATGCCGGAAACAGTGTGCTCTGCCCGCGATCCAACCCCTCGACGAAGCGCTTCATCCGATCCCCCGAAAGTCGTCGAGGAATCTTACAGCGCGAATCACTGCAAGCAGAGCGTTTTCACACAGCCTGGGTCACGAGCCGACTACGGCGATGGGCCGGACCTACGTCAGTTCGCCTCCCGAAATTGCAGCCTTCTCAGCGCAGGTCAGCTGCGGGCCCATGAGCCGACATATGGTACTGCATCAAATTCGGCGAAGATTCCGTCCCCTCGTCGGTGCAAACGAGCAGCGTTTATGACAAGGTCACGGCCGACGGACATTGCGCGCGACGAACCCGGTCAATTCGTTGAGGCGAGTTCATCTGGAATTTTGATACCAATCTCGTGATAGTAGCGGACCGCTCCAGGATGGAACGGTAGGAACGCGTTTTTCACCGATTTTGCAGCAATGTGTCGGCTGCTCCGAAAGAGACGCGTCCAGTTCGTCTCGAAATTTCAGGATTGTCCGTGTAGCTGGCCAGCCATCACCGAGAAAATTTCGACGGCGGCGGCCTTGCCCTTGAACGGCACCTCGCCCAACGACTGCGTCGGCACACTGCCGCCCAGGGCACGCTGTGTAGCGTCATCAATAAGGATGCTGCACCCGGCCACTTTGGTGTGCGCCTCCAGCCTTGCCGCTAGGTTTACTGTGTCGCCAATGCAGGTGTATGTGCCACGTTGCTGGGTTCCGATGTAACCGGCCACGACGTTGCCCGTTGCGATGCCGATCCCGATACGAATCGCTGGCTTGTTCACCGCGCTTCGCTCATGGTTGAATTGCTCGATCAGTCCGAGCATTTCTTGCCCCGCAGCCACAGCACTGCCGGCACAATCGTCGAGCGGGAGCGGCGCGCCGAACAGAGCCATCAGGCCGTCGCCCATAATTTGGTTGACCGCGCCGCCATAACTGCCAATGGCGTCGAACATCAGCATATGATAAGTGTTGAGCAGATCGATCGTTTCCTCCGGCCCCTGGCTTTCGACCAAGGCTGTGAACCCGCGGATGTCGGAGAACAAGACTGATGCGCAAAGCCATTTTCCGCCCAAGGCGAAGTCCGACTGCAGCAGGTCGTCCGCCACTTCGGAGGTGACGAAGCGCCGCACTAGTGCCTTCTGCTGATCGCGCAAGCGTTTCTTTTCGAGACTGGCGCCGATGCGAGCTTTTAGCAATACTTGGTTCACCGGCTTGCGCAGATAGTCCTCCGCTCCGAGATTGATGCAGCGGACGACATTGTCCAGCCCCTCGATCGACGAGGTTACGATAACTGGCACTTCACGCAACTGTGGGTCGGCCTTGATCTGCTCGAGCACTGCGAAACCATCCAGTTCGGGCATTTCGATGTCGAGCAGCAGTAGATCGAACGCTTCGCTTCGTAACTTCTCCAGGGCAAGGCGACCGTTCTCGGCCAGCGCGCTTCGATGCCCCAGCAGCTCGACGCTGCGCGACAGCAGTAAGCGATTGACCTTGTTGTCGTCGGCAATCAGCACACGAGAAGTGTCTTCAGCCATTACGGAGAGCCTTCAATTCGGCAACGGCACGGGCGTATTCCGCTTCCAGCGCCGCCAAGCCGCCCACGTCGCGGACTGGATCAGCATCCAGTCCTTTGAGCTCGAACTCGCGCGCCAGCGCCGTCAATTTCACTGCGCCGAAGGTTCTCCCATTTGATTTGAGCGAGTGCGCTGCGCGGCGGAAGCGTTCGGCATTGCTCTCAACGCGGGCAGCGCGCAGCTCCGCAAGCATGCCAGGCCCTTCTTCGATAAACGTGTCAACAAGTTCGGCCACAAATTCAGCTCCGGTTGTGTCCCGCAGCTCGGCGTAAACAGCCCGGTCAATGACTGATTCGTCCATGTTATCCTCATTGCCGACGTGTCGGTACGGACATCAAAGCCGCGACCAGCTCATCCACCCGGATCGGTTTGCTCACGTAATCGTCCATGCCCGCGGCCAGGCACAGTTCGCGGTCGCCCTGCATGGCGTTGGCGGTCATCGCTATGATGCGCGGGCGCTGGCCCGCGGGCCACCTCGTCGTGATTTGACGCGAGGCCTCAAAGCCATCCATCCCCGGCATCTGCACGTCCATCAACACCACATCGTAGGTCTGTCGAGCGACGCACTCGATCGCCTCAAGTCCATTGCTGGCGAGGTCGGCGCGGTAGCCCATCTGTTGCAGCAGGCGAAGCGCGAGCTTTTGATTTACCGCGTTGTCCTCGGCCAGAAGGATGCGAAGCGCGTGGCGGGAGGCAAGCTGGGGATCGATGCGGGGCTGGGCTGGCGCGGCAACGTGTCTGCGCGCGCCCTCGTGCGCCAGCAGCGTCACCAACGTGTCGAAGAACTGGCTCTGCCGCAGCGGCTTTGCCAATCTGGCGGCAAAAAGACTATCGCCAGCCTCCTTGCCGCTGCCGGCTGAGCTGAATAGCACGAGCGGCAGGCTGTGGCCGGCTTCCCGAATGCGTGCAGCCAGCGTGGCGCCGTCCATACCGGGCATGTGCATGTCGAGGATGGCTAGATCGAAGGAGTCGCGCATGAGAACTTCTAGCGCTTGCTCGGGCGCTTCGGTGTCGTGAACCGCCATCCCCCATTTGGCCGCCTGCAGTGCCAGGATTCTACGGTTGGTGGCGTTGTCATCAACCACGAGGATCCGCTTGCCTTGCAGCGCCGGCTGCGCGCCGACGAAGTCGCGCCTCGTGCCTTTCGGCAGATCGGTCCGTTGGAAACTGATTGTGAAATGGAAGGTGCTTCCATGCCCCGGGCCAGCGCCTTCCACCCACATTGTGCCTCCCATGAGTTCCGCGAGCCTCTTACTGATCGCCAATCCCAGCCCGGTGCCGCCATACTTGCGTGTGGTGCTGGAGTCGGCCTGGGAGAAGGACTGGAAAAGACGAGCCTGGGCCTTTGCGTCTAACCCGATACCGGTGTCGCGCACAGCGAACTCCAGCTGCTCGCCCTTCGTTGTGACGGTCAGGACCACTTCGCCCTGCTCGGTGAACTTGACCGCGTTGCTTAATAGATTCAGGAGGATCTGCCGCAGGCGAGTGACATCGCCCTGGATAGCCGGCGGCACTTCACCCTCGAACAAATAGGCGATGTCCAGGCGCTTCTCGGCCGCGCGGCTACTGACGAGGTCCAGCGCCGACTCTACACAGTCACGCAGATCGAACGGCTGTGCCTCGATGTCCATGCGCCCCGCCTCGATTTTCGAAAAATCGAGAATGTCGTTGATGATCGTGAGCAGTGTTTCGCTGGAATCGCGGATAGTGCTGGCATGGTCGCGCTGCTCCTCATTGAGCTCGGTATCCAGCAAAAGGCTGCTCATACCGATCACGGCATTCATCGGCGTGCGGATTTCGTGGCTCATGTTTGCAAGGAACTGCGACTTATGCTGGCTTGCTTCAGCAAGCTCGCGTCCTTTCTCCTCGATCTCCTGAAACATTCGCGCATTCTGAATCGCGAGGACCGATTGCTCGGCGAAGGTCTGCAACAGGTTGACTGTGCCCGACGGAAATTTACCCGGCTCCTTGCGACGGACCACGAGTGCTCCGACGATCCGGTCAGCACCCAACAGCGGGACTGCTAACAGTGCACGGAACCCCGCGCGTATGATGACATCGAGGGCGAGCGACGGAGACTCGTGCGTGATGTCGGCAACTTGCACCGGGCAGCGCTGTATCGCCGCCTGACTTATCATCGTTTCTCCCATCTGGACGTTGCGTTCCTTAATTGTCGCGACCAGCTCCTCATCCATGCCGTAGCTGGCGCGTAGTTTAAATTCCTGCCGGGCGTCGTCGAACGCATAGATCGTGCCGGCATCAGTGCCTGATAGTTGGACTGCCTTCGAGATGATCGTGGACAGCACCGTCTGCAAATCGATTGTTGAATTCACGGCCTGGCTGACCTCGCCGAGCGCGCGCAGCTCCTCAATCGAGCGAGCCAGCTCGATAGTGCGCTCCTCGACTTGCTTTTCGAGCCGCTCGGCCGTTTGCTCTCTCTCTAATAACAATTCGTTCCGTTCGACAGTGTTTTTGCGCAAGATCTCGACAACTGCGCCCATTTCCGCGATTTCGTCGCTGCCCCCGGTCGGTACTTTGGCCGCAAGATTGCCCTCAGCGATCGCGAGCATGCTGCGGCTGAGCGATGTCAGCCGCGAGACGATGTTGCGCCCTACGTACAACCAAACAATCACGATGGAGCTGAGTAAACTGAGCGCAACGGCTGCGATCAGGACAGTCGAGGTGAAGTGTTGAGCCGCCAGCGCTTCGTCATTGGCCTGCGCGATATCGCGATTGGCAATTGAGACAAGGCGATCCGCCGCCTGGGTGAGTTCTCGCGACAGCGCAGCGTTCTCCGTCAAGTTACGGGTCGCTTGCGCGACTATGCCAAGTTCCTGCGACCGTAGCTCAGGAATGCTGTTAGTGCCCTCAACAAGTGCACGGAATTCCTCGAGCTTGACCATCAAGAGCGGTTGCAATCTCGAATCGAGGCTGGCCGTTATCTCCCTCGCCTCACGCAGGGATCGCTGAATTCGAAACACGTGCACACGCAGGCTGTCTAAATCGTCTGTTGCCGAAATCTGCTGCAGCCTCTCACTCGTCGATGTAATGAGAAACTGCACGCGCTGCAGCGCGTGATAAGATGTCGTTGATCCGACCAACCCTACTCCGGCCGCTATTCGTTCATCGATCCCCAGCTTGGCGTCGTCGAACGCTCGGCGCGATTGTGCGATCTGCCCCTCAACGATCTGGAGCCAGGGTGTCAACAGGTTTTGGCTTTCATTGTCAGCAGTGAGCGCGTCGCTCAAATGACCTCGCTTTAGTTCGCTTACGACCATGCGATCCGCGACCAGCTTATTCAGCGATTCAAGATTGATCCGGAGACGACCGACGACCGATCGCATCGGGCCGAGGACTACGCCGTCGGCGCCACGGTGCTCGAAGCCCTCCAACAGTCCGGCGAGTTCCTGCATCTCGGCGCCTATCCTCTGCGAAACGTCGGTGTGCTCGGCGGGCGTCGCAGCAGAGAGCAGGGCCGGCGCGACCGAAACAATCCGTTCAGCCCGCCGCGATACTTCCACCGAGGCCAGTGCCGCAGGCACGCGCTTTGCCGTGATGCGGTCGAGAGCATGGCCGATATCGCGGAAGGAAAAAATGGTAACGACCGCGCCGACAATAGACAGGCCGCTGATCCCGAGGAAGGCAAGCAACAGTCGGTTTGCCACGCCGAGCCGCGACGGCACCCATGCCCGCATGTTCGGACTGGGGAACGCTGTTGACCGGATTGACCTCCCCAAACTCATGTCCGCGCCTCAGCCTCAGATGGCGAAACGCCGGCGATTGTCAGCCGCCAAAGGGATACGGCAGCGCGCGTGCATTGAGAAAGGCGCGTTCCGAAATGTCGCCCCAGCGAACCGCCGCCGTGCGGAATTTTATGAAGCTGTCGTAGACCCGCCGCGCCAGGTCGTCCTTGCGGCTTGCCTCGGATAGAACTTCGCCCGAAATCTTGCCTAGTTCTTGCAGGATCGTGTCGTCGACCTTGCGGATCTGGATCGCAGGATCCCTTAGGAGCTGCTCAAGCGCTGTGGCGTTGCCGGCTGTTGCCTCCGCAAGGGAACGTGTGTTCTCGGCCGCAGCGGCACCCTCGATAATGCTTTTCTCGGTGCTGTCGAGGCTGTCCCAAAGCTTCTTGTTCATGGAAAGGGAGAGCGCCGCCCCCGGCTCATGAAAGCCTGGGTAGTAGTAGTACTTGGCCGCTTTGTGCAGACCTAACGCCATGTCGACCCAGGGCCCAACGAATTCGCTCGCGTCGATCGCGCCCGATCGAAGAGACGGAATGATCTCACCGCCTGGCAGCGTAACCACCACAGCGCCGAGCCGCCGCAGTACATCGCCGCCGATGCCAGGCATACGATAGCGTAAACCCTTAAACGCCTCGACGCTTGTTAGCTCCTTGGTGAACCATCCGCCCATCTGTGGACCAGTGTTGCCGCACAGGAACGCCTTGAGGCCAAAACCCGCGCTCAACTCGTCCCAGAGTGCCTGGCCGCCACCATAATAGATCCATGCGTTGATTTCATCGGCGGTGAATCCGAACGGGACGTTGCAGAAATAAGCGAAGGTGGCGGACTTGCCCGCCCACGTGATTTCTGAACCGTGGTAGAGATCGGCGAGGCCAGAGGAGACGGCATCGAAGGATTCCATGGCACCGACCAACTGGCCGGCGGGGAACACCTTGACTGTCAGCCGCCCGCCCGACATCGCAGTGATCGACCGCGCGACACGCTCGGCGCCTGATTGGAGACCCGGCAAGCCCTTCGGCCAGATGGTGACCATTTTGAGCTCGCGCACACCCTGGGCGATTGCTGGCATCGGAAAGGCAGAAGCGGAAGCCGCAACCCCTACGCCAGCGCCTGCAACGAATTGGCGACGATCCATGGTTTCCTCCCCGGCTTGTCGGCAGGCCCATTTCCATTTGTCTGCCAAAGGTCGCCCCGGCCGGCTCGTTGATCGAAGCTCTATGGGGTTGTTAGCACGCCAAGGACCTTCCCTTGGTCTGAAATCTACTTTACGCCGCAACCGCGATTGGCTCCCGCAGGTGTTTGATAGTGCTAATGAATCCTGAAGGACTGAGGCGCCTTGTCCTGCAGGGGAATATCCGAAAAATCGGGGCGTTTAAAAAATCGGGGCGTTTAGACTGACCCAATGGATCCGCGCAAGATTTTGCCGGGTTGCGCCCGCCGATTTTCCAGTCGGCACATGATAATATTCAAGATAGTCATCAACCTCAAGACCGTTAAGGCGCCTAGGGGGAGCCTCACATCTCGATCTTGCGACGAGGTAATCGAGTGACACCTTATTCGACTTCCGCTTCGGGTCAAAACTCGGAAGTCGGACCGCGCAACCGTGAGGTCCCCTTCACCCCCGACACCGGACTTTCGGTAGCCAGCGCGGCACTTCCGAAAAGGGCCCATAGGACTAAACCGCTCGCGCGGTAGGGCGCTGCTGCGGTCAGCGTAGCCAAGACGATAGCGCAACGGGGCGTCCTGTCTTGAGATGAGGGGTTCGCAACCTTCACTCAAAAC
>NZ_LGHK01000079.1 GCF_001908235.1 Bradyrhizobium sp. NAS96.2
TAATCGAAGGCTTCAGCCACTTCGTTACCTCCATGACTGCTCCGATTGCTTCCGGCTGGAGCGTTTGCCGGGTGGGGTTTGCACCCACTGGAAAGCGCCGCCTTCTCACGGCGCACACCCGAAGCGGACATTTGAACAGCATCGCGACAGTATTCGGACCAAGTCTCGGTCTGCTCGTCTCTTTAATCTTCGGTCGCGGTAACGCGAAAGACGTAACTTCAGACACCTTTGTAATCTTGCTTTTGGTTGTCTATCTGAACGGCCTCGTTCCGGCTTTGATAACTGCCGCCTTCGATGGCTATTTAGATCGCAGAGTGAAGGGCATCTCAAAGTGGTTGCTTGCGGGAAGCTTTGGCTATGTTGTTGCCTACGTGAACATACTCGTTCCTCTGTTGGTGTATGATCCTAAGTGGGGCCTCGTTGGTGCCATTCCTGCCGTGATCTGTTCAGCTCTTACCGATCAAGTAATCGGCTCTGCCAAAGATTTCGCACGCGCATGATTTTGGACTTCCGTTGTTGGCCCTTAGCGGACGTTCACTCAGGCATATTCAATGTCAGCTTTTGACGGCAATCCGGAATCTCGCAATCCCCGCACGCGGGTACCCGATTCAGATTTATCGCTTCATGCCGTCGCGAGAGGCCTGACCCGAAGCGCGCCGCGCAGGCCGGCGCCGGTGCCGAGCATGATGCCGGCGATGGCGATGAAGGACGACAGCGACAGCGTCGACAATCCGGTCAGCCCCTGCCCGACCGAGCAGCCGAACGCCATCACGCCGCCCGCGCCCATCAGGGCGGCGCCGCTGGCCGAGCGCAGCATGTGCTGCGGCGACCGATAGCCTTCGAGTTCGAAGCGTCCGGTGGCAATCGCCGTGAGCAGGCTGCCGGCGAACACGCCGAACACGGTGACAATGCCGAAATTGAGCGTCGAGCCGGTCGACAGCATGACGTATTGCAGCGCGTCGGCGATCGGGGCGATGAAGGTCAGCGACGTCACCGGCACCGGATTGAAATCATCGGCGCCGAGATAGCCGGTCGCGTACCAGCCGCCTGCGACCAGCAGGCCGACGATCAAGCCGGCTGCGATCTGACCCGGCGACTTGCGGAACGGGGCATGGGCAAAGGCAAAAATGATCAGGGCGGCTGATAGCACCGAAGCCGCCACCATCCGCGCCGGTATTGCGCCAAGGCCGCTGGCCGTCAGCAGGGCCGGCACCGAATTGGCTGATACCGTGGCCTGCGAGGCCTGCACCATCGCGATCCGGGCCGGGGCGATCAGGCCCTTCAGCGTCATCTCAGCGAAGATGCCGAGCACGATCACGACCACGAAGGAGCGCAAGTTGCCGCGCCCGAGCAGCACCAGCGCCCGCGAGCCGCAGCCGTTCGACAGCACCATGCCGTACCCGAACAGCAGCCCGCCGAGGAACATCACCGGCGCCGAGAACGACGGTTGCAGATAGATCGACTTGCCGAGATCGACGAGACCGGCCGCCGCCAGCAGTTGCGAGGCCGCGATCGCAACGCCCATCGCCAGCGCGTAGGTGCGCACGAGGCGGCCATCGCCCTCGGCCCACCAGCCGCGCAGCCCGCTCATCATGCAGAAGCCGCTGACGAGCCCGACCGAACCATAGATCACGCCGATGATCAGGGCGGCGAGGATGACGATCGTGGCGGGGTCCATGACAAGCCTTCAATTGCCTTCGTCATTGCGAGCGAAGCGAAGCAATCCATACTATCACACGGGGAGAGAATGGATTGCTTCGTCGCTCCGCTCCTCGCAATGACGGTGAACTATGGCCGCAAAATCACGCGGTCGCGCGACGAGCCTGCGACGGCAACGAACGCCGCCTTGGCCTGTTCCAGCGGATAGATCGCACTCTGCTTGATCGGAAACGGCTTCAGATGCCCGCTGGCAAAGCCCGGCGCGAGCTCGCGCAACACCTCACCGGTCGCAACCGACGAGAACGCGAGCGTGTCGATCCCGACATAGGTGTGCTGGCCCCGATAGAATTCGAGAATGTTGAACTGCACGATGCGGTCGACCGCCGCGATCAGGATCTGGCGGCCGCGCAGCGCCAGCGACTTGTGCGCGGCCTGGAAATAGGGATCGCCGACCGTGTTGTAGACGATGTCGGCACCCTTGCCGCCGGTCAGCTCGCGCACCCGCGCCGCGACATCGGTGGCAGAGGCATCGATCACCTCGACCGGCGCATTGCTGTGACCCTCATAGGGCTCGCTCTTGCGCACCACGCCGATCGCGCGCGCGCCGTGCCAGCTCGCGATCTGCACCGCGGCCTGGCCGACCTTGCCGTTGACACCCATCACGAGAACGGTCTCGCCCGGCTTCGGCAGACCGGCGCGGCGCAGGCCTTCCATCGCGGTGACGAAGGGCACACCGATCCCGGCGGCTTCGTCCCAGGAAATGCCGGCGGGCTTTTCCACCACGGCATCGGCTTCGACCACCAGATGAGTAGCGTGGGTGCCATCGCGCCGGATGCCGAGGTCGCCGGACGAGCCGAACACCTCACGGCCGATCAGGCCTGAAGGCCCGTCGATTACGACGCCCGCATAGTCGCGGCCAGACGTGCGCGGGAACACAGCATAGGGCATCAGCCCGGTCGCGGCCTTGACATCGGACGGATTGACCGCCGCCGCCCTCACCGAGATCAGGACATCGTTGTCGCCGCGCGACAGCACATGCGTCTCGACCACCGGCGCCACCGCGGCAGCATTCTCCGCCTTCGTCAGCAGGCGGACGCAGCGGGCGTCGACGGGTTGACGATTTGCTTGCGGGGCCGACGGCATCAGCATTCCAGTCCCGGTCATGGGGTGGCCTGATGGCCTCAGGCCATGACTAATCGACTGACCGATCAATTCAAGGGGCTTGTTGCCGCCGGTCGTGTCAGAGCTTCGGCGGCGGGGCCGTGCCCAGGATCGCCTCGATCGACAGGCCAAGCCCGAGCAGCCTGGCATCGCTGCCCACGGGACCATCGAGCTCGAGCCCAACCGGCAGGCCATCAGGCGTCATGCCGGCATAAAGCGACAGCCCGGGCAAGCCGGCATTGCTGCCGGGATCGGTGTTGCGGATCATGGTGCCGAAGGTCGGCACCGGCTCGCCGCCGTTGACCGACATCTCGCCGGACCCGATCTTCTCGTCGATGAGTGGCGCCGGCGCGACCGTGGTCGGAAACAGGATGGCGTCCAGTTCGTTGTGGCTGAGATAGGCGGCATAGATCGCCTGCAGCGCCGGCCGCTGCACCTTGATCGCATCGTCATAGGCGGCACCGAAGGCGTCCGCGGTGATGGCGCCGAAAGCGCCGACGACGTCGGGACTGGCGACACCGGCCGCGATATCGGACAGCGTGATCCCTTCGATCCCGGAGGCGGCGAGCCAGGCCGGGATGTCGGCGATCGGCTCATGCAGCGCGACCACGAACGACACCTTGCCGTTCTGCTCGAACAGGTCCGGCATATCGACATCGACCAGCGCGGCGCCGGCCGCCGTGAGCCGGGCACAGGCCGCGCGGGCAACGGTCTCGACATCGCGATCGAGGCCGCCCCAGAAACAGGCGGGAATGCCGAGACGCACGCCGCGTAGCGGAATGGCTGCGGCCTGCGGCGTGCCTGATATCACGGCGTCGAGAAGCGCGACATCGGCGACCGTGCGTCCCATCGGGCCGACGGTGTCGCGGGTATGGCTGATCGGAACCACCTGGTTGTCGTCGTGGTAGCGCCGCTCGGCGCCGCCATTACCGACCGAAGGCCGCAGCCCCACGGTCCCCGTTAGCGCCGCCGGCACGCGGGTTGAGCCGCCAGTATCAGATCCGAGCCCACAAGTGGCGATCCGCGCGGCGATCGCCGCCGACGTTCCGCCCGACGACCCGCCCGGAATGCGGCTGGTGTCGTAGGGATTCCGCACCGGTCCCGCGAAGGGTGCGAGATTGGTGCTGGTGATGCCGAAAGCGAGCTCGTGCAGGTTGGTCTTGCCGATGACGACAGCGCCGGCATCGAGCAGCTTTTGCAGCGACGGCGCATTGCGCACAGGCCGGGCGTGCTGCAGTGCCGGCGTGCCGCCCGATGTCGGCATATCTGATGTGTTGATGTTATCCTTGACGACGATGGGGAGACCGGCCAGCGCGCCGGTCCGTTTCCCGGCATCGACCTCGCGCGCCGCGGCCAGCGCACCGTCGCGGTTCAGCACGATGAAGGCATTGAGGTGCTTGAGCCGCTCGGCACGATCGAGCGCCGCCTCGACGACGCTGACTGCCGTGACTTTCCTGTCGCGGATATCGGCGGCGATTTCCGCAGCGGTTGCTTCGTTGGTATCGGCCATGGAAACCCCGCGCCCCCTTGGATTGCGGGCGAGAGGCTATTCTTTCGGCCGCTTGTCGTAAACCCGTTTCGCCTTGCCGAGCGAACGTTCCAGCGTCTCGGGCGCGACGACACGGACGCGGGTGGAGATGCCGATCGTGTTCTTGATGAACGCGGATACCTTCTCGGCATGCGCCGTGAGCCCTGCGCCGTCCCAGCTCTCGGGCCGGGCTTCGGCGAGCACCGTCATCTCGTCCATGCGGCCCTCGCGGGTCAGCTCGATCACGAAATGGCCGCCGCACCAGTCGGTCGCCAGCAGCGCTTCCTCGATCTGGGTCGGAAACACGTTGACGCCGCGCAGGATGATCATGTCGTCGGAGCGGCCGGTCACCTTCTCCATCCGCCGCATGCCGGGCCGGGCCGTGCCGGGCAACAGCCGCGTCAGGTCGCGGGTGCGGTAGCGGATGATCGGGAAGGCTTCCTTGGTGAGCGAGGTGAATACCAACTCACCCTTCTCGCCGTCACCGAGCACCTTGCCGGTCAGGGGATCGATCACCTCGGGATAGAAATGATCCTCCCAGATGTGCAGGCCGTCCTTGGTCTCCACGCATTCCTGCGCGACGCCGGGGCCGATCACCTCCGACAGGCCGTAGATGTCGGTCGCGTCCATGTCGAAGGCCTGCTCGATCTCGACGCGCATCGCGTTGGTCCAGGGCTCGGCGCCGAAGATGCCGAACTTGAGCGACGATTTGCGCGGGTCGAGGCCCTGCCGCTTGAACTCGTCGAGGATCGCCAGCATGTAGCTCGGCGTCACCGTGATGATGTCGGGCCGGAAGTCGTTGATGATCTGCACCTGTCGTTCGGTCATGCCGCCGGAGATCGGGATGACCGTGCAGCCGAGCCGCTCGGCGCCGTAATGCGCGCCGAGGCCGCCGGTGAACAGGCCATAGCCGTAGGCGTTGTGCATCAGCATGCCCTTGCGGCCGCCGGCGGCGCGGATCGAGCGCGCCATCACATCGGCCCAGGTGTCGATGTCGGCTTTGGTGTAGCCGACCACAATCGGTTTGCCGGTTGTGCCCGAGGAGGCATGGACCCGCACCAGCTGCTCGCGCGGCACCGCGAACATGTTGAAAGGATAGTTGTCGCGCAGATCGGTCTTCACCGCGAAGGGAAATTTGGCGAGATCGGAAAGCTGCTTGAAGTCTGTGGGGTGCACGCCCGCGGCGTCGAAGCTCTTCTTGTAGTGCGCGACGTTGTCATAGGCGTGCTTGAGCGACCAGGCGAGCCGCTTGGTCTGCAACGCCATGATCTCGTCGCGCGAGGCGCGTTCAGCCGCATCCAGCTCGGCGCGGTAGCCGCTGTCACTAACCTTGAGCTTTGCCGTTGCCATCGACGTTTCCTCTGAGCCTTATGCCTTGATGTCCAGCTCGGGCAGCCAGGTGCCCGGTATCACGCGCGAATGTCCGCGGAACTCAGCGATCACGCTGTCGCCGACGGTGACGCGCACGTCGTAGATTCCCGAGCGGCCGCTGCGTGAGATCTCGCGCGCGGTCGCGACCAGCCGGTCGCCAAGCTTTCCGGGCCGGATAAAGGTGACGTTGCCCTGCGCCGCGACCGCGCGATCGTTATGGCTGTTGCAGGCAAAGGCGAAGGCTGAATCCGCGAGCGTAAAGATGTAGCCGCCGTGGCAGATGCGCTGGCCGTTGACCATGTGCGGCTGCACGGTCATCGCCATCGTCGCGTGCCCCGGCTTGATCTCGACAAGCTCCATGCCGAGACCCTTGCTGGCGTCGTCTTCCTTCCACATCGCATCCGCGCAGGCGCGGGCGACATCCTCCGGCGATAGCGTGGCCTTCACGTTCACATCGAACTCCCTGTGCGCGGGCCCGTTGCGACGGACCTCTTGGTGTCACATTAGTGTTGGGCGCGACACCTTGGGTGTCAATGCGCGAGCAGAATTAGACGTGGTCGTAATCGACCACGACCTTTTCCGAGCACGGCTTGGCCTGGCAGGTGAGGATGAACCCCGCCTTCAGCTCCCACGGCTCCAGCGAGTAGTTCAGATCCATCGGCGCCTCGCCTTCGACCAGCTTGGCGCGGCAGGTCGAGCACATGCCGCCCTTGCAGGCGAACGGCAGGTCCATGCCGGCGCGCAACGCGGCGTCGAGGATCGACTCGCCGTCGGCCACCGGCACCTCGCGGCGCTTGCCGTCGATGATCAGTCCGGCAATCGCCTTCGGCGGCGCGCCGGCGGGAACGACGACCTTCGGACGCGGCTTGCCGCCGAATTCCGAGACGAAGCGTTCGACATGAATGCGCTCGTCGGCGATGCCGACCTCGCGGCAGGTCGCCTCGATGGTCTCGCTCATCGCGGCCGGGCCGCAGACGAAAACATGATCGACGGTTGAGGCCGGCACCAGCGAGCGCAGCAGCACCCGCACCTTCTCGCCGTCGAGCCGGCCGTGCAGGATCGGGATGTCCTGCTCCTCGCCGGAGATCACATGGAAGACCGAGAGCCGCTGCATGAAGCGGTCCTTCAGCTCCTCCAGCGCCTCGCGGAACATGACGCCTTCGGTCGAGCGGTTGCCGTAGAACAGGAAGAACCGGCTGTCCGGCTCGCGCGCCAGCACGCCCTTGATGATCGAAAGGATCGGCGTGATGCCGCTGCCGGCGGCGAAGCCGACATAGGTCCGCGCCTCGCCAGGCGCGTGCGCGACGCCAAAGCGTCCGGTCGGCGTCATCACGTCGAGCTCGTCGCCGGCCTTCAATTCGTCGGCGGCCCAGTTCGAGAACGCGCCGCCGTCGACCTTCTTCACCGCAATGCGCAGCTCGCCGTCGTCGGGGCCGGAACAGATCGAGTAAGAGCGGCGGACTTCCTCGCCGTCCATCGTGGTGCGCAGCGTCAGATACTGGCCGGGCGTGAAGCGGTAGTCGCCCTGCAGATCGTCGGGGATCGCAAAGGTCATCGAGATGGCGTCCGACGCCTCACGGCGCAGATCGCTGACGGACAGACGGTGAAAGCGCGGGGTAAGGGACATCATCTATCTCCGCCGTCATTGCGAGGAGCGAAGCGACGAAGCAATCCATCGCTCCGCGAGTGAGGAAGCATGGATTGCTTCGCTTCGCTCGCAATGACGGAGTGCTTATTGACAGCGTCGAACATGGTCAATGACACTTGAAGTAATCGAAGGGTTCACGGCAGCTCTTGCAACGCCACAGCGCCTTGCAGGAGGTCGAGCCGAATTCGGACAGCAGTTCGGTATCGCCTGACCCGCATTGCGGGCACGTGACCTGCTGCTCGCCGAACAGCGCGCGGCGCGAGGAGCCCGGCAGCGGCGGCGCGATGCCGTATTCCCTGAGCTTGCGGCGGCCATCCTCGCTCATCCAGTCGGTGGTCCAGGCCGGCGACAGCACGGTACGGACCTTCGGCGCATGAATGCCTTCGCGCTCCAGCGCGAGCTCGATCTCGAGGGCGATCATGTTCATCGCCGGACAGCCGGAATAGGTCGGGGTGATCGCGACCTCGACACGGCCGTCGTGGACCGCGACATCGCGCAGCACGCCGAGATCGGCGATGGTCAGCACGGGGATTTCAGGATCGACCACCTGCGCGGCCGCGCTCCAGGCGCGCCGGCGCAGATCGGCATCGCTGAGCGCTGCGGTCACCATGTCGCCCCCGGAAAGGTCCGCTGCAGGGACTGCAATTCGCTGAGGAGATGGCCGAGATGCTCGCTATGGCTACCGACGCGGCCGCCCTGCTGCATCCAATCGCTCTTCGGCAACGCCAGCGTCGCCTCGTTGACGATGCCGGTCACGGTCTTCAACCAGCGCGACTTTAGCGTCGCCGGGTCGATCGCAATGCCGGCGTCGATCAGGCCGCGCTCACCGTCGTCGACCGCGAACATCTCGCCGGTATAAGCCCAGAGGTCGTCGATCGCATTCTGCGCACGGCGATGGCTCTCCTCGGTGCCGTCGCCGAGACGGACGATCCATTCCGACGAATGCCGCAGATGATAGGCGCTCTCCTTTTCCGACTTCGCCGCGATCGCAGCAAATGTCGGATCGGAGGATGCCATCATCGCGCGCCAGTACAGATCGGCGAATGCCGCGTAGAAGAACTGCCGCACCATGGTGCGGGCAAAGTCGCCGTTCGGCTGCTCGACCAGCAGGAGATTGCGATACTGCCGGACATCGCGCAGATAGGCGAACTTGTCTTCGTCGTTGCCGCGGCCTTCGACCTTCGCGGCATAGGTATAGAGCTCGCGCGCCTGACCGAGCAGGTCGAGCCCCATATTGGCGAGCGCCATGTCCTCTTCCATCGCCGGCGCATGGCCGCACCATTCGGACAGCCGATGGCCGAGGATCAGCGCATCGTCGGCGCGGCGCAGTGCATAGAGCACCAGCGGCGTTTCGGAGACCTCGATGTTGGCAACTGCCATTTGATCAACTCGCTGGTGTTTCGTCATTGCGAGGAGCGGAGCGACGAAGCAATCCACACTTGCTTCGCGGTCCGATGGATTGCTTCGCTGCGCTCGCAATGACGAGCGGAGGCGCGGTCACATATGCCCGACTTCGTCCGGGACGTCGTAGAAGGTCGGGTGGCGGTAGATCTTGGATTCCGCCGGCTCGAACATCATGCCCTTCTCGGACGGGTCGGATGCGGTGATCGCGTTCGAGGGCACGACCCAGATCGACAGCCCCTCGCCGCGGCGGGTGTAGATGTCGCGCGCGGCCTGCAGCGCCAGCGTCGAGTCCGCCGCGTGCAGCGAGCCGACATGCTTGTGGGCAAGGCCGTTGCGGCTGCGGATGAAGACTTCCCAGAGCGGAACGTTCGGCGTGGCCATCTCTAGCGCTCCCTTATTCTGCCGCTTGCGCGAGCTGGCGGCTCTTGCGCTTCTCGGCATAGGCCATCGCGGCCTCGCGCACCCAGGCGCCTTCCTCATGCGCCTTGCGGCGCGCGGCGAGGCGATCGCGGTTGCAGGGACCGTTGCCGGCCAGCACCTGCTTGAACTCGTCCCAGTCGATCGGGCTGTGCACCCAATTGCCGTTCTCGTTCTGCTTCATGCCGGGATCGGGAATGGTGAGCCCGAGGAACTCGGCCTGCGGCACGGTGGCGTCGATGAATTTCTGGCGCAGCTCGTCGTTGGAGAAGCGCTTGATCTTCCATTTGGTCGAGGTGTCGCTGTGCTGGCTGACCTGGTCCGGCGGGCCGAACATCATCAGCACCGGCCACCACCAGCGATCGAGCGCGTTCTGCGCCATCGCCTTCTGCTCGGCGGTGCCGCGGCACAGCGTCACCATGATCTCAAAGCCCTGGCGCTGGTGGAACGACTCTTCCTTGCAGACGCGGATCATCGCGCGCGCATACGGGCCATAGGAGCAGCGGCACAGCGGGATCTGGTTCATGATCGCCGCGCCGTCGACCAGCCAACCGATGGTGCCGATGTCGGCCCAGGTCAGGGTCGGGTAATTGAAGATCGAGGAGTATTTCGCCTTGCCCGAGAGCATCGCGTCGACCAGCTCCTCGCGCGAGGTGCCGAGCGTCTCGGCGGCGGCATAGAGATAGAGCCCGTGGCCGCATTCGTCCTGCACCTTGGCGAGCAGCGCGGCCTTTCGGCGCAGCGACGGTGCGCGGGTGATCCAATTGCCTTCGGGCAGCATGCCGACGATTTCGGAATGGGCGTGCTGGGAAATCTGCCGGGTCAGCGTCTTGCGGTAGGCGGCAGGCATCCAGTCGTTCGGCTCGATACGTTCGTCGGCATCGATGCGGGCCTGGAACTGACTGGCACGGGCAACATCCTCGACGCCGCGATCGTCGCCGTCGGATGAGTTGAGCGCCTGCGTATACATGGCCGACCTCCCTGTGTTGTTGGGTGGAAATATATAACACAATTCTCTAAATGCAAGATGTTTTTGTAATATGTTCAGATGCCCTCGAAACGGCGGACCACTGCCCCATTGGGCTTCGGCAGCGGCCCGTCCTCGTTGGTTGCGTGGTCGTCAAGCCATTGTTCCGACGGCGAAAGCAGCCCGCGATAGATCTCGCCGCAGAGTTTGCGCGCGGCCCTGCCCGGCCAATCCTTCGGCAACAGCTGATAGGGCAGCAGCGGATCGCGCAGCACGACCCGGCGGTAATGGTGGATCAGCAGGATGCGCGCGGTGAAGGCGTCGGCGTCGCTCAGCGTCTCGCCTCTCATGATCCAGCCATGCAGCGGCTCGAACGTCTTCATGAACTTCAGATAAGCGTCCGCGGTGCGATCGAGCGGCCAGCTCTCGCTGAGCAGCCGGCGCCCGCTGCCGTCTTCTGCGGAGACTTCAAGGCGGATCGCGCGCGATGCTTCGTCGGGGATCGGCACGCCTGACGGCGCGACCCACACGCCCGGCAGCGGGCTGCCGAAGCCGGCATTCTTCAATGCCTCGCGCGCGGCGTCGCGGTCCTCGGCATTGCCGATCAAGAGCAGCTCGAAGCGGCCGGTCCAGTCCGACGGCGGCGGATCGTAGATGTGCCTGGTCGCAGTGTCGAAGGTCTGCCGGCCCCTGGCGTTCAGCCGATAGAAACTGTTGCGGCCGACCTTGCTGCGCTCGAGCCAGCCGTCGGCCGCGAGCCGCGACATCGCGGTGCGCACCACATTGCCGTCGATGTCGAGCGACTTGAAGAATTCGAGCAGCGTGCCGAGCCACACCGCGCCGCCGCGCGGCACGATGGAATCGCCGAACACGGTGATGATGATCGAGCCGGTGCGGGACGGCTCGCGCTTCAACTGATCGACGATGCGGACAAGCGGCTGCGGCATGCCCAACGCATAGCGCGTTTTGTCGATCCACGACAATGTCGCCGCAAACGTAGCCCGGATGGAGCGCAGCGCAATCCGGGGTGTTTCGTGGCCAGGTCCGTCCCGGATTGCGCGGAGCCTGTCATCGGGCGCGCGTTCGCGCGACCCGTTGGCTCCATCCGGGCTACGCACTCCACGATTGCCGCGAGAGACGACTCGCGGAGACTCCCCCTCACCCGGATCGCATCTGCGATGCGATCCGACCTCTCCCCGCAAGCGGGGCGAGGTAAGGAGAACAGCGCGCTTCTGCTCCTACTGGATCGGCGTGATGCGCTCGTCGGCGGGCGCGAGGCCGAACTCGTCGAGCCCTTCGGCAAGGAAATCGCCGAGCATCGGCTCGCCCAATAGATAGCTCGCGGTGCGGCCGTTGCGGCCGCGCGCAGCTTCGCGACGAAGATCGGCCCATTCCTCGATCGTGCCGTCGCCGCGGCCGAGCCGCATCAAGGCGACGAGGTCGACCTGCTCGTCCTCGCTCAGCGCGTCGATGAAGCCTGTGATCTCGCGCGCCACCGGATCGCTGCCGTCATCCTCCAGCACGTCGATCATCTCGTCGTCGGCGCCGTTCGAGCCGGAGTCCGGATCGACGATCCCCTCCTTGACGTCGAATTCCCGCGCCTTCTCGATCAAGAAGCCAACTTTTTCGGGGGAGATTGTGAGTTCCGGCATGCGCGCACTCCTTCGTCCAACGAGGCGGTAACGCAGGAGGCGCCGACTTGATCCATTGCGCCGCCGCGCGGAAACCCGCATGGTCCGGTGAGAGAAACAAAAAAACAGAGGGCACGCCGCATGCATTGGACCGTAGGCAAGGTCAGGATCACAAAAGTCGTCGAACTCGAGACCGTCGGCAGCACGCGCTTCATCCTGCCGCTCGCCGGCCGGGAAGAGATCCAGAGTCTGCCCTGGCTGATCCCGCATTTCGCCAACGAGGACGGCCGGCTGAAGATGTCGATCCATTCGCTGCTGGTAGAGACGCCGGAGCACCGCATCATCGTCGACACCGGGCTCGGCAACGACAAGCAAGGCCGCAATGTGCCGACCTGGAACAACCGCAGCGATCCGTTCCTTGAGAAGCTGACCGCGGCCGGCTTTACCCCTGACAGCATCGACATCGTGCTGTGCACGCATCTGCATGTCGACCATGTCGGCTGGAACACGAAACTCGCCAGCGGCAAATGGGTGCCGACTTTCGCCAATGCGCGTTACGTGTTCGGCAAGACCGAATACGAGCATTGGCGCGACCACAGCGACGATCCGGCGCATGCCGCCGTTTTCGCCGATTCAGTGAAGCCGATCGCGGATGCCGGCAAGGCCGAGTTGGTGCCGAGCGATCACCGCCTGACCGAGGAGATCACGCTGATCCCGACGCCAGGTCACAGCCCCGGCCACATGAGCATCCACATCAAGTCGGCCGGCGAGGAAGGGCTATTGACCGGCGACGTCGCCCATCATCCCTGCCAGATGTACCACCTCGACTGGTCGTCGACCGCGGATTCCGACCAGAAGCAATCGGCGGTGACGCGGCGCGAGCTGTTCTCGCGCTTTGCCGACACGCCGACGCTGGTGATCGGCGGGCATTTCAACGCCGGCCACATCAAGCGCGATGGCGACGCCTTCAGGTTCGTCGCACTGGGATGACCGGCCCGAAGTGGCCTTGAAATAAGGCTTGGCTGCAATGCAGCGCGCTCATGGCGGTTGAATTTCCGCCCGCGCTGTTCCATGAAGCGTGTCGAGGTATACCAGTAACAATCCTCAAGACACCGTAGGGAGTGATCAACATGAAGCTTGTTCGTTATGGCGAAAAGGGTGCGGAAAAGCCCGGTCTGATCGATAAATCCGGCCAGCTCCGCGACCTCTCGGCCCATCTGAAGGACCTGACCGGCGAAGCCTACGCGCCGGAATCCCTGAAGAAGCTTTCTGCCCTCGATCCCGCCTCCCTGCCCGCCGTCTCAGGCAAGCCGCGCTTCGGCGCCCCCGTCACCGGCATTTCGAAGTTCGTCGCGATCGGCCTCAACTATTCCGACCACGCCAAGGAAACCGGGGCGGCGATCCCGACCGAACCGATCATCTTCATGAAGGCGAACACCTCGCTGTCCGGCCCGAATGATGCGGTCGAGAAGCCGCGCGGCTCGACCAAGCTGGACTGGGAAGTCGAGATCGCCGCGATCGTCGGCACCCGCGCCAAGTACGTCTCGGAAGCCGATGCGCTCAATTACGTCGCCGGCTATTGCGTCTGCAACGACGTCTCCGAGCGCAACTTCCAGACCGAGCGCCTCGGACAATGGACCAAGGGCAAGTCACACGACACGTTCGGTCCGGTCGGTCCGTGGCTCGCCACCAAGGACGAGATCGCCGACGTGCAGAACCTGTCGATGTGGCTCGACGTCAACGGCCAGCGCCGCCAGACCGGCTCGACCAAGACCATGATCTTCACGATGGCGAAGTGCATTTCCTACGTCTCGCAGTTCATGACGCTGCTGCCCGGCGACATCATCACCACAGGCACCCCGCCCGGCGTCGGCCTTGGCATGAAGCCGCCGACCTTCCTCAATGTCGGCGACGTCGTGACGCTCGGCATCGAGGGCCTCGGCGAGCAGCGCCAGGAAATCGTCGCGGCTTGAGGTTCGGTGCCGAACACCGGTGCGACCACGTCATTGCGAGCGAAGCGAAGCAATCCATCTATCCAACCAAGCGGATGAATGGATTGCTTCGTCGCTTCGCTCCTCGCAATGACGCTCCAATGCGATAGCTCTACCGAGGAGCCTCCAATGAAACTCACCTTCTCTCCCGCCTCCCCGTTCGCCCGCAAGGTGCGCATCGCGGCGATCGAGCTCGGCCTGATCGATAAGATCGAGTTCGTGCCGGCGACCGTCGCGCCGGGCACGGTCAACGACGAATATTCCAAGATCACGCCGCTGAAGAAGCTGCCGGTGCTGATCCTCGATCATGGCGACGTCATTCTCGATTCCTACGTCATCGTCGAATATCTCAACGAGATCGGCGGCGGCCGGCTGATCCCGGGCTACGGCCCGCGGCGCTGGAAGCTGAAGACCGATCACTCGCTGCTCAACGGCATGCTCGATTCCATGCTGCTGTGCCGCTACGAGAAGATGGTGCGGCCGCAAGGCTCGCTGTGGCAGGCCTGGTACGACGATCACTGGAACAGGGCCTGGGCCGGCATGGCGCGGTTCGAGAACCGGCCCGACGTGCTGGACGGCTCGTCGTTCGACATCGCCCAGATCGGCCTCGTCTGTGTGCTTGGCTATGCCGACTTCCGCTTCGCCGATTGCGGCTGGCGCAAGGCCTATCCCAAGCTCGACGCCTTCTACCAGAAAATGCAGGAACGGCCGTCGGTGAAGGTCTCGGCGCCGCCTGCGGCGTAGCAAGGCAAGCGCGGGGAGAATGCCGATGTGCGAGCGCCTCCCCCGCCTCTCACTTCTCGGCGCGAGCCTTGCGCTCGCGCCGACGATTGCCGTTCTCGACCTTGTGATGATGACGACGGCAGCCCGGTACGGCCGGCCGAACGAAACCCTTGCGGCGATGGATATCCTCGCCAACATCATCATTCGCGCCGTGCGCGACGCGCACTGATCTTATCCAAGGAATCATCATGAGCCTGAAATTTGCCGCCGGCGATCTCACCATTCATCGTATCGTGGAGGAGGAAGGCAAGTTCCTGCCCGCGAACGACATGCTGCCCGGGCTGACACCGGAGCTGCTTGCGGAGAACCGCGCCTGGATGAAGGCGGCCGGGGCGCTCGACGACAGCGACACGCTGATCCTGGCGTTCCAGTCCTACATCGTGAAGACGCCGCACCACACCATCCTGATCGACAGCTGCATCGGCAATCACAAGCCGCGGCCGGGGCGGCCGAGCTGGAACATGAAGACCGACGACAGCTATCTGCGCGGCCTCGCGTCAGCCGGCTTCTCGGTCGGTGACATCGACTATGTGATGTGCACGCATCTGCATGTCGACCATGTCGGCTGGAATACGCGGCTCGAGAACGGCCGCTGGGTGCCGACCTTCCCGAACGCGCGCTACGTATTCGACAAGACCGAGTTCGACTACTGGACCGAGACCAATGCGAAGGCAGAAGTCCCGCCATTCGTCGACAGCGTGCTGCCCGTGGTGGAGGCCAAGCGGGCGGAGCTCGTCGGCAATGATTTCGCGATCGGCGATCACATGCGCATCCTGCCGACGCCCGGCCACACGCCGGGCCATCTCGCCTTCACCTTCGGCCGCGGCAAGGATGATGCGGTGTTCGCCGGCGATTTGATGCACTCGCCGATCCAGACGCTCTATCCGGAACTGTCGCCGAAGTTCGACGTCGACCCGGCGCAGGCCGCGAAGACGCGCCGCGGCTTCCTGGAGCGCTATTGCGACACCGACACGCTGTGCTGCCCCGCGCACTTCCCCTCGCCGTCGGTCGGCAAGATCAGGCGGAAGGGGAATGGGTTTGTGTGCGAGACGGTGTGAGGCGAGCTGAATTCGCGGCGAGCTCGCTGCCACCCTCCCCTGGAGGGGGAGGGTTGGCTCACAGCGAACGAAGTGAGATGTGAGGCGGGGTGGGGTGATCTCTCAACACGGGCAGCGCCCGATACGAGAGACCTTCACCCCACCTCGGTTCGCATGTCATGCGAACTGATCCTCCCCCTCCAGGGGAGGATAAGAAGAGTGAGCTTCCTCAATCGAACAAACTCGGCGTGTGGTTCACCACCGCGCCTTCGATCTGCAGCATCTTCAGCTTGGTGACCACGCCGCCATTGGCCGAGAAGCCGCCCGGCTTGTTGCCGGCCGCAAGCACCCGGTGACAGGGCACCACGATCGGGCACGGGTTGCGGCCCAGGGCCTGGCCGACGTCGCGCGACAGTTCGACGCCGCCGAGCTGCTTGGCGATGTCGCCATAGGTCATGGTCTTGCCGGGCGGAATCTTGCGCGCGATGTCGTAGACGCCGCGGTTGAACTCCGGCACGCCGTCGAGATCGAGCACGATGTCGGCGAGGTCGTTCGGCTTGCCGGCGAGCAGCTCGATCATGCCGTCGATCGCGTGCTGCACCTCAGCGGGCGGGGCCGCCTCGGTGACGTCGCCGTTGCGCTGAAAGATCCGCTTGCGGGTCTTCTCCTCGGTGCCCATCGGCAGCTGCACACCGGTGACGCCGTGCTCGCCCCAGACGACGCCGCAGGCGCCGATCATGGTCTCGAAAATCGCAAAATGCTGGCCGGTCATGGCTCGCTCCAGATGTTCCTTCGTATATTCACTCGGCTCATATTTTGAGCCTGCTGTTGATCTGAAATCTAGGCTTGGAGAATGTTGCTATCCACCCGAATTCCGTGGGAACTTCGGCCAAATCAACAACATCTCCTCCCCTCCGCGAGCCCTCAAATGCACAGCCTCCACGTCAACGGTTTCGACATGCCCTATCTCGATATCGGAGAGGGCCCGCCGCTGGTCTGCGTGCATGGCTCGCTGTGCGATTTTCGGATCTGGTCGGCGGTGCTCGGCCCGCTGACGCGCGACCATCGCGTGATCGCGGTCAGCCTGCGGCATTTCTTTCCGGCGCATTGGGACGGCGTTGGCGACACCTACTCGATCGCGCAGCATGTCGACGACGTCATCGCCTTCATCGAGGCGTTCGATACCAAACCGGTCGACCTGATGGGGCATTCCCGCGGCGGCCACATCTGCTTCCGCGCCGCGCAGCGGCGGCCGGACCTGCTACGCAAGCTGATCCTCGCCGAGCCCGGCGGTGAACTCGACGAGAGCCTTGATCCGGATTTCACGCCCGGCCCCTCGCCGCTGGCGGCACGCTTCGCGGCATGTGCGGCGGAAATCGCCAAGGGCGATATCGACGGCGGTTTGCAGATCTTCATGGACGCGCTCGAGGGACCCGGCGCCTGGAAGCGGATTCCTGCGACCTCCAAGCAGCTGTTGCGCGACAATGCGACCACGCTGATCGGCCAGACCCGCGACCAGCGGCCGCCCTTCTCGAAGGCCGATGCGGAGGCGATCAAGACGCCGACGCTGTTCATTGGTGGTGCGAACACCAAGGGCGTGCTGCCGAAGGTGCTGCACGCCCTCGCCGCCAATGTAAGGGGTTCGCGCACCGAGATGATCCCGGGCACCACGCATCCGATGTTCGAGCAGGCCCCGCAGCGCTACTGCGAGATCGTGCTGGAGTTTTTGGCAAGCTGAGGCGGTGCCCCCTCTCCCCTTGTGGGAGAGGGTGGCATGATGGCGCGCAGCGGCATCGTGCCGGGTGAGGGGTTTCTCTCCGCGGCGACAGACCCCTCACCCGGATCGCATCTGTCGATGCGATCCGACCTCTCCCGCAAGGGGAGAGGTGCAGTGAGCGAGCGGCGCGAGCGGAAGGCCTCACACCTTCCACGCACCGACCGGCTGGCGCACGGCGACATTCAGCCGATTCCAGACATTGATCGCCGCGATGCCAAGCACCAGCGACGCCAGCTGCTGCTCGTCGAAATGCTTCGCTGCCTCGTCCCACACCGCGTCCGTCACCGGGTCCTCGCGGTCGCTGAGCCGGGTCACCGCTTCCGTCAGCGCCAGCGCGGCCCGTTCGGCGTCGGTGAAATAGGGCGTGTCGCGCCAGGCACCGACCGCAAACAACCGCTCATCGGTCTCGCCGGCGCGCCGGGCGAGCTTCGGGTGCATGTCGACGCAGACGCTGCAGCCGTTGATCTGGCTGGCGCGCAGATGGACCAGTTCGAGCAGCTTTTCCGGCAGGGCCGGCTTGGTGCTCTCGCTGAGCGCCTGCAGCGCCTTCATGGCATCGGGAACAACCATCACCGGGTGGTTCATGCGGGCTTTCATCATATTACTCTCCTGATTTGCCTTTTGACGCCGCTGTGCCGATCTGCTGTCACATCGGCCTAGTTTCGTTCGTCATGGCCATGACGGAGCGGACCAAGGGAATGTGACCGATGGACGAGAAGAAATTTCTGGCCGAGCAGTTCGAGGCCAACCGGCCGCGCCTGCGGGCGGTGGCCTACCGCATGCTGGGCTCGACCGCAGAGGTCGACGACGCCGTGCAGGAGGCCTGGCTGCGGCTTGGCCGCACCGATGCCGCTGCAGTCGACAATCTCGGCGGCTGGCTGACCACGGTGATCGCGCGGATCTGCCTCGACATGCTGCGCTCGCGCAAATCGCGCCGCGAGGAGCCGATCGGTCCGCACGTGCCGGAGCCGATCGCGGACAATCCGTCCGAGCGCGAGACCGAGATGGCTGACTCCGTCGGCGCGGCGCTGCTGGTGGTGCTGGAGACGCTGGCGCCGGCCGAGCGGCTGGCGTTCGTATTGCACGACATGTTCGCGGTGCCGTTCGAGGAGATCGCGCCGATCGTCGGGCGCACACCGGCCGCCGCGCGGCAACTCGCCAGCCGCGCCAGACGCCGCGTGCAGGGCACGCCGCCCGCACCGGATCCCGATCTCAGCCGGCAGCGCGGCATCGTCGAGGCCTTCCTCGCGGCATCCCGCAACGGCGATTTCGAAGGGTTGCTCGCCGTGCTCGCGCCCGATGTCGTGGTCCGCGCCGATCAGGCGGCGCAGCGGCTCGGCTCGCTGCCGGTGATCCGCGGCGCCGCAGCGGTTGCCGAGAGCTTCAAGGGACGCGCGCAGGCGGCAAGGCCGGCGCTGGTGGACGGCGAGATCGGCGTCGCCGTCATCTTCGGTGGCAAGCTGCGGATCGTGCTGCGGGTCACGATTTCAGGCAACAGGATCGCGGCGATCGATGCGACCGCCGATGCCGCAGAGATCGAGACCTTCGATGTCGAGGTGCTCGATCACACCTGACGCGGCCAGGTCGCGATGCTAGGGTCCTTCCTGCGCTCATGCAGGGAGGACAATCATGAAACGATCCGTCAAATTGCTCGCGTCGGCCGGCGTGCTCTCGCTCGCCCTCGCCTCGTCCTCCGCCCTTGCCGCCGCGGATGAAAAGCTGCGCGCGGCCGCCGAGCAAGCCCAGCCTGCCGTGATCGAGAGCCTGCACGACATGGTGCTGATCGAGTCGGGCTCCAGCGATATCGAGGGCCTGAAGAAGATGGCCGACTACACCGAAGCGCGGTTGAAGGCGCTCGGCGCCAAGACCGAGCGGCGCAAGACCACGAAGGGCGCCGGCGCCGACATGGTGATCGGCACCTTTGACGGCACCGGCAGCAAGAAGCTGATGCTGATCGCGCATATGGACACCGTCTATGAGCACGGCATCCTCGACAGCCAGCCCTACAAGGTCGATGGCAACAGGATCTATGGACCCGGCATCGCCGACGACAAAGGCGGCATCGCCGTCATCCTGCATTCCCTGAAAATCCTGAACGACGCGGGCTGGCGCGACTACGCCAAGCTCACCGTATCGTTCAATCCGGATGAAGAGGTCGGCTCGATCGGCTCCGGCGAGACCATCGCCGAGCTCGCCGATCAGCACGACGTGGTGCTGTCCTGCGAGCCGACGGTTGCGCCGCCGGTCGCCAAGAACGAGAGCCTGCTGCTCGGCGCCAGCGGCACCGCGACCGGCACGCTGGACGTGAAGGGCAAGGCTTCGCATGCCGGCGCCGCGCCGCAGCTCGGCCGCAACGCGCTGATCGAGCTCGCGCATCAATTGCTGCAGACCCAGGACGTCGCGAAATCGATTCCGGGCACGCAGCTGAACTGGACCACCGCAAAGGCCGGCACCGTGCGCAACCAAATCCCCGATCACGCCTCTGCCGGCGCCGACATCCGCCTCACCATTCCGGACGGTGTGCAAAAGCTGCAGGCTGCGCTCGACGAGAAGGTGAAGGACAGACTGATCCCGGACACCGAAGTGAGCGTGAAGGTCGTCGCAGGCCGCCCGCCCTTCGTCGCTGACGATCGCGGCCGCGCGCTCGCCAAGCAGGGACAGGCGATCTATGCCGAGCTCGATCGCACGCTGGATATTGCGGAGATGACCGGCGGCGCCACCGACGCCGGCTACGCCGCGCGCAGCGGCAAGGCCATCGTGGTCGAGAGCTTCGGCCTCGCCGGCTGGGGCTATCACGCCCGCGACGAATACATCGACACCAACTCGATCGTGCCGCGGCTTTATCTGATGACGCGGCTACTGATGGAGTTGGGCAAGGCGAAGTAGCGGCGCGAAAGCGCGCAACGGCATCGCGTCGACACAGCAGCGCCAGGTCTTTCGCGCCGGCACCCGGGCCCCCTCTCCGCGGACCGTGCGGGGAGGCCCGTTGCCAAAATATCGAAAACAACCCCATGCAAAGGAGCCGGTGGCCGGCGTTAACCAGGCTACTTGACGCTTCGCTGAGCGGTTGTGGCTGGCTGATCGCCGGAACCGATGCGGACGGTGGACCTGTTCAGCTTTCAGAAAAACGACTACCTATCAATTGCTTAGCTCCATCACGAAATGGAGGCTTGACCGCTCCTACAACCGGCAGTAGCTTCTCTTTCGAATACAGAATTCCGTATTCCAAATTGGACAGTCGGCATGATCCCGTTGGACCCGCTTCCGAACCTCATCGACCAGGTCTACGGGCGCCTGCTCGAGGCGATCATCGACCGCACGCTGCTGCCCGGCCAGCGCATCACCCAGAACGAACTTGCGGAAAAGCTCGGCGTCTCGCGCCAGCCGATCTCGCACGCGCTGCATCTGTTGCATCGTCAGGGCCTCGTCGCGGAAAGCGGCAAGCGCGGCTTCGAGGTGACGCAGCTCGATCCGCAGCGCATCCGCGAGCTCTATGAAGTGCGCGGCGCCATCGACGCGCTGGCGGCGCGGCTTGCCGCGACGCGCGTGAAACAGGATGCCGCGGCGCGCACGCAGCTCGAATGCGCGCTCGACGCCGGACGCGCGATCGACGACAACGCGCCGCTGGCGCGCCTGATCGCGCTCGACGTCGACTTCCACAGCGCGATCTACCGGCTCGCCGGCAATTCCGCGATCGAGGAAATGATCGCGCCGCAATGGCCGCATATGCGCCGCTCAATGGCGACCGTACTCGCCGAACTCGATTATCGCGACAGCGCCTGGATCGAGCACGAGACCATAGGTGCGCATATTTTCTCCGGCAATGCGGATGCTGCCGAAGCTGCAGCGCTCGCGCATGCGCAGACGGCAGGACGGATGACGGAAGAGAAGCTGAGGGCAATCGACGTGGCGGCGTGAGCGACGGAGAACCTCGAGATTCCGGGTTCGATGCTGGCGCATCGCCCCGGAATGACAACAACAAACAACAGGAGGAAAGCACCATGAAACTGACCCAAGAGCAGGTCGAATTTTTCCATCGCGAAGGCTGGCTGTTCCTGCCCGAGCTGTTCAGCCAGGAAGAGGTCGACTTCCTCGCGCGCGAAGCCGTCTCGATCTATGACGCCAACCGCCCCGAGGTGTGGCGCGAGAAGAGCGGTGCGCCGCGCACCGCATTCGCCGCGCATCTCTATAACGAGGCGTTCGGTATCCTCGGCGCGCATCCGCGCATGATCGACCCGATCGAACAGCTGTTCGGTGAGAAGGTCTACATGCACCAGTTCAAGATCAACGCGAAGGCGGCCTTCACCGGCGACGTCTGGCAGTGGCACCAGGATTACGGCACCTGGAAGCGCGACGACGGCATGCCGGAGCCGCGCGCGATGAACATCGCGATCTTCCTCGACGAGGTGATGCCGATCAACGGCCCCTTGATGCTGGTGCCGCAGAGCCAGACCGCGGGCGATTTGAAGGCGTCGCACGATCTCGAAACCACGTCGTACCCGCTGTGGACGCTGGACGAAGAGACGGTGACCCGGCTCGTCAAGCAAGGCGGCATCGTCGCGCCGACCGGCAAGCCCGGCGGCATGCTGATGTTCCACGGCAACCTGGTGCACGGATCAAGCGGCAACATCACGCCCTATCCGCGCAAGATCGTCTATCTGACGCTGAACGCGGTCTCGAACTACATCCGTACCCCGACGCGGCCCGACTACATCGCGCACCGCGACTTCACGCCGATTCAGACCGTGGCCGACGACGCGCTGCTGCGCCTCGCCCGTGCGCCGCGGCAAGCGGCGGAGTAGCTTTCGAGCCGTCATTCCGGGGCGATGCGAAGCATCGAACCCGGAATCTCGAGGTTCCCCGATGCGCAGCTGCGCATCTGTGGTTCGCGCTTCGCGCGCCCCGGAACGACCCTGTTTGATTGGAAAAATTCATGAACCTGCATCACCTCCTCAAAACCCGCGCCGCCGCCGGCAAGCCGGTGCGCGTCGTCCTGATCGGCGCCGGCAAATTCGGCTCGATGTTCCTGTCGCAGGTGCCCCACACGCCGGGGCTCGAGGTGCCCGTAATCGTCGATCTCGACCGCGACCGCGCGCGCGAGGCATGCCGCACGGTCGGCTGGGATGACGCGCGGATCGGCGCGACCACCTTCACCGATGACGGCGCGCGGGCGATCGCCGGCGGCGCGTTCGATGTCGTGGTGGAAGCGACCGGCAATCCCGCGGTCGGCATCCGCCATGCCCGCGCGGCGATATCAGCCGGCAAGCATATCGTGATGGTCAATGTCGAGGCCGACGTGCTGGCGGGCCCGCTGCTCGCCGAGGAGGCGCGCAAGGCCGGCGTGGTCTATTCGCTCGCCTATGGCGATCAGCCGGCGCTGACCGCTGAATTGGTCGATTGGGCGCGCGCCACGGGCTTTCGCGTCGTCGCCGCCGGCAAGGGCACGAAATACCTGCCGGCCTATCACGATGTGACGCCCGAAGGCGTGTGGCAACATTACGGGCTCACCGCGGGCGAGGCGCAATCCGCCGGCATGAATCCGCAGATGTTCAACTCCTTCCTCGACGGCACCAAATCCGCGATCGAGATGGCGGCGATCGCCAACGCCTGCACGCTCGACGTGCCGTCGGAAGGCCTGCTGTTTCCGCCCTGCGGCGTCGACGATTTGCCGCATGTGATGCGGCCGCGCGAGGCGGGCGGCGTGCTGGAGAAATCCGGCATCGTCGAAGTGGTGTCGTCGCTCGAGCGCGACGGCCGTCCGGTGTTTCGCGATTTGCGCTGGGGCGTCTATGTGGTGCTGGAGGCGCCGAACGATTATGCCGCCGATTGCTTCAGGCAATACGGGCTCAAGACCGACGCATCCGGCCGCTATGCGGCGATGTACAAGCCGTATCATCTGATCGGGCTGGAGCTGAACATCTCGGTACTGTCAGCGGCGCTGCGCAACGAGCCGACCGGACAGCCGCGCGGCTTCCGCGGCGACGTCGCGGCGGTGGCGAAGCGCAATCTGCGCGCCGGCGAGATGCTCGACGGCGAAGGCGGCTACACGGTGTGGGGCAAGCTGATGCCAGCCTCCGCCAGCCTCGCCGCCGGTGCGCTGCCGATCGGGCTCGCGCATCGGGTCAAGCTGAAGAACGACGTCGCCCATGGCGCGGTCGTGCGCTGGAGCGACGTCGAGGTCGACGAAGCGAACGACACGATCAAGACGCGCAAGGCGATGGAGCAGGCGTTTTCGCGATAGCGTTTCCTGCCATTCGCTCGCCGAAGGAGAATGCTCTTCACCTCTCCCCGCTCTCTTTTGCGGGGAGAGGCGAAGGCCGCCTTTGGCGGCGGTTCTCAAGAACGCCGAAGCTCAGCTTCGGCTATGTCGCATCGCAGATGCGATCCGGGTGAGGGGCGAGGCACGTTGCTCGACAAGCAGCAAAGTGCTGGCCGGATGGAGGCCCCTCACCCCAACCCTCTCCCCGCAAGAGCGGGGCGAGGGAGTTGAGAGAGCGCCGCCCAGTCAGTCACGGCAGCAACCGGCTCGCTTTCGCCAGCTTGAACCACTTCCGGAACATCACCTCGGTATCCATCATCTCGGTGAATCCAGCCTGGTTGATCTTCACCGTCGACACGATCGACGGCGGACCGGATTCAGTCTGTCCGTAGCGCATGCTGTAGTCGGCATACTGGAACGACAGGCCGACGAACTCTTCCAGACCCGGCGCGATCAGATCGTGCTTCCTGCGCAGCTCGTCCCATAGCGGAATCCATTTCGGATACTCCTGCGCCAGCGACAACGGCACGTGCTTGCCCGGCGCCATCTCGAGTGCGTCTGCGACCGCCGGCCAGACATTCTCCCAGGTGAAGACGTCGCCATTGGTGACGTTGAAGGCTTCGTTGCGCGCGCTTTTGGCATCGCCCGACCAGGCGATCGCGCGCGCCAACAGATCGACGTCGACCGCCTGCGCGACGCGCGGCGCGCCGCCGGGATAATCCAGCGGCCGGCCCTGCGCGCGCAGCACCGCCGCATAGACGCCGAGCGGCGGAATCAAATCCATCGCCCCGCCCATGGCTTCACCGATGATCAGCACCGGACGCAGGATGCTCCAGTGCCAGCTCTTGCCGCGCTGCAACTCGCGCAGGAAGTTCTCCTGCGCCCAATAGAAGTTCGGCTGCTCGTACATTTCCGAGCGGCCTTCGCGCGCCGGCACCGTGAGCGGCCGGACATGCACGCCATAGGCCTTGGTGCCCTGCAGCAGCGCGACATGCTTGAGGCCCGGCGCGATCGGTTCGAGCACGCCCATCAAATTGCGCAGCATCCGGTCGTTGGTTTCGATCTGGCCGGGATCGCGCCAGCCATCGACCAGGCTCGGCGCCTCATAGAGCGCGGCATAGATCCGATGGGTTGCACCGCCGAGCTCGGCCGCAGCGCGGCGGCAATCCTCGGCACTGGTCAGGTCGATTCGCACATGCTGCGCGCCGTAGAGATCGCGCGGCCTGCGGCGCGACAGTGCAATCCGCTCGCAATCGTCGGATGCGCCGAAGTGTCGCAAGGCGGCGTTGCCGACGAGGCCGGTCGCGCCGGCAACCACGACTTTCTTGTTGGCCATGTCCTTGAACTCCCATCGACTCGCTGCCTGCGTAGCAGATCGCGGCAGGCCCCGCAGCCCGTCGCGCGGGTATCGGATGAGACCCACAGCGACGATCTTCCTTCGCAGCTGCAACCAAGGCCGGCGCTTGATTTCCTCGGGCAAACCATCATCCTGACCGCCGGAACCGGAAGCCCGGATTTCCCGCACAAGAGCCCGTCGAGGGCCATCGAACACACTCATCACAGCAACGTCGATCGATCGGCGAAGAAAGACGGCATCAAGATCGTTCCCCTTGTCGACGCATCGGCACACAGGAGGGCTACGCATGAAGCGTCGTGATTTCTTGAAGGCAGGCGGCGTTGGGCTCGCCACGACGGCGGTCACTGCACCCGCGGTCGCGCAATCGATGCCCGAGGTCAGGTGGCGGCTCGCGGCAAGCTGGCCGAAGGCACTCGATACGCTCTATGGCGGCTGCGAATTCTTCTGCAAGCGCGTCGCCGAAATCACCGACAACCGATTCCAGATCCAGTCGTTCGCTGCCGGCGAGATCGTGCCCGGCCTGCAGGTGCTCGACGCCGTCTCCAACGGCACGGTCGAGATGGGCAACACCGCGCTGTATTATTACTGGGGCAAGAATCCCGCCTTCACCTTCGGCACGTCGCTGCCATTCGGCCTCAACACGCGCCAGCATATTTCCTGGCTGCAATGGGGCGGCGGCAGCGAGCTGATCAACAATTTGCTTGGGGAATACAACTGCGTCGGCATTCCGACCGGCTCGACCGGCGCCCAGATGGGCGGCTGGTTCCGGAAGGAGATCAAATCGATGGCGGATTTGCAGGGACTGAAATTCCGCGTCGGCGGCTTCGCCGGCACCATCATCGCCAAGGTCGGCGGCGTGCCGCAGCAGATCGCCGGCGGCGACATCTATCCCGCGCTGGAGAAAGGCACCATCGACGCTGCCGAATGGGTCGGGCCGTATGACGACGAGAAGCTCGGCTTCGTCAAGGTCGCGAAGTTCTACTATTACCCCGGCTGGTGGGAAGGAACCGGCCAGGGCCACAATGTGATGAACAAGGACAAGTGGAACGCGCTGCCGAAGCATTATCAGGCCGCGATCCAGGCCGCGTCCGAAGACACCTTCACCTGGGTCACCGGCAAATATGATGCGGTCAATCCACCGGCGCTGAAACGCCTGATCGTGGCCGGCGCGCAGCTGCGGCCGTTCCCGCAGGAAGTGCTGGAAGCCTGCTACAACGCGGCCAACGAGATCTACGCCGATCTCGCCAAGAGCAATCCGCATTTCGGCAAGATGTATGCGAGCCTGTCCGGCTATCGCAACGAATCGCTGGCCTGGATGCAGGTCGCCGAGCTGTCGTTCGACAGCTTCATGATGCGGATGCGCACGCGCACCTGAGATACCGTCGGTCTGCCACCTCGTCATTGCGAGGAGCGATAGCGACGAAGCAATCCATCTCGGTACTTGCCGCGCGATGGATTGCTTCGCTTCGCTCGCAATGACGGGCAGCCGATAGGTTCACAGCCAGGAGCCGCAAACGAAGTCGAGGCCTGACGCAAAAGAGCCCCGGAGAATTTTCTCCGGGGCTCATTTTGATCCAGGTCTGATTCGGCTGGCGGCTCAGTTGTCGTCGCTGCCGCCGAACTCTTCCATCAGCTTGTCGTAGCTTTTGGTGACGAGATCGATGTTGCCCTTGTTCTCGACCGCGGGCGGCGGCGATTTCAGGGCTTCGTTGAGATCGGCAAGCGCGTCCTTCTTGTCCTTGGCCGACATCTTCTTGTCGGCCTGGACCTGGGCGATCTGCGCCTTCAGCACCGCCTCGGGGCCGACATATTTCTTGGTCTGCGGATCGAAGCCGCCGAGCACCAGCGAAATGTTGTCGACCACGCTGTTGTACTCGTCATAGCTGGCGAAGCCGTTCTTCTTGGCGATGCCCTCGAGCTGGGCAACGATCTTCGGATCCGGCTTGGCATCCTGGGAAAGCTTTGCGGTGATCGGGTCCATTTCCTTCGCCGCGGCGATCGCGCCGTCGACCTGCTTGTCGGTCAACGCGATCTGCTTGATCGGCGGGGCCTGATCCTGCGCTGGAGCTGCGGCCTGCGCGGGTGCCGGCGCCATCTGCTGCTTGGCCTGCGCGAACGCGCCGCTGTTCGACGCCGCGGTCATGGCGATCGCAAGACATGCGACGCCGAGCGCAGCAGTTACGGGACGGACGATCTCACGCATGGAAGTCTCCTTGTTGGGGCAGGTTTGTTGCCGAGCTTCTTGGGTGGAATGGGTACGGAAATCGAAATGAACGGCCCATGAACTTTCGTCGTAGACGATGACGGCCAATCGTGGCCGAATAATCACAAATCGTTCAAGGACTGTTGATCGCAACGCGTGCCGAGGAACAGCCGTTTGAGACTCACGCGCGGAAGCAACGTCGAACCGTTGCGCGTTGGGAGGCAGATCCCGCGAAAAATATTGCCCCGCGTGCAATGCGATCGTTGCGACGCGCCGCCCGGCCCGCACAATGCTCGCACGGCAAGCGAAGGGAACAGCAACATGGCCTGCTATCAGGGGTCCTGTCATTGCGGCGCGGTGACGTTCCGGATCGATGCTGCGATCGATGAGCTGACGACGTGCGACTGCTCGCTTTGCCGGCGCAAGAATGCGCTCATGACCAAGGTCCATGAAGACGAGCTCACGATTCTCAGCGGCGAGGATCTGCTATCGGCGTATGTCTGGAACACCGGTCGCGCGAAGCACTTCTTCTGCTCACGCTGCGGCGTCTATACGTTTCATCGCAAGCGCGCCGCGCCCGACCATTTCGGCGTCAACGTATTCTGCCTCGAGAATTTCGACGTCGGCGCGTTCCGCCTTCGCGCCACCGACGGCGCGGGAATGTCGGTGATCGACATCGCGGCGCGGCCCGAATGGCCGGGTCCGCGAACGCCGCGCTAAAGCGCGATGAGATGAGCTTGAATCGTCATCGCGCTTTAGATTCTTGTTTTCGCATGATCTTTTCGGAAAACCGCTTCACACTTTTCCGGATCATGCTCTAGTTCAGCGCAAGCCAGTTCTGAAGTGCCGGCGTCAGGAGAAGCCCGAGCGCAAGAAACGGGCCGAACGGAATCGACGTTTGCCGCTTCATCTCACGTCCCGCGAGTTGCAGGCCGCCGGCCACACCAAGTGCCGCGAGCGCCGCGATCAGCAGCAGGGTCGGAATCCCCGACGCGCCGACCCAGATCGCCGCTGCTGCAAGAAACTTGACGTCGCCAAGTCCCAACCCGTCCACGTGCCGTAGCGCATAGTAAAGGCGCTGCAACAGCCAAAACACGATGCCGACGAGGGCGGCGATCGCCATCGCACTGAAGGCGGCTGTTGCACTCTCAGTGACGACGACGTTTGCAAGCCCGAGCGCTGCGATCGCAAGATTCAACCAGTTTGGAATGATGCCGTGGCGAAGGTCGATCACCGCAACGCTGCAGCAGAGCACGCAAAGCGCGCCGTAAGATGCAACGAAATAAAGAGCTTCGTGATCGATCTGCATGGTGACGGGACAAGTGTGACGCGAGAACACAGTGTGTTGCAACAACTCGCGCGCGTTGAACAGTGCATTTTCATCGATCGGCAAGCCGTATGATGTGTTTGCGGGATTGTGATCGTCATCGCCGATGACGAAACAGAAAAGATGCGACAAAAAGTCTGCGCTGTCACAAATCCGCATAGGATACCGACAATAGTTCGCTCCGCTACGTGCCGCGAGCCCTTCGCGGCAGATGAGTGGGTTGACTATGTACAAGATGCGAGTGGCGGCGTGCCTGGCTTTGCTGGCGGCGTCGGCAGGCGTGCGCGCCGCGAATGCGGGCGCTCTCGAGGACGGTGCCGAGCGTTATCGGCCCTACCTGATCGAGGGCGTTGGCAGCGCGCTGGCGGGCGCGCGTGCGTTGCGTGAACGCGCCGCTGCCGCGGATTTGCCCGGTGCGAAGAAAGCCTGGTTGTCGGCGCGCGCCGGCTGGGAGCGCTCGGAAGTGTTTACCGCGGGCTTCGTACCCGAGCTCGATGCGCAGATCGACGCCTGGCCGAACGCGGACAGCGGCTTTCATGCCATCGAGGCAAAATTGTTCGGCGCTGCCAGCACCGATGTTGCCGCCGATGCGACCGGCCTCGTCGAGCATCTGAATGATCTTCACGGCAAGCTCAAGGACATCAAGCTGACGCCGCAGGGGCTGCTGGATGGCACGGTGCGGCTCGCCTACGAAGTCGGCGAGAGCAAGGCCGATGGCGGCGAGTCGCGCATCAGCGGCACCTCGCTGGACGACATGCGCAACAATATCGCCGGCATCGACTTCGCTTATCACACGATTTTCTCCGCCGCGCTCAACACGGTGGACGGCAAGCTCGACGAGATGGTGACGAACCGCATCGAGCAGCTGCAGGCGATCGTCGCCACGCCCGACCTGCCTCACGTCAATATCGCCGACCTGCGCCGGACCAGCGAAGAGCTGGTCGTCGCGTTGCAGAGCGCCTCGGCAAAGCTCGGGCTGCAGCGCCCGACCCTGGAGGCGCAGGCGCGATGACCTCGCTTCGCCTTCGTCTGGCCGCGCTGCTCGCCGGTGTGATCACCGTTGCGCCGTACGGGCATGCGGTGGCGTTTCCGGTCGATGGCGACAAGACCGTGCTGCCGGTCGCGACCGAGCTGAACGAGGATGCGCTCGACAAGCCGCGCGAGGTGTTCCAGTCGGAGCGGACCGGAGCCAAGTCGTATCTGGTCAATCTCGGCGATCTCGCCTTCAATTCGCCGGGGCTGCTCGGCGAGGTGGCGCGGCAGGCCGGCGTGAGCTGCGGCACCTGCCACGTCAACGGCGCCAACAACGCAAAATTCTTCATGCCGAAGATGTCGAGCCGGCCCGGCACGTTCGACACCACCGGTCCGCTGTTCAATCCGAAGGCCAACAATCTGGCGTTCGATCCGGTGCGAATTCCGAGCCTGCGCGGCGCGCGCTACCTTGCGCCCTACGGCGCCGACGGCCGGTTTGCCTCGCTGCGCGACTTCGTCCACAACGTCATCACCAATGAGTTCGCAGGACCGGAGCCGCCGCCGGCAACGCTCGATGCGATCGTTGCCTATCTTCACGACATCGACTTCCTGCCAAATCCGAGCCTCGGTCCCGCCGGGCGGCTGGCCGGCAAGATCACCGACGCGGAGCGCCGCGGCGAAGCGCTGTTCGCAAAACCGTTCCCGCACGACCCTGCGCTGAGCTGCGCGGGGTGCCACGTTCCGTCGTCCGGCTTTGTCGATCACCAGCAGCACGATGTCGGTTCGGGCGGATTGTTCAAGACGCCGACGCTGCGCAATGCCGACTTCAACGCGCCGTACTTCCACGATGGCCGGTTCGATAATTACAACCAGGTGGTCGACTATTTCGACCGGACCTTTCAGCTCGAGCTCTCGGCGCAGGACAAGGGCGACCTCGTCGCCTACCTCACGGCCGTCGGCGATGGCGTGCAGCCTTATGAACGCGACGGCGCCGGTGCGACGCTGAAGGAGATCAACGATTTTTCGACGGTGCTTGCGACCGCGATTCCTGCCGGCGACAAGGACATTGTCGCGCTCGCGGTCGATACGATCGGCCGCGAGCTGCGCGAATTGACCGAGCAATATCCCGATCGCAAGAACACCAGCGTGTCGGGCGGCGAGCAGCAGCGCGTGCTTGCGCGCAATGGGCTCAAGGAGCTCGTGCTGACGCTGCGGCGGATCGAGATCGCCGTTGCAGCGGGGCGCAATGCGGACGCTGCAACCGAGTTCAGGAATTATCGCAACCTGATGGCTGCTGCCGTGCCTGCGCTATTGGCCAGCGCCGAGCCGTGGTCGCTGTTCAATCAAGGCGTGCATGACCGGCATTACGCCGCACTTCGCGAGGTGATGCGATCCAGGCACGTTTCGCATTGATTGACTTGTATTGTCGTGTAGTCGCGCAACGCGCCGTTGCGTGGATTGCTTCGTCAATTTTCGATCTTCAGTTGAAGAGTCGAATCGTGGAGACGCATCGCGCGACGGCAGATGTCTTCACAGAAAATCTTTGAACGTTTCGAAATTTCTCGCGCGCTTTCACGTAAGCGAAAAGCATGCGTCATACTGTCGCACTAAGCAGGGCGCGTTGCTAACCGCAAACACCCTGAGGTCGACAATGAGTTTGAATTACAAAAAGCACTGGCGAACCAGCACCGCGCTCTGCATCGCGTCATCGGTGCTCGTCGCAACAGCCGCATATGCCGCTCACTATCCGGGCGGTCGCAGTGATTGGGACAAGCGTTCGCATCACAATCACCAGGCGCACGAAGAGGGCGATCGTGCGAAGCATGATCATGGTGACAAGGATCACGACAAGGGCAAGACGGCGTCGCCGATCAAGCACGTCATCATTCTGATCGGCGAGAACCGCGGTCTCGACCACACCTTCGGTATCTACAAGCCGAAGGGCAAGGGGCAGACCATCTCCAACCTGTTGTCGAAGGGCATCGTCAACGAGGACGGGACGCCGGGACCGAACTTCGCGCAGGCGCAGCAGGCTTCGGTCGCTGGCCAGCCGTTGTACTATATCGGTGCGCCTGCGATCTCGAAGTCGCCCTACAACGCGACCAATCTGATGCCGCAGCCGAACACCAACGGCACGCCGACCGCGCAGAGCGACACCGCGCCCCCGTTCAAGACGATCACTGAGGCCAACGTCGAGACGGACATGGATCCGGCCGATCTCGACATCCTCACCACCGGCTTCAGCGGCCTGCCCACCGGTGTGCTGGATACCCGCGTTCCCGGCGCCGGCGGTCTGAACGGACCGTTCCCGCTGCAGGGCGAGCAGATCAGCGACGACGATTACACCGGCGACTCGACCCATCGCTTCTATCAGGATTGGCAGCAGGAAGACTGCAGCGCCGCCAACGCCACCAAGAAGAACAATTCGGGCTGCCTGAACGACCTGTTCCCGTTCGTGATGGCGACCTATTCGTCGTCGAACAAGAGCATGGCCAACTCGATGGGCTTCTACAACGCCCAGCAGGGTCAGGCCCCGGTCCTGAAGATGCTCGCCGATCGCTTCACCCTGAGCGACAATTTCCACCAGTCGTTCCACGGCGGCACGGGCGCGAACCATTTCATGCTCGGCACCGGCGACGCGGCGTTCTGGAGCGACGGCAAGGGTAACCCGGTGACGCCGCCGGCGAACCTGATCGCCAACCCGAACCCGGCCACGGGTTCGGTCAACCGCTACACCGTCGACGGCAACTGGAGCAACTGCTCGGACGTGTTCCAGCCCGGCGTGAAGCCGATCGTCACCTATCTCAACAATCTGCCGTACGCGGCGGAGCCGAACTGCAAGCCCAACCACTACTACATGCTCAACAACGTCAATCCGGGCTATCTGCCGAACGGCGCGCTGTCGGGCGGCAACAACGTTCCGCCGTCGTCGGTTCGCACGATCGGCGATGCGCTGATGGAGAAGAACATCTCCTGGGCGTTCTATGGTGGCGCGTTCAACGACGCCGTGGCGCTCGCCAATGCCGCGGTTGCCGCCAATCCGTCGAACCCCAGCCTCAGCGCGGCTGCGCTCGCCGATCCGGCGCACGCTCTCGGCGTTGCCTACTGCCAGATCTGCAATCCGTTCCAGTATGCGACCTCGATCATGGCCAACCCGGCCGTGCGTCAGGCTCACATGAAGGACACTGCCGATCTGATCACGGCGATCCAGAACAACACGCTGCCTGCGGTGTCGTTCGGCAAGCCGGACGGTCTGCTCGACGGTCACCCGCAGAGCTCGAAGGTTGACCTGTTCGAGGCCTATGTCCTGAACGTGCTCAATGCGCTGGAGAACAATCCGGAGCTGAAGGCTGACACCGCGGTCTTCATCACCTGGGACGAGGCCGGCGGCTACTGGGACTCCGGTTACCAGCAGTCGATCGACTTCTTCGGCGACGGACCGCGCATTCCGACCCTGATCCTCTCGCCCTATTCGACGGGCGGCAAGGTCAACCATAACTACGCCGACCACGTTTCGCTGCTGAAGTTCATCGAGCGCAACTGGGGCCTCCAGCCGCTGACGAACCGCAGCCGCGACAACCTGCCGAACCCGAGCTACTCGAAGAACAACGAGTACGTCCCGACCAACAGCCCGGCGCTGTCTGACCTGTTCGACGCGTTCGACTTCAGCAAGCCGGTCAATTTGTCCTACACCGAGTGATCGAGCTCTCGTCCAGGACGAGGTCTTGAATCCATCCAAGAATCCATCCAAGGCCGGCGCCGATCGAACCTTTGGTTCGGTCGGCGCCGTCATGTTCTGCCTGCCGATCAGTGAACGACCCGGGGATATGCGATGACGCGCGACGAGAAGACGTGCAAGGGACGCAGGCGCGGGGCGGCCTGCCTGTTCGCCGTCGCCATCCTGGCCGCAGCGCCGATAGAGGCCACGGCGCAGCAATTCTCCGCCGACCTCGTCGCGCGGAAGGACGATACGGCAACGGTCATGGGAACGCTGCGGGTCTCGGGCGGAAAAGCGCGCATCGAGACCACCGCGCTGCCCGACGGCTTCTTCCTGCTCGATGCGGCCAGACCCGCCGCCTATTTCGTCCGGCCGGCTGCACACGTCTACATGAATGCGATGCAATCGAGCCCGCTCACGCAGCTGTTCGTGCCCGTCGATCCCGACGATCCGTGCCGGCAATGGCAGGCGATGGCGCAGCTATCCGCGCCGGTCGATCTTTCGACCTGGCACTGCCAGCATGATGGACAGGAAGCAATCGCGGGACGCAGCACCGAAATCTATCGAATCGCCGGACCGTCCGGTTTGAGCTTTACCGGCTGGATCGAACGCGCGCGCAGCTTTCCGGTGCAGATCAAGACCGTGGACGGGACGGTGATATCAGCCGATCACATCCGGGACGAGCCGCAGCCGGCGCAAAGCTTCGAAATCCCCGCAGGTCTGCGCAAGTTCGATCCGCAAGCGCTGATCCGCCGGATCCAGCAGAGCGACGTATGGGTCGAGCCGCCGACCTCGCAGTGATGGGCCGCGCGCTACTGCGATTGCCCGCTCGCCACCGGCAGCATCCGGCCGAGCGCCGTGTAGTGGGCTTGATGCACGTTGCTGTTGAACAGCGACCACGGCTCGGCCTTCTTTAGCGCAACGGGAACGTCGAAATTCACCAGCTGGGCGAATTTGCGATACTCCGTCATCGCTTCGTCGATATGACCGGCCGCGACTTCGAGGTCGATGCGGCGCAGCGTGAGGACGAGGTCCTTCAGGATCGCGCGCGCCGCCAGCCGCTCGTCCTTGCCGCCGATCGAGGTGTTCCTGATGTCGGGGATGTGCTCGGTCAACTCGCGCAGCTCGGCGCCGACCCCGGTCACGGCCAGCGACACCACCGCGGTATCGGCGGCCGGGATCGCGGCCTCGAGCACGCTCGACAATTCCAGCACCTCTTTCATCCGGAGCACGACGCCGTCCTTGTCGAACGGACGTTCGCCGTCGCCGACCGCATTCAGATAGGCCACGAGGTCCTGCACGTCCTGGGTCGACAGTTCGAGGTCGAACACGCGGTCGAAATGCTCGACCACCTGCTCATACGTGTCGTAGCGGCCGTCGTGGAAATACGGTGCATTGAAATTGGCGTTCAGCAGCGTCGGGGTCTTCACCAGTCCGCCCGATCCGACGTCGTGACGCACCTGGTCGTTGAAGGTTCCAGCCGGAAGATGACAGCCGGCACAGCTCAGCTCGGCCTGCTTCGGGAATGGCTTGAAGAACAGCGCCTCGCCACGACGCTCGGCCACGCTCGCCTGCGCGCCAAGCCTGCCGCCGGGCGCAATCTTCGGATTGGGGAGGAAGTCGATGTCGTTGATATACGCGACGAGGCCGTCCAGAACCTCGTCGCTTGGCCGCGGCCCGGAAAACTCGTTGACGATGACATTATAGACGAACTCGCGCAGCGAAGTGATGCGTCCGTCATGGCCGTAGGGGGCGAGGAAGCGGGCGCCCCGCAGGCTCGGAATCCTGACCGGATCGAGGATGCTGTTGAACGTCTTCGCGTTGAAGACGAGGCTCGTCGTGTCGAAGGTGCCGGGGCGGGACGATAGGCCCGGGACGAACAATTTCGGGTTCGATGCGCCGTTGACGTGGCAGGTGCCGCAGCTCATCTCGGCCTGACGGGCCTTGCCGCCGAAGATGGAAGGTGAGTTGAACGCGAGATCGCCGAGATTGACCAGATAGGACTTTCGCCCGCCCATCGCCTCGGAATGGAAGAGTTCGCGCGGCCGCGCCAGCGCGTCCTCGGATAATTCCGTGCCGGCCGGCAGCACGGTCTGGTCACCGCCGAGCGGAAACGCCAGCGCGCGCAACGGCAGGAAGGCAACCACGAGCGCCAGCAGCGCGGTCCGCGCCGGTGTGACGCCGCCGCGAACGGCAGATGCCGCATGACATTTTTCCGAGCCGGACGCCAGAATATCCCAAGCCATTGCGAGAAAACGCCCCTTGTCACAATGCAGATGCGCCGCCGCAGGTCGGAAGATGTCACGGAGGTGACAGTTTCCTGTCGGCAGGATCAATGACCATCTGTTTGGATAGACGACTGTTGATTGCGGTTTGATGACGATCGATCAACGAGCCGCAAATCGGGCTGCATGTGACAGAAAGAAAAAATTGTCGGCGTGTGCCGGTCTTTTCACGCGTTTGTGCGCGCGTCGAAAAACAGTCATCCCAGCGAAATGTGTTTTGCATAGCGTGTAACTCCATTTCTATTTCTTTCTGAAATCAGGAGAGCACTATGCGGCTTTGGGGAGCCATTCCGGCGCTCGCAGTTGTTGCTGGCGCCGTTGCCATCTCACCGGTGGCAAACGCCGAGAATTTGGTCGAAAACATCGTTGATGAGTTCAAGCACGAGGTGCGGGACGAGCTGCGTGAGCTGCGCGATCGCGGCCATGAAGGCGTGCATCAGTACAAGCACATCGTCGTCATCTATCAGGAAAACCACAGCTTCGATAACCTCTACGGGCATTGGGGCGATGTCGGCCGTGACCGGATCAACGGCACCTCGGATGCCGATCAGGCCCATACGCTGCAGGTTCGCCAGGACAACCAGACCGTCTATGCCTGCCTGTTGCAGAACGACGTCAACCTGACTTCGCCGTCGCCGCAGCCGACCACCTGCACCGACAATACCGGCTCGGTCGCGATCCTGAGCGCCTTCAAGAACAAGCCGTTCGAGATCAACGACTTCATCCCGACCTCGGCGACCACCTGTCCGAAGCCGGTCGGCGCCTTCGCGCCACACGGCTTCCTCAACGGCACCGGCGCGCCCGGCGGCTGCACCGAGGACATCGTGCATCGCTTCTACAGCGAGCAGTACCAGCTCAACGGCGGCCGGCAGAACCGCTACGTGACCGGCAGTGACGCGTCGGGCCTGGTGATGGGCTACTACGACACCAAGAAGCTGCCGATCTACGCCTATCTGCATAGCCACGGTGCCCCGAACTACGTCGTCGCCGACAGCTTCTTCCAGGGCGCGTTCGGTGGATCGTTCCTCAACCACCAGTTCTTTATCGCTGCCGCGGCGCCGCAGTTCGTCGGTGCCTTGAACGACGGCAGCGCCAATGACTTCCACTCGATCGTCGATGCGAACGGCATGCCGACCAGCACGCCGCTCTACACGCCGCTCTCCACGGTGAAGGACGCGCAGCTGACGGCGAAGTGCAACCAGACCGGCCTGCCGGCTGGCCTCGCCTGCGGCGACTATGCGGTCAACACCACGCAGCCGACCTATCAGCCCTATTCACCGGGCACCCCGGACATCAAGCGCCTGCCGCCGCTGCACACGCCGAACATCGGCGACCGGCTGTCGGCCAAGCACGTTGACTGGGCCTGGTATTCGGGCGGCTGGTCGAACGCCAATGGCGATGTCGGTGCTTCCGGCTGGACCAACGGCAACGGCACGACCTGCACCGACCCGAACCATAACTCCAATGCAGTGTTCCCGAACTGCCCCGATGTGGACTTCCAGTTCCACCATCAGGCGCTCAACTACTTCGCCAATTACGCGCCGGGAACGCAGGCCCGCCGGGATCACCTGAAGGACGAGGCGGAGTTCATCCAGGCGGCCAAGAACGGCCGGCTGAAGCAGGTCAGCTTCATCAAGCCGATCGGCGAGGAGAACGAGCATCCGGGCTATACCAGCGAGTCCGAAGGCAGCCAGCATCTCGTCGATCTCGTCAAGGCGATCGTCGAAGGGCCCGATGGCAAGGACACGCTGATCGTCATCACCTATGACGAGTTCGGTGGACAGTGGGACCACGTTCCGCCGCCGCCGTTCAACCGTCATGGTGCCGAGGCCCGTGCTGCGGACCAGTGGGGCCCGGGCACCCGCATTCCGGCGCTGCTGATCGCCAAGCGTTTCAACAAGTCGGGCGTCGCGCATGAGGACTTCGACACCACGTCGATCCTCAGGATGCTCGAGAAGCGCTTCGACCTCGATCCGCTGGTGACGCGCCCGGTGCGCAGCCTCTCGGCGGCGTTGAAGGCCGGCGAAGGCTGGCACTGATACGAGAGATCATCCTGGCCCGCGCCAATATCTGACGCGGGCCAGGACTTTCACCAGGCTTCAGGGCCCTTACAGGATCAGATCATGTTGCACATGCGTGACAGGATCTGAAATGACGCTGCCGGCCATTGCCGCAATTTCCGGACTGGGCGCGAATATCGGCGCGGGCGCTCCGTTTGTAACGCCCTGAATGTCGACCTGAAGGCTGGTCGTTGCCGTATCGCCGTCCTTGTCGGCGGCAAGCACGTCGAATAGCAGATCGGTGCTCGGGATGGTCGTCTTCTCGTTATAGGTGATGTTGTTGACCGTGAAGGTGGCGTTGCCGCTGGCCGCTTGATTGTAATCGATCCCGACCTGGTTGAACTCCTTGCCAACGTAGAGCGTGTAGGTCGACGTCGTGCTGTCGAAAGTGGACGTGTTGATCAGCGACGCATCCGATGTTTGCTGCACGACCACCGTGGGATTGCCGGTATGTGGCTTTGCAACGTCGATGCTGAAGTCGTGCACGTCGGTGCCGCCGTCCAGAACCTTGAAGATCACGCCTGCCGTGCCGTTGCCCTGCCACTGGGTCAGCATGAAGCTGATCTGCGGCTGCTCGTTGGAGAACTTAAGGTTCAACTGCTCGTTGGGATCCATGCTGAGCCCGGTATCGCCAACCGCGATGCCGTTGTTCGACGCCTTGACATCGATCGGATTGCCGCTGTTGTCGGATCCGGTGATGACGAGCTCTCCATCCGGAGCCGTGAGGGACGGCGTGCCGCCGCCCGAGGCGCCGAAAGTGGAGCCGGTCACGGTGACCTGCTTCAGCACGTCGACGCTCTCGAGATCGAAGGTAAAGGTTCCGCCTGGATTGATCAGCAGCGTGAAGTAGGGATCGGTCGGCGTACCGCCTGAATCCGCAAGATAGGCGTCCATTTCGACGCCGCCGCTCACCGCGTGGGTCGAATAGAAGAAGGTGTAGTCGTCGCCATTTCCGGTGACATGCACGGAGGTGATGCCGCCGCCGAGGCTGGACGTGGCCAGGTCGAATCCCGTGCTGCCGACCGCGCCGTCGTGGATCGCAACCTGCATCCCGGCGTCGCCATCCGCGCCGAAATTGATGTGGTAGGTGCCGGTCGCGATCTGATTGTCCTGACCGGTGATCGAGGTCTCCGGGAACCCGCCAATCGTCGGACCGTCATCGGTGATCGTCAATTGCTTGCCGAGGTCAAGGCTCGCGCTCTGGAAGTCGCCGTCCTTGTCGGTGATGGTTGCAACCAGGTTGACGATGCCGGCGCCCAGCGTAACGCCTTCGCCGGTATCGAGATTGGTCCCGAGGGGTTGCGTCACCGCGCGATATTCGGTGAAGGTCACGAGCCCGGTCGCCGGGTCGACGGCGATGGTGAATGCCAGCGTCCCATTGCTCGCGCCGACATGGCCTTCGATGGTGTTGCCGTTCAGAACCAGCACGTCGGCGAGGCCGGTATGTGAATCGATCAGGCCCGACGCGGTATTGTTGCCGCCGGTGATCGTCAGCGCGTAGCTGATGGTCGCGCCATCGGCGCCTTGAACCGACGTGAATGTCGTCGAGAAGTCGGTCGATGTCGTCGTCTGCGATGCATCCGGCGCCGAACCGGCGATGTTGTCGTCGAACACCGTCGCCGTCAGATGCGTCTCGCTCAGCGACAGCGACGGCGTCGTGCCATTCGCGGTGATGCTCGGTCCGTCGTCGGTGATCGTGAGCTGCTTACCGAGATCGAGGCTCGCGCTCTGGACGTCGCCGTCCTTGTCCGTGATGGTTGCGACCAGACTGACTAGGCCAGCCCCGAGCGTCACGCCTTCGCCGTTGTCCGGGCTGGTGCCAAGCGGCTGCTTCACCGCCCGATACTCGGTGAAGGTGATAAGCCCCGTGGCCGGATCAACCGTGATGGTGAATGCCAGGGTGCCGTTGGTCGCGCCGACATGGCCCTCGATCGTGTTGCCGTTCAGAACCAGCAGGTCGGCAAGGCCGCTGTGCGAATCGACCAGGCCCGACGCCGTGCCATTGCCGCCGGCGATCGTCAGCGTGTAGGCGATGGTCGCACCATCCGCGCCCTGAACCGAGGTGAACGCCGTCGAGAAATCGGCAGACTTTACCGTCTGCGACGCATCGGGGGCCGAACCCGCGATGTTGTCGTCGAACACCGTTGCCGTCAGATGCGTCTCGCTCAGCGACAGCGATGGCGTGGTCCCGTTTGCCTTGATGCTCGGGCCGTCATCCGTGATGGTCAATTGCCGGCCGAGGTCGAGGCTCGCGCTCTGGAAGTCGCCGTCCCTGTCCGTGATCGTTGCCGTCAGGCCTATGATGCCGGTTGCAAACGCCACGCCTTCGCCGCTGTCCGGGCTGGTGCCGAGCGGCTGCTTCACGGCCCGATACTCGGTGAAGGTCAAAAGTCCCGTGGCCGGATCGATCGTGATGGTGAACGCCAGCGTGCCGCCGGTTGCGCCGACATGGGCCTCGATCGTATTGCCGTTCAGAACCAGCAGGTCGGCGAGGCCGGTATGCGAATCGATCAGGCCAGACGCCGTGCCGTTGCCGCCGGCAATCGTTAGCGTGTAGGCGATGGTCGCGCCGTCCGCACCTTGAACCGAGGTGAACGCGGTCGAGAAGTCGGCTGACGTCGTCGTCAGTGCCGCGTTCGGCTGCGAGCCTGCGATATTGTCGTCGAACACCGTTGCGGTCAGATGCGTTTCGCTCAACGACAGTGATGGCGTGGTGCCGCTTGTCTTGATGCTCGGGCCGTCGTCGGTGATGGTCAGTTGCTTGCCGAGGTCCAGGCTCGCACTCTGGACGTTGCCGTCATTGTCGGTGATGGTGGCGACCAGGCTCAGGAGTCCGGGACTCAACGTGATGCCTTCGCCGTTGTCGGGGCTGGTGGCGAGCGGTTGCGTCACCGCGCGCAACTCTGCGAACGTCACGCGCCCAGTAACCGGATCGATCGTGATCGTGAAGGCCAACGTGCCGCCGATTCCCCCGACGCGTCCTTCGACGGTGTTGCCGTTCAGAACCAGCACGTCGGCCAGGCCGGTATGCGAGTCGGTCAGGCCCGAAGCCGTGCCGTTGCCGCCGGCGATCGTCAGCGCATAGCCGATCGTCGCGCCATTGGCGCCCTGAACCGAGCTGAACGCCGTCGAGAAGTCCGCCGAGGTCGTCGTCAACGCTGCGTTCGGCATCGAGCCCGCAATGTTATCGTCGAACACGGTGGCCGTCAGGTGCGTCTCGCTCAGGGAGAGCGAGGGGGTTGTGCCGTTGGTCCTGATGCTCGGGCTGTCGCCTGTGATCGTGAGCTGCCTGCCAAGATCGAGGCTGGCGATCTGGTAGTCTCCATCTCTATCCACGATTTCGGCATACAGGCGGACAACTCCGGAACTCAACGTAATGCCTTCATCGGCGCTCGTGTCGGGCAGTTGCTTCACCGCGCGATACTCGGTGAAGGTCACCAGCCCTGTGAGCGGATCAATCGCAATACTGAAGGCCAGCGTGCCGGTGGTCGAGCCGACATGCCCTTCGATGGTGTTGCCATTTTGAACCAAGACGTCGGCAAGGCCGGTATGCGCGTCGGTCAGGCCCGACGCGGCGCCGTTGCCACCCGTGATCGCCAGCGCGTAGATGATCGTCGCACCATCCGCGCCTTGGATGGAGCTGAATGCCGTCGAGAAGTAGGCTGCTGTCGTCGTCAGCGCCGCATCGGGTGCCGAGCCGGCGATGTTGTCGTCGAGCGCTGTTGCGGTGAGGTGGCTCTCGCTCAGCGTCAGCGATGGCACGGTGCCATTGGCGTTGATCGTCGGGCCATCGTCGCTGATGCTGAGCCTGCCGCCCAGATCGATAGCCGCGCTCTGGGAGTCTCCATCCCTGTCCGTGATGGTTGCAATCAAGCCGACGATTCCAGTGGTCAGCGCCACCGCTTCGCCGTTGTCCGGACTGGTTCCGAACGGCTGCCTCACCGGCCGATACTCGGTGAAGGTGACAAGCCCGGTCGCCGGATCAACCGTGATGGTGAATGCCAAGGTGCCGTCGGTTGCGCCGACACGGCCTTCGACCGTGTTGCCGTCCAGGACCAGCACGTCGGCGAGGCCCGTGTGCGAGTCGATCAAGCTCGAGGCCGCGCCATCGCTGCCGGCGATCGCCAGTGCATAGGTGACCGTTGCTCCATCCGCGCCTTGAACTGGCTTGAATGCCGTCGAGAAGTCGGCCGACGTCGTCGTCAGCGCCGCGTTCGGCGCGGAGCCGGCGATGTTGTCGTCCAGCACCGTTGCCGTCAGATGCGCCTCGCTCAGCGTCAGCGCGGGCGCTGTTCCGCTCGTGCTGATGCTCGGGTCGTCTTCGACGACCACCAACCTGCTGCCGAGATCGAGGGTCACATATCCGAACTGGTCGCCCTTCATCACCGTCGCAACCAGGATGATGACCCCGCTCGCCAGCGGTATGACGTCGCTGTCGCCGGTGCTGGCGCCAGGCGGCTGGGCCGCCGCCCGGTACTCGGTGAATGTCACGTGCGCCGTCGCCGGATCGAGCGCGATCGTGAACGCCAGCGTCCCGCTGGTGCTGCCGACGCGGCCTTCAATGGTGTCGCCGTTCAGAACCAGCACGTCAGCGAGGCCAGTGTGCGAGTCGATCACCCCCGACGCTGCGCCGTCACCGCCGGTGATCACCAGCCTGTAGTTGACCGTCGCGCCGACCGCGTCCTGTGGGTTGGCGAAGGTTATCGCGAAGTCGCCCGTCGTCGTCGTCAGGGCCTCGTTCGGCGACGAGCCGGCGATATTGTCGTCCAGCGTCGTCGCCGTCAGATGTCTCTCGTTCAACGTCAGCGGCGACGGCGCTCCGAAGCTCAGAACGAGCGGCGCCGGTGGCGGCGTGTACGTGATGACGTACCCGGGAAGGGTGATCGGTACCGGTCCGAGCTGGTTCGGCGTTAATGACGGGTCAGGCTCGATAAAATTGATTGGCTGCAGCAGCGGCGAGCCTTCGTAAGCCGGCATGCCGGACCCTTTTGACCACACTCCTTTCGCGTAACCGGCAAGCGTCTCCTGTTGTGCGTTCCGCAGATCCTCCATGTGAGCAGGGCTGTTCGAGACCTGGCTTACGCTGACCGACGACCCTCTTGCGGTCAGGACGACCGTGACGCCGGGGTCGTCGACGACGATATGCCGGGGGTTCGCCTCTTTCGTCACCAGCTCGAACACGCCGTGGTGCATGTCCTTGTAGGTGATGTTGTCGTCGTCCAGGATGGTGACGTTGGGCTCCGCGGCCCGGGCGTCCTGGGAGTCCTTCAGCAGCGAGAAGGTCAGCGCGGCGAACGACAGCAGGCCGAGGCCGCTGGCCCTGACGGTGCCAACCGGCGTGTCCGCGGTCAGCACGTCTGACCCCGCCAGCCGCCTGCCGATGAGGCGGAAGATGCTTCTGGCTGTCGCGAACAGTCCCGGCCGCAAGCCGCCGACCGAGTTCTCGGTCAGATCGCCCAATGCCAGCCGGGTGCCTGCCGGCAGGTGGAGCATTGCACCGTCGATCAAGCGGATTTCGACCCGCCCGTCGGCTGCGACCTCGATGACGTCACCCTGGCAAACCGGATCGCCGGCCACGACGGAGAGGGCGACGTCGCGCGCACGCACAATGGTGCCGCAACCGATCACCGTATCAACAACGCCAATCACCCGGGGCAGCCGGCCTAATACGGCCGAGCTCGCGCCCCCGAACGCTACGCCGGACGCGACTAACATTGGCTTTTCGCCTGCTGAACGGCTCAGGCGGTAGGTGCTGCCGTCGTTTTCTTGGTCTGGCTTGCGGTCTCTACGAGGTGAAAAGACCCCGCACCCGCAGCCATAGGCTCGCCCGCCGAAACGTCCTGATTGAAACTAAATTCGGTAGTGAAAATCGGCTTCCAATGCAGCGGAGAGCCATCGCGGAAACGGCAGAACTGCTACCAATTATCGCAAGTGCACCCCCACTAAATTTAGTGTATATTTACCAAGTAAATTGTCCACTTATTAATTTTTAATCGAACGACACCAGGCCCTTAGGCCTGTTTTGCAGCAACTCGGTCGGCAGTAGAGGTCCTGCGGTCCCGGCCCGGCGGTCCAAATCACCATCGCGCCGCGACACGACAAGGTCTTCTCAACGGAGGGGATCGTGCGTAACCATTTGATTGCTCAATTACTTGCAAGCTTCGTTTTGGCGCTCGCGACCCTGGCGCCTGGTCCGATGCTGGCGCAAACCGAGCGGGCCCAACCCGCGGTTCAAAATTCCTCGGCGAGCTTCATCGGGACAGTGGTGACCGCCACCGGCTCGGTCACGATCGAGCATCCGAGTGCGGTCGTCGTGCAGGCTGCCCTGTCCGATCAACCGCCGCAGGCGAAGGTTGGCGACCGCGTCTATTTGGGCGACGTGGTGCAGACCGGGGCCGATGGGCGGGTCGGAATCAACTTCACCGATGGCACCTCGTTCAATCTGTCGAGCAACGCCAAGATGGCGATGACCGAGTTCGTGTACGACCCGAACGGCAAGTCGAATTCGACCTTGTTCAAACTGGCCAATGGAACGTTCACCTTCGTTGCCGGCAACATCGCGAAGACCGGCGACATGAAGATCGACACTCCCGCCGCGACGATGGGAATTCGAGGCACCACGCCGCGCATCGAAATTTCCGATGACGGTACGGTGAGGTTTGCGACGCTCGTGGAAGAGGGCAAGAGCAAGCTGCTCAGGAAGCCCGCGACACGGGCGGCGCCGCAACCCGAGCAGAACACCTACCACAGGTTCAATCCGAACATTTGTCGAGGGTGCTAGGCGAGCAGGGCGTCAGTCTTGAGCGGCTACTCACGGATATCGGCGACGATGGCGTCGTCAAAACCGGAGCCCGACATGAATCCTCGCGCAGGTTTCGGTGGGAGTGGCGGCCTGGCGGCGCTTTTCATCCTGCTGCTGCTCACACCGTCGGTTGGCGCGCAGAGCCCGACGCAGAGGAACAACTACCTGCGGAATATCGAGCTGTGCAGCGGCCTCGACCACACGGCGGCCGACGCGCGCATCGGTGCGTGCTCGGCGCTGATCGATGCGGGTCAGGACATGACGCCGGCCGGCCTTGCGATCGCCTACAACAACCGTGGCAATGCCTACACCGGCAAGGGAGACTATGACCGCGCGATCCGGGATTTTGATCGATCCATCGAGCTCAATCCAACCTACACCAAGCCGTTCAACAACCGCGGCGTAGCCTATTTCAGGAAGCACCAGTACGATCGCGCGACCGATGCGTTCGATCAGGCCATCAAGCTCAACCCGAACTACGGCGAAGCCTTTGCCAACCGCGCCGGCGTCTATCTGAAGAAGAACGACTATGCCCGCGCGGTGCAGGACTACGATCAGGCCATTCGCCTCGAGCCGAACCTCGACGGCGTGTGGAATGGACGCTGCTGGAGCCGGGCCATCCTCGGCAAGCTGCAGGAGGCGCTGGAAGACTGCAACAAGGCGCTGCAATCGGGGCCGGCCAATGCCGCGACCTACGACTCGCGCGGCCTGATCTATCTCAAGACCGGCGAGCTTGGCGCGGCAATCGACGACTATAGCTCTGCGCTTCGCATCGATCCGAAGCTGGCAAGCGCACTCTATGGACGCGGGCTGGCGAAGCTGAAGCAGGGCGACAAGGCCGCCGGCAATGCCGACATCGCCGCGGCCAAGGCAATTCAAGGCAGCATCAGCGACGACTTCAAGCGTTACGGCGTGCAATAGGCGCGCTTGCCGGCGCAGTCCGCAACAAGGGCGGCCGGCTTGATGCCGCTGCCCGCGTCTGGCTCGGCTAGAGCATGATGAGTTTGCTTCGAGTCGAGGGACGAGCTCCGTTTCACCTCGCCCCGCGTGCGGGGAGAGAGGTCGGAACGCATCGTTAGATGCGTTCCGGGTGAGGGGAAGCCTCCGCAAACGCAGTGATCACCGAATACGCGGAGATGGCCCCTCACCCCAACCCTCTCCCCGCGAAGAGCGGGGCGAGGGAGCACAGCCGTCGCGCGTCGTAGTTCGACCTAATTTCATCTTGCTCTAGTCAATGATCTCGACCGTTGCCGAACGGCCGGCGACCAATGCGATGCGATCGGGCAGGTGATCGAGCGCAATGCGCACCGGGACGCGCTGTGCGAGCCGGACCCAGCTGAAGGTCGGATTGACGTTTGCGAGCAGGTTCGCGCCGTCGGTGCGGTCGCGGTCCGCGATACCGGCCGCAATGCTCTCGACGTGTCCGGTGAGCCGGACCGGCTCGCCCATCAGCCGCACCTGCGCCTTGTCGCCGATGCGAATGCGCGCGAGCTTGGTCTCCTCGAAATAGCCCTCGACATGCAGCGTATCGGTATCGACCAGCGCCATCACGCCCTTGCCTGCGGTAACGTAGGCGCCGGGCCGCAGGTCCATATTGGTGATGGTGCCGTTGACAGATGCATGCACCTCGCTGCGATCCAGATTGAGCTGCGCCACGGCGCGATCGGCGACCGCCTGGTCGTAAGCGGCCTTGGCCTGCAACTGCGTGGCCAGCACCTGCTCCTGCTTCTGCTGCGACACCGCATCGGTGGTCAGCGAGCTGTAGCGTTTGAGATCCGATTCAGCCTGATCCAGCGTGGCGCGATGGCCGGCGACCGCAGCATCGGCCTGTTGCAACGCCAGGGCAAAGCGCGCGCGATCGATCCGGAACAGGATGTCGCCGCGATGCACTTGCTGATTGTCCTTGACCAGCACGTCGGTGACGAAGCCGGATACGTCGGGAGCAACCTGAACCACGTCGGCGCGGACCCTGCCGTCGCGGGTCCACGGCGATTCCATATAGTAGACCCAGAGCGCGCGACCGACGGCCAGCGCAGCGACGAGCGCGATCGCGGTCAGCGCGACCCGGCCGAGCCAGGCGAAATTCCCCTTCATGGCAGAAACTCCGAGAAATAAACGACGACGCCGAGCAGGCATACGTACAGGGCGAAATTGAACAGCGCGCGATGCCAGACCAGCCGGTAGAGCCCGAGGCGCTGCATGATCCGGCTCGCCACCGCGCTCAGCGCGTAGGCAACGATGAGCCACAGCAGCAGCGCCGGGACCAGGACACCATAGATGTCGAGCTCATACCTCATGCAGCAAAACTCTCCTCGGGCTGCGATCGATACGCAGGCGCATCCGGAAACAGGCCGCGGCGGATGCCGACGAGGCCGAGCAATGCATCGTCCCGCGCGCGCTCATCGGGGTCCTTGACCACCGCGGTCACCGTCGCGTCGATGCGTGACAGCAGTTCGGCCGGCATCGCCTGGTCCGCATGAGCGCGAAACGACGCCGCGAGGTCGTCCAGCATGTCGTCGATGGCCCGCACGGTCGACGCCGCAAGGCCGTAGCGGGCCCGCCTGAGGTCGATGATATTGAGTCCGATGCGCAGCTGGACCAGGCTGTCGGCATCACGGCGGTCGCTCTCGGAGATGAAGGCGATGCGCTGCACCAACAGTCCGAGCCGATGCAGCATCAGGCCGGCAAATTGCGCGCGATCGCCGCGGCCGCGCCGCTCGGCCGCGACCGCCAGCGTCTGCCAGCTCGACATCATCAGCCGCTTGGCGATCCATTCGGCGCCGACGCCGCGCGCGACACGCGTCACGATCTCGGCGATGACGACGCCGAGGAAGAAGGCGACCGACGTGTTGGCAAAGCTGGCGAAATCCGCGTTGTAGGTCGATTGCAGCGCGAGCAGCGTCGCGGTGTTGGCGGCGAGCGCCATGCCGATCGGCGCGGTTTTCGGCCGCGCGATCAGGAAACCGTACAACAGGAAGGTCGGCGCCAGCGCGGCGATCAGAACCTCGATGTGGGAGATGCCGGGCACCAGCGCGAACTGATAGATCGCGACCACGACGATCGCGACCAGCGAAAACAGGCCGAAGGCCCGGATGCTGCGCGCCGGCTCGTCCTGCGCCGCGAAGAAGGAGCAGGCGACCGCCGCCATCATCGGCGCCGAGGCGCCGTCGGGCCAGCCGGTCGCAATCCACAGGCCGCAGCAGATCAGGATCGCTACCGCCGCCCCCGCGGCCGACCACAGCGCCATGCCGTGGTCGCGATGACGGACCGGCGCGGCGCCCGCCTCCGGGTGGAACGCCAGCGGGACGGTGGAGATATCCTGGCCCGCCGCAATCGCATCGCCCACCGCGCGGCAGTCGGCCGAGATGTCGACAAGCTCGCGCAGCCGCAGCAGCCGGCTGATGGTGATGATGCGCTCCCGCGGCGCGAGGCCGTCGAGTGCCGATTGCCGCTCGGCGATCGCGGCGCGGATCTGCTCGCCGGATTGCCGCGAGCGATCCTCGTCCACGATCCATGCGGCGAGGTCGCCGATCAGGCGCCGCAACTCCGGTTGCCTTTGCAGCGCCGCTTCGCCGAGCGCGGCCAGCCGGTCTTCGATCGACGTGACGATCGGCAGCAGCATCAGCATGCGCAGGCGGACCTCACCGAGGCCACGTACGGTGCCGGCGTCGGCCAGCCGGTCGTAGGCGAGATGGGTCGCCAGCGTATCGATCTCGACGATGTCGGTCGCAAGGTGGAGGCGTTGGGCCCGGCGCGTCTCGCTGGTGCCGCGATCAAGCAGCACGTCGCGGGACAGGCGGCGCGCATCCGCCAGCCAGCTCCTGACGCGGCCGCCGACCGCCGGCGCGACGCTGCGCGGAAACACCACAGTCGACACCAGGCTGGCACAGATGATCCCGAGCGAGATCTCCTCGACCCGCGCCAGCGCGACATCGAAGATGCTGCCCGGATCGGCCACCGATGGAAAGCCGATCAGCGCGACGGTGTATCCCCCCAGCATGAAGATATAGCTGCGCGGCGTGCCGTCGAGCAGCGCCAGGTAAAGGCAGAGGCCGACCCACAGCGCGATCGCAAGGCACAGCAGTTCCGGCGCGTTGATCAGGTTCGGCACCAGGGCGACCGTCATGCTGGCGCCGACCAGGGTGCCGATCACGCGGAAGAACGCCTTCGAGCTGGTCGCACCGGCCAGCGGCTGTGACGTGATATAGACCGTCGCCATCGCCCAATAGGGACGCGGCAGATCGATCGCCAATGCGATGACGAGTGCCAGCATCGACGCGGCGAACGTCTTCAACGCGAAGATGAGGTCCGCGTGGCGGACCAGGAACGGCTCTTCCGCGCGCATGACTATCTCGCCTCTGCAGCAGTCTTGTCTGCAGCAGTCTTGCCTTGAACACTCTTGGCGTGCTGCAGGCGGCTCGCGCGCTGCTCGATGCGCTGGAGCGTCTCGAAGGTTACCGCAAGTTCCTCGCTGCCGATATCCTTCAGCAGGCTTGCGCGCACGCGGCGTAGCACCCGGTTGGTCTCTTCGACCTTGGCTTCGCCTGAAACGGTGAGATGCAGCGTCTTGGCGCGCCGGTCGGTCGGGTCCTCGCGGCGCTCGACCAGGCCTTCGGATTCGAGCAGATCGATCAGCCGAACCAGCGAAGGCCCCTCGATCCCCAATTCGTCGGCCAGCACGCCCTGGCGGACGTTCTCCCCCTGCCGCGACAGCACCAGCAGCGGGATCGCCGTCGCGTAGGACAGGCCGTGATCGGACAGCGCCTGATCCGACTCGCGGCGCCAGATCCGCCCGAGCCTGGTGATCAGGCGGCCGATCTCGGCGTGGATATGGGATTGCGACGGAGGCATGGGAATTAGATAGGATACGAACTATTAGGATGCAATAATATACCTCCGAACACCGCGGATGATCACGCTAATGCGATCACGGAAGACGTCAGAATTCCTGCACGGTCGACCGGAAGACGATCCAGAGTGCGATCGACACAAGCCCCAATCCGCCGAGCACCAGGAAGACCGGACCATAGCCGACCCATTGTGCGATCCAGCCGCCGAGCGCGGGGCTGAGCGAGGCGCCGATGCCCTGGACGGTGATGACCGCGCCTTGCCCAAGATTGACGCGGCCGGTTCCGTTCAGTGATCGCGCGACCATTCCCGGCACGGCCACGCTTTGCAGGCCGGCGCCGATGCCGTCGAGGATCTGTACCGGCAGGACGCCCCACCAGCCGGAGAGGAAGAACGCCAGCACGCCGCGCACGGGTAACGCCAGGAACGACAGCAGCAGGACCGACCAGTAGTTGCGGCGCTCGGCTGCGCGCATCCCCGCGATCGACGCGAGGACCATCACTGCCTGCGCCACCACGATCGTGGTCGCGACGAAACTCGGACCGTTGGCATGATTGCCTGCGACGGCGGCAAGGCCGTAGAGAGGTACGATCGACGCGTTGCCGAGGTGGAACGCGGCCAGTGCGACGGCGAGCACCAGCAGCGGCTTGTGCTTGACCAGCACGGAGAAGCCGCTGGGCTGGCTGTCCGGGTCTTCTTCCTTGCCGCGTGCCGCGTGGTGATCGATGCTGCCGGGCGGGATCATCAGGACGCAAGCAATCGTAATCGCGCCGAACAGGGCGGCGAGCACGAACACCGCCACATAGCCGTATTGCCAGCCGAGATAGCCCGATGCCGCGGCGCCGACCATGTTGCCGGCGTGGTTGAATGCCTGGTTGCGGCCGTTCTGCCGGTTGAAGCCGCGCTGTCTGACGATGCCGAGCGTGATGCCGGTGACCGCCGGCACGATCGCCGCGCCCGCGATCGAGGTCGCAACCTGGGACAGCGCGACGGCCCAGAAGCTTTGCGACATCAGGATGACGGCCGATGCCACCACGACCGCGACGCCTGGCACGATCACCCATGCCCGCTTGTGGTTCGTCGTATCGATGCAGCCGCCGATCGGCGTCGTGATCAACATGCCGGCGACATTGCCGAGCGTTAGGGCAGTCCCGATCAGGCCGCTGGTCCAGCCATGCAACTGAAGGAAGACCCCGACGAACGGTCCAATCCCGGACTGCATGTCTGCCATGAAGAAGTTCACGGCCAGCAGCGGCCACAGGCGTGCAGACGCAGAGGACGATTTCGCTTTGCGATCGGGCATGTTCCATGAACGCGCGGGACCGCGGAACGAAGCGGTGGCGGATGGATATTTCTGCGCAACCGGCAGTGACGCGATACGCATGGCGACCGTCGGCACGATTCTCGAAACGGAGATCGTGGCTGGCACCCTTGCGGTCCGGCTCGCGCCGGTCCGCGTCTATCGCACCAGCATGTAGGCGACGACGATGATCACGAGCGCGATGATCGCCGCCGTGAACATCATGCCGTAGAAACGTGCCTGCCTTTCCTGGGGCGTCTCAATTGTGTTTGCTGGCGCTGGTTCGGCCGGGCCTTCTCGGACCATGATTGGCGTCCTGTTCATCACCACTCAAGTCGACGCCGCCGACGCAGCTTCGTTCCTAATCGGTGCCGGAGCCGGGCCGGTTGCGCGTAGGAACCTCGCTCCGAACCGGCCGTTGGCCGGTCGTCCGCAAGACATATCGGCGCAACGGCACGTGACGCAGCACCGTCTTGCGCAAGGAGGACATGATGGGTTTGGCTCAATACGCGGTGATCGCGGCCGGCGAGGAATGGGGCGTCCTGCACGATGGCAATCTCAATGCCGGATACGCCACCAAGGAAGCTGCATTCGAGGCGGCAACTGCCGCCGCGGCGCTGGCGATCAGGCTGGGACATGAAGTCCATGTCAGCGTGCCCGGACGCGAAGAGGGTGAGGCGGCCCTGACGAAGCGACCCGCCTGACTCCAAACAACAGCAGTACCAGCTTGCATTCCGTGCGGGGGACGACGCTCGCTATCGCGCCCTACGGATCGAGCTCAGTATCCCAGTAGAGATAATCGAGCCAGCTCTCGTGCAGATAGTTCGGCGGGAACAGCCGGCCGTTGCGGTGGAGCTGATGCACCGTCGGGGCGTAGGGTGTCTGCTTCGGAAACATCTTGGCCTGCTGCGGCGTCAGATTGCCCTTGCGCAGATTGCAGGGCGAGCAGGCGGCAACGACGTTCTCCCAGGTGGTCTGGCCACCCTTGCTGCGCGGAATGATGTGATCGAAGGTGAGGTCGTCGCCCGACAGGCAATATTGGCAGCTGAATCGGTCGCGCAGGAAAACATTGAACCGGGTGAAGGCGGGGTGGGTGGTCGGTTTGACGAAGGACTTCAGGGATACGACGCTGGGCAACTGGATTTCGAAGGAAGGACTTCGTACCGCCCGGTCGTAATATTCGACGATGTTGACACGATCGAGGAACACCGCCTTGATCGCGTCCTGCCAGGACCAGAGCGACAGCGGGTAATAACTCAGCGGCCGGAAGTCCGCATTCAAGACCAGCACCGGCCAACCGCCTTGCGAGACATGTGCGTTCAAATAACGCTCCTGATCTCCCATTAGCTGCGAAGCAGCATGCACTCACATACTACAGGCAGCGTGACGGGATTGTGAAGAGCAATGAGCAGCTTATCCGCCGTCCCCTGCCATGTTCCTGCCCCGATTGCCTCCTGCCCGCGAGGCCCGTAAAGGGAGCCGCAAGCCCCTCGGCCAGTGACGGACCCTGCCGATGACCACGACCACAAGCTATCTCGAGGCGCCGCGCCGGTTGCGCGCATTCGTGCGTGCGCACGAGACGAGCCTTGTGGTGCTGGCGGTGCTGATCGGCGCCATCGGCGGCCTCGTGGTGGCGGTGATGAGCAGCCTCGTCACGGTGCTGCATTCGGTGCTGTTCAATCTGCCGCTGGGCGAGCGGCTGTCGAGCCAGCCCAGCATCGATCCGGTGCGTGCGCTGCTGGTTCCCACGGCTGGCGGCCTGCTGCTGGGCATAGCGTTCCTGCTGCTGCTGCGGGTCCGGCCGGCCCGTGAGATCGACCCGATCGAGGCCAACGCGCTCTATGGCGGCCGGATGTCGTTCCGCGGCAGCGTGATCGTGGCGCTGCAGACGATCTGGTCGAGCGGCGTCGGCGGCTCGGTCGGGCTCGAGGCCGGCTACACCCAGCTGTCCAGCGGCCTCGCCGCCTCGCTCGGCCGCGGTTTCCACCTCCGCCGCAACGATCAGCGAATCATGGTCGGCTGCGGCGCGGCGGCGGCGATCGCCGGGGCCTTCAGCGCGCCGCTCGCCGGCGCCTTCTACGCTTTCGAACTTGTGATCGGCGGCTATACGCCGGCGAGCCTGACCCCGGTCGGGGTGGCGGCGGTGACCGGCTATTTCGTCGCCCATGCCTTCGAGCCGCTGCCGCTCGGCGTCGGCGTCGGAACCGTCGGCGACGTGCTCGGGCGGGATCTTGCGATCGCCGCGCTGCTCGGCATGGTCGCGGCGCTGACCGGGATCGCGATCATGCGCGGGGTGACGCTGTGCGAGGCGGTGCTCACCAAAACCCGGCTCTGGCAGCCGCTGCGGCCGGCGCTCGGCGGGCTTGCGGTCGGCGCGATGGCGCTGCTGACGCCGCAGGTGATGTCGTCGGGCCATGGCGCGCTGCGCTTCGCCGGCATCGTGGCGATGCCGCTCACCTTCATCGCCGCCGTGTTCGCACTGAAGGCGCTCGCCTCGATCGTGTCGCTCGGATCCGGCTTCCGCGGCGGATTGTTCTTCGCCACGCTGTTCATGGGCGCGCTCGGCGGCCGGCTGTTCGCCGCCGGCGTCGACATCGTGTGGCCGGGGCTGGATCTCGATCCCAACGCCTATGCGGTGATCGGCATGAGCGCGCTGTCCGCCTCGGTGATCGGCGGTCCCTTGACGATGTCGTTCATCGCGCTGGAATCCACCGGCAATCTCTGGCTCACCACCGCGGTGCTGGTCGCGGTGATCATCTCGACCACGATCACCCGCGAGCTGTTCGGCTATTCGTTCGCGACCTGGCGGCTGCATCTGCGCGGCGAGACCATCCGCAGCGCCGCCGATATCGGCTGGATCCGCGATCTCACGGTCGGCAAGATGATGCGGCAGGACATGACGACCGTGAACGCGGCGATGCCGATCGAGGCGTTCCGCGAGGAATTCCCGCCGGGCTCGAAGACCCAGGTGGTCGCGGTCGACGGCGAGGGACGCTATGCCGGGCTCGCGCTGGTCGCCGAAGCCCACGCGCCGGACCTCGAGGAGGACAAGGGCCTTGCGGCTATCCTGCGCTACGCCGACGTGGTGCTGCATCCCGGCATGAACGTCCAGGAGGCGATCGCGGTGTTCGACGCGGCCGAAGCCGAATCGCTCGCGGTGGTCGAAGGCGACGGCGACCGGCGGCCGATCGGCCTGCTCACCGAGGCGCACGCAATGCGGCGCTACGCCGAAGAATCCGAGCAGCGCCGCCGCGAGGTGATCGGCGAGATTTGATGGCGCGAGTGAAGGACCGCGTGACCGTCGCTGCGGGGCGCGCTGTCAGTGCCGTCATCCTGAGAGTCTGACTCATAAATCATCGCCCCCTATCTGCAGCGGCAAGTCTGCGGGTCAGGAGTCTGATGTGTGCAATCAGCAGCCAGGCAGCTTCG